>CAYJJA010000058.1:5481-15515 GCA_964370355.1 uncultured Akkermansia sp. | reverse complement strand
GAGAATCTGCTCAAATTCCTCGACAACCAAGATCTCTACCTCAGAAAGCACGCCCAGCTAGCCCCCCTCATCGCGGCGCATCACGCAGCAGCCCCCGAGGCCATCCAGCGCATCCACGCCAGCTTCACCCTCCGCCACTACCTCGACTGCCTCACCCAGTCCGGCATCACCGCCTACAATGCCACCCTCGGCGGGCGCACGCTAGACAGCGGCATCAAAGAGCAAGGGCTCAATGAGCTCATCAATCTGCACAACCAGAAATTAACCAACAAAAAGGAGCGCATCCCCAGCTTCAAGATGCTCTTCAAGCAAATCCTCAGCGACCGCGAGAGCCTCTCCTTCCTCCCCGAGGGATTCGCCTCTGCCCCCGAGATGTATGACGCCCTCTCCAGCCTGCACAGGAGCTTTATCCTCGACACACAGCACCCCCTCGCCCACGAGACAGGCACGCTGCCTCTAGAGCTCATGTCCCTCTACAAGGGGCTCGCCACTGGCAGCTACGATAGCGCAAAAATATACATCCACCAGAGCAATCTGCGCAAGGTCTCCGCCCTCTTCTACGACAGGCACTACATCATCAGCGATGCCCTACTCTACCAACTCAGCTCCCAGAGCAAAAAAAAGCCCAACGAGGACAAGCTCCTTGAGCAGATAGAAAAGACCCCCTACTACTCCCTCGCCGCCCTCCAAGATGCCCTCAGCCTCTACGCCACCAGCCTCGATGAAGAGACAGCCCTAGCCGAGAAGCTGGCCGTCCCCCTCGCGGAGCAATTCGCCACACACTTTCACACCACCCTCAATGAGAAGAGGCACAGCTACGAGAGCGCGCTGACCAGCTACTACAGCACCCTCAAGGGCGAGCTCGAGACTGCGCATCCCCTCCTCCACCGCGCCACCCCCAAGGTCATCGCGGATATCAAGACCTACATGGACTGCTTTATGGACATGCTCCACTATGTGAAGCTGCTGAGCATCCAGCCCAAAGACCAGCCCCACTACGAGCTCGACACGACCTTCTACAGCAGCTACAGCCCCATCAACGAAGAGCTCTTCCTCGTCACCCGCCTCTACGACAAGATACGCAACTACGCCACCAAGAAGCCCTACAGCGAGAAGAAATTCAAGCTCAACTTCAAGTCCGTCACCCTCGCCAATGGCTGGGATCAAAACAAGGAGAAAGACAACAAATGCATCCTCCTACGCAAAGACGGTGTCAAATACTTGGGAATCATTAACCCAGCTAAAGAAGCAAAAAAAGCATCTGACAAAGACTACTTCACCGAGAAGAATCAAGCGCCAAGCACCGATACAAACTGCTATGAGAAAATGGTCTACAAGCTCCTCCCTGGCAGCGGAAAGACAATCCCCAAGTGCAGCATCAGGCTCAAAGACGTCAAAGCCTACTTCGCCGCGGGCAACGAGCAAGACTTCATCCTAGATGATCCGAAGAGCTTCATCACCCCGCTCCCCATCTCCAAGAGAATCTACAATCTCTACCCCCAAGGAGCCGATGAGACCTGCAAGCTCACCACCAAATACAAAAAACTCACAGGCGATGAGCAAGGCTTCCGAGCAGCTCTCAACGAATGGTTTGCCTTCTGCCTCGCCTTCCTCAAGGCCTACAGGAGCACCAGCATCTATGATCTGAGCTCGCTGAAGCCCTTTGACGAGTACCCAGACATGTCAGAGTTCTACCAAGACATCGACCGCATAGGCTATAGCCTACGCTTTGAATCATTCTCCGCCGACTACATCCACCAGCTCGTCAGAGAAGGCAAGCTACTGCTCTTCAAAATCTCCAACAAAGACTACAACGCAGCAGCAACAGGCACGCCCAACCTCCACACCCTCTACTGGAATAGCTGCTTTAGCCCAGAGAATCTCGCCAGCCCCCAGATCAAGCTCAACGGCGAGGCCGAGCTCTTCTACCGTCGCAGCTCCATCCACGGCGAGAGCATCATCACCCACAAAGAGGGAAGTACGCTCATCAACAAGACCACAAGCGACGGCGAGGCCATCCCCGACACCGTCTACCACGAGCTCATGCAGCTCCACGCCGGCAAGCTGCGCGCCGAGCAGCTCAGCGAGCTCACACGCAGCTACCGCGATCGAGTCATCACCAAGCAAGCCACCCACGACATCACCAAGGATAGACGCTACACCCGCGATCAATTCCTCTTTCACGTACCACTCACCCTCAACTTCCAAGCAACAGGTGCCACGCGAATCAACGACGCAGTGAATCAAGCCATCACCGACAACCAGCAGGTGAACATCATAGGCATCGACCGCGGCGAGCGACACCTCCTCTACCTCACCGTCATCAACCAAGACGGACACATCCTTGAGCAGCGCAGCCTCAACACCCTACGCGCAGGCAACCACAGCACCGTGGACTACCACAGCAAGCTCAACGCCCGCGAAAAAGAGCGCGACCACGCCCGCAAAGCATGGGGCAACATCGAGCAAATCGCCCAGCTCAAGGAAGGCTACCTCTCCCACGTCATCCACGAGCTCTGCACCCTCGCCGAGAAGTACCAAGCCATCATCGTGCTCGAAGACCTCAACTTTGGCTTCAAGCGCGGACGCTTCAAAGTCGAGAAACAAGTCTATCAAAAATTCGAAAAAGCCCTCATTACCAAGCTCAACTACCTCTGCTTCAAAAACAGAGACCCACAATCAACAGGCGGCATCACGCAGGCCTACCAGCTCACCGCCCCCTTCGAGAGCTTCCAAAAGATGGGCAAGCAAAACGGCATCCTCTACTACCTCCCCGCCGCCCACACCAGCAAGATAGACCCCATCACCGGCTACATCGACCGCCTCAAGCCCCGCTACCAGAATAGAGAGCAGGCACGCGCCTTCTTCTCCAAGATGCAGAGCATCAGCTACAACGCGTCAGACGACTGCTTCGACTTCACCTACCATGAGAAAGACTACGTCACCACCGGCAAAAAGCAATGGACAGTCAAGACATGGGGCGGCATACGCTACCGATGGAACAAGCAAGCCAACAACAACAACGGAGCCACCGAGCCCATAGACGTCACCGAGCGTATGAAGCAGCTACTCACCAGCAAAGGCATAGAGCCCAGCAGCCCCGAGCTCCAGCAGCAGCTCTCCAGCTCCGACGATGCCGCCCTGCTACGCGAGATGATGAGCCTGCTAGCCCTCGTGCTCAGCATGCGCTACTCCTACGCCGAGCACGACTACATCCTCTCCCCCGTCGCCTTTGCCCTAGGGCAGGGCTACGACTCACGCCTACACGGCAAGACACTGCCCGCCAATGCCGATGCCAACGGCGCCTACCACATCGCACGCAAGGGGCTACTCATGCTCCAGCGACTCCGAGCAGGTGAGAACAACGCCGCACTCATCAAGAATGAGGACTGGTACGCCTACGTCCAGAGCAAGCCCGTCGTAGACGCCCAGATCGCCCAGATCACACAGATCTAGAAAGCCCACAACAACCGCAACAACACACACAGGAGGACAAGAGATGGAGCACTATCTACAAATCACCCAGATCAATGACTTCATCTTTTGTCCTCGCTCCATCTACTACCACGACATCTTTCGCAACACCAGCTCCGAGGCCATCTACCAACAGAGCCCGCAAAAGCGCGGCCAAGCCACCCATGCCCGCATTGATGAGGGCATCTACAGCAGCAAGGCCTCCATCCTCAGCGGCTGCTTCGTCTACAGCGAGCACTACAAGCTACTGGGGCGCATCGACATCTTTGATCGCGAGAAGGGGCTGCTCACCGAGAGAAAGTACTCCGTGACCGCCGTCTACGAGGGATTTCGCTACCAGCTCTACGCCCAGCGTTTTGCCCTCATGGAGATGGGCTATGAGGTGCGCGAGATGCGCATCCACTCGCTCAAGGACAATCGCCTCCACCCCGTCCCACTCCCCGACGAGCAAGAGCTCATCGCCTTTGAGCGCGTGCTTGACGCTATACGCAACTACAGCCCAACCATGCCCCACGACATCCGCCCCGCACGCTGTCGACACTGCATTTATAACCCCCTCTGCGAGCTCTACGAAGGAGAAGAAGAAGGAGAAGAAGGAGACTAAGCCCATGCTATCCTACCCCGATTTCAAGTACAAGCAAGTCCTCGTCCACATCGTCATCCAGCATGGCGAAAAGCTCAAATTCCGCGCGGACAACATCCTCATTGAGGACAGAGAGGGGCGCGTCATGCTCCAGCACTCCTGCCACCGCATCTTTGCCCTCTTCATCATCGGAGAGATCTCACTCACCAGCGTCATGATACGGCAGGCACTACGCTTTGCCTTCCCCATCATCCTGCTCTCCCCCAGCCTGAAGGTCATCACCCGCATCAACTGCGCCGCCGAGGGCAACACCCTACTACGCATGCGCCAATACAGCAACACACGCCAGCTCGATATAGCCCAGCAACTCATCAGGCAAAAAATCGCCAATCAAGCCGAGCTCCTCAAGCAGCTCCGCAAGCCCAGCCTCGCCGACAAAGAGGCACGCAAGCAGCTTGAGCTCATCGACCCACTGAGTGCCACAGACGGACACACCCTCATGGGGCTGGAGGGGCAGGCGAGCCGCCTCTTTTTCACCCACTACATGCGCCCCCTCTCATGGCAGCGGCGCGAGCCGCGCTGCAAGCGCGACATCCCCAATCTGCTACTGGATATAGGCTACAGCTTTTTGTTCAATCTGATTGACGCGCATCTCTCACTCTACGGCTTTGACCTCTACTGCGGGGTGCATCACCGATTCTTCTATCAGAGAAAGTCGCTGGTCTGCGACATCATGGAGCCCTTTCGCTGCATCATCGACAAGCGACTGCGCAAGGCGCACAATCTCGGTCAGATTGATGAAAAGGACTTCAAGCTCCAACACCACGCCTACACACTGCCGTGGAACAATCAGAAAAAATACGTCCGCTTCTTTCTCAAGGACCTCCTCGCGCACAAGCAAGCCATGTTTCGCTACTGCCAGCAGTACTACCGCTGGACGATGAAAGAAGCACCGCTGGATCAATTCCCCACCTTTCACATCTCAAGCACATCGGAATGATATGCTCCTCGTCGTCTACGATATACAAAATGATAAAATACGCACACGCTTTGCCAAGTGCCTCAAGGCATACGGACGGCGCGTGCAGTACTCCGTCTTTGAGATCAAGAACAGTCCCCGCATTCTGAACAACCTATGCACGGATATAGAGGTAAAGTTTGAGCGTCTCTTCAAGCAAGGAGACAGCGTACTCATCTACAATATAGGCGATACAAACTGCGTCGCCAAGTACGGCTACCCGAGCAACGAGGATGACGACCTCATTATACTCTAGCTGTGTGATATGGGAGGGGGCACGCGGAGGCTATATGCAAAGCTCCGTCCTCATTTTATCATTTTCTTTCCAGCTCAATCATTTTTCATTTGACCAATCTGAAAAGATTTTATATAACTCTCTTGTAGAGGCAGCCTCGCTGCCTTCACACGGTCTATTGACCCCCAAAAATTTCTACTCTCGTAGATATAATACCAAGGCGGACATAAAAAATACGTCTATTGACCCCCAAAAATTTCTACTCTCGTAGATGAAGTTGTAGCTTCCAAAAATCCGACGTCTATTGACCCCCAAAAATTTCTACTCTCGTAGATAGGCTTCGATGCCTCACACCAATACACGTCTATTGACCCCCAAAAATTTCTACTCTCGTAGATAATATGTGGTAAGCTCGAACACAGTAGTCTATTGACCCCCAAAAATTTCTACTCTCGTAGATGGGGTTGCGCTCTGCCCAAATGATAAGTCTATTGACCCCCAAAAATTTCTACTCTCGTAGATAAGCTACTTATTCTAAGGAAATAACCGTCTATTGACCCCCAAAAATTTCTACTCTCGTAGATGGCGGGCATGCCATGAGTACCGCGTCGTCTATTGACCCCAAAAAATTTCTACTCTCGTAGATACGCAGTTGAGCTTGCGCTTCGGGCGGTCTATTGACCCCAAAAAATTTCTACTCTCGTAGATTGATTGTCAACGCAAACACGCCAGGCTGTCTATTGACCCCAAAAAATTTCTACTCTCGTAGATACGTCCTTGGCGCCGGGCTCTTTGCCGTCTATTGACCCCAAAAAATTTCTACTCTCGTAGATACCCGCGCCCGCTCCATTGTCCATCAGGTCTATTGACCCCAAAAAATTTCTACTCTCGTAGATTAGCTATGTGACCCGAATCCATCTTTAGTCTATTGACCCCAAAAAATTTCTACTCTCGTAGATACTGACAAAGCGGAGTAATGACAAATAAAGTCTATTGACCCCAAAAAATTTCTACTCTCGTAGATACGGCGTCGCAGCTCCAGCGGATTCATGTCTATTGACCCCAAAAAATTTCTACTCTCGTAGATAACAATACAAGCAGTAAGATACCAAAGTCTATTGACCCCAAAAAATTTCTAATCTCGAAAAAGAATCAAGCTAGATAATATCAAGTCTATTGACCCCAAAAAATTTCTACTGTCGTAGATCAAATGCTCTGTGGGGGGCGTCTGCTGGTCTATTGACCCCAAAAAATTTCTACTCTCGTAGATAGTATATGTCTATCGCCCAAAAATCTGTCTATTGACCCCAAAAAATTTCTACTCTCGTAGATACCGTCAGGCCCCGCGACATTGAAAGAGTCTATTGACCCCAAAAAATTTCTACTCTCGTAGATCTCACATGATTAATCATCTGCGCTCAGTCTATTGACCCCAAAAAATTTCTACTCTCGTAGATCCGAATACTTCACCGATCTCGCCGCCGTCTATTGACCCCAAAAAATTTCTACTCTCGTAGATTATGGGGTTAGCCATTATGGCATCATAGTCTATTGACCCCCAAAAATTTCTACTCTCGTAGATATGGTCGGTGTAGTATGTCACGCGAGGGTGTTTTGCCCCCAAAAATTTCTACTCTCGTAGATGTCTGCCTTTTTTGCTCGCGAAGTGCGTCTATTGACCCCCAAAAATTTCTACTCTCGTAGATAAAAAATCAGCCCGCCGCGAGATCGTCGTCTATTGACCCCCAAAAATTTCTACTCTCGTAGATGCGTGGGCTGAAAATCCGCTGGCTTTTGGTCTATTGACCCCCAAAAATTTCTACTCTCGTAGATGGGTGCTTGCACAAGAACCATAGTGCAGTCTATTGACCCCCAAAAATTTCTACTCTCGTAGATTTGATAGAGGGGTAGAGTAGGTATCGCTTCTATTGACCCCCAAAAATTTCTACTATCGTATAAAAAAGAAAGGAACAAAGTCGGGCAACGTCTATTGACCCCCAAAAATTTCTACTCTCGTAGATGGTAGTCGATTTTTGGGCGCGTGGGTGGTCTATTGACCCCCAAAAATTTCTACTCTCGTAGATAAAAATGTTAAAACATTTTCATTTTTGTCTATTGACCCCCAAAAATTTCTACTCTCGTAGATAACATACTCTTGTTCTTTCTTAGTTAAGTCTATTGACCCCCAAAAATTTCTACTCTCGTAGATATAACAATGAAAACGGCTTCTGACCCGTCTATTGTCAACCCAAAATTTCTACTCTCGTAGATCTTATCAAGCTCGAAAGTCACACTTCCGTCTATTGACCCCCAAAAATTTCTACTCTCGTAGATTCGAGCCACTCGTACAACTTGATGTTAAAGTCTATTGACCCCCAAAAATTTCTACTCTCGTAGATAATGCCGTCCTTCATCGAGCCCATTCCGTCTATTGACCCCCAAAAATTTCTACTCTCGTAGATGGCTGAGGCTGAGCCTGTAACCACATATGTCTATTGACCCCCAAAAATTTCTACTCTCGTAGATTCGCTATATCCGATGGGCCTGTGCGCTGTCTATTGACCCCCAAAAATTTCTACTCTCGTAGATATAACAATGCAAACGGCATCATCCCGGTCTATTGACCCCCAAAAATTTCTACTCTCGTAGATGAAGCAAACAAGAGCGAACGTGATTTGTCTATTGACCCCAAAAAATTTCTACTCTCGTAGATCAGAGTCTTGGGTGGCAAGGTCATAATGTCTATTGACTCCCAAAAATTTCTACTCTCGTAGATTCGCGTACAGCAACACCACCCGAACCGGTCTATTGACCCCCAAAAATTTCTACTCTCGTAGATCTGATGACGTGCCCACTGCCCAGTCGGTCTATTGACCCACAAATTTCCACTGGTACGGATCAGCTTGACAGAGCTATTCCTATCTGCCAATATAGGAGCATGATAGACACGCATATACTTGTCGCAAAGGATGGGGGGTGTAGCTTTGAGGTCGAGGGGTCGCGCCTTCGCGTGACCAAGGAGAGGTCGAAGGCGGGCTTCCTCGGGATGCGCGGGGGGCTGTTGCTGTTCATCTGCCTCGCGCTTGGCTTCTCGTGGAGCGGTCTCCGCGATTTTGGTGATGCTGCGCTCCAAGGTGACCCCTTCGTCATCGTTTTTGCCTGCTTGTGGGTTCTGATGAGCATGAGCTTTGTGATTCCTCTGATCTTACTATTCAGCCTTCCGCGCGTCCTCACCATGGAGTTCGACGCAGAGCAGGGGCTATCCACCCCTCATGCGGTGCTGCGCTTCTGGGCGCGGGGGAAGAAGGGACTCGTGCTCGATATGGATATTTACCCCACATCGATGAGTAGAAATCCCAAGGCGGAGCTCCGAGGCGGCTTCTTGGCACGCCCCTCTCTCGCGGATACGAAGCGCGGACTCATGGGGCTGCGGCGGCGTGGGTTGAAAAAATTCTTCCCCCTCGCCTTCGGTGCCCTTCACTTTGACTCGCCCGCCCTAGCCCTAGGCGAGGCTCGCGCGTTGAAGCGCTTTCTGCGCAGGCACCGTCTGCCCATCCCTGTGCTCATTGAGCTCCATAGCAGACCAGCTAGTGGGGATTGAGTATCATATCGCCTTGCTTCACTTTTGAGCTGCCTAGTACGCTGTGCTTTTGCGGCTTTTGGGAATCAGGTTGATTTGATGTCTAATTACTCGGATAAGTATTGACAAAGAAGAGGCGATCATCCAAAATGGATCGAGTTAGAATTCTCCACGTTATCTATTATGAAACTTAAAAAAATACTCACTTCCCTCCTTGCCTCACTCTCCGTGAGCGGCATCGCTCTTCTAGCCTCATCCAGCCTCGCTCAGGCGCAGACCACCACCTACTCAAGCACGACGGGCTGGGTCATGGAGCTCTCGGGTAGCTCACACACAGCCATAGACTCGCTCTATAAGGATAGTGTCTACTTTGGCAGCGGAGACTACAAAGCGGATATGATGGGCGGCGATATAGCCATCGGCTACATGGCGGGCTCATCGGGTGGCTTTATCTTCACACTCGGCGGGGCTCTGGGCGACTTTACCTCGACGAGTACGTATCACGATGGCATTGGCTTTGTCGATATTGACTCCAAGGCGGATCTCACGATGGGTCATGCCATGGTCGGCTATCGCTATAGCTACAAGCTCTCCTCCTCGATCTCCATCTACGCGGGCGCTCACATCGGTCTGAGCACGATGTCCATTGACGCACCAAGCTACATTGTCACCTCTCCCTCGACCGGCCAGCTCACGAGTCTTGAGAGCAATACGGCCGATGATTTTGGCTATGTCTACGCCTTTGAGACGGGTCTGACGCTGCATCTCTCGCAGAGCTTTTATATCTTTGCCTCTTATCTCATCTCTAGCAGCACGGCAACGCCCGAGCTCAAGCTGCGTACAGGTGAGGAGATCACGATGGAGGAGCAGAGCTATCAGACGATACGCGTCGGTCTCGGATTCACCTTTTAAGATCTAGTTGTAAATATTTTATGATGCTCCCCTTCTCGAAAGCAATGACTCTAGAGAAGGACGCATCAAGCTCTTTCGTTCAAAAAAACGGTGTGATGCGTCTTTTTTGAATTGATTTCACGCGTTACGAGGAGTAGAATCAGCCTCATCTGACGCGCTATATTCATCACCAATATTACCGTTAATAGATAGTTACAAGTTATAATATTTTATGAGCACTACATACAGCACC
>CAYJJA010000058.1:0-5471 GCA_964370355.1 uncultured Akkermansia sp. | reverse complement strand
TAGCTTCTGTCGCATACCGTTGTTCCGAAGTGGCTGCAATCTACCCCATCACGCCTTCTTCCTCTATGGGTGAGGCTGCTGAGAGTTGGATGGCCATCCAGCGCGAGAACATCTGGGGGACCGTGCCTGCCGTGGTTGAGATGGAAAGTGAGGCCGGCGCTGCCGGTGCCGTGCATGGTGCCCTTCAGACGGGCTCACTAGCCACTTCATTCACCGCTTCGCAGGGTCTTCTCCTCATGATTCCCAACATGTTCAAGATCGCCGGCGAGCTCTTCCCCTGCGTCCTTCACATTGCGGCTCGTTCCCTTGCGGCACAGGGTCTTTCTATTTTTGGCGACCACAGCGATGTCATGGCTTGTCGCTCGACTGGCTGGGCGATGCTCTGCGGCGCGAGTACGCAGGAGGCCCCCGATATGGCAGCGATCGCGCATGCGGCGACGCTGGAGTCCCAGATTCCTTTCATGAGCTTCTTTGACGGCTTCCGCACCTCGCATGAGGTGGGCAAGATCGCCGACATCAGCGATGACACTCTCAGGGCGATGATGAAGCCCGAGCTCGTCGAGCGCTTTCACAAGCGCGGGCTGACCCCCGACGCTCCCGTGATCCGCGGTACGGCTCAGAATCCTGACGTCTACTTCCAAGGCCGTGAGACGGTGAATAGCTACTACACCGCGCTGCCCGCCATCGTCAAGCAGACGATGAAGCAATTCGGCGAGCTCACCGGCCGCCACTATGATCTCGTAGAATACGTCGGCTCTCCCGAGGCGACGCGCGTCATCATCATCATGGGCTCGGGTGCTGAGGCCTGCCTTGAGACAGTCAAGGCTCTCAGTGAGGACATCGGTGTGCTCAAGGTGCGCCTCTATCGTCCCTTCCCCGTCGAGGACATCATCGCGGCTCTCCCTGCCACGGTCAAGAAGATCGCGGTGCTCGACCGCACCAAGGAGCCAGGTAGTCTCGGCGAGCCTCTCCTCCAAGACGTCATCCAGTGCCTCTCTGTAGCGCACATCGCAGGGACTCTGCCCTTTGACATGCCACAGGTCGTCGGTGGTCGCTACGGTCTGGGGTCGAAGGAATTCACCCCTGCCATGGTCAAGGCCATCAGTCATGAGCTCAAGAAGGACCAGCCGAAGGAGGTCTTCACCATCGGTATCGAGGATGATGTCACGGGTCTCTCGCTGAGCTATGACCCCACCTTCTCCACCGAGGCGGACACGGTCACACGCTGCATGTTCTACGGTCTGGGCTCTGACGGTACAGTCGGTGCGAACAAGGATGCGATCAAGATCATCGGTGAGAATACTGATCTCTACGTCCAAGGCTACTTTGAATACGACTCCAAGAAGTCGGGCTCCACGACCACATCGCACCTGCGCTTTGGCACGACCCCCATTCACAGTACCTACACGATCACGAATGCGAACTTCATCGCGCTGCACCAGCCCAGCATTCTGAATCTCTATGACTTCCTCAAGAATGCCGCTCAGGACTCCACCTTCCTCATCAATACCGATGTCGCCCCTGACGCGGTCTGGGATAGCCTGCCTGCACGCATGCAGCAGCAGATCCTCGACAAGAATGTCAAGGTCTACTGCATTGATGCCTTCAAGGTCGCCAAGGCCTCGGGCATGGGAGGGCGCATCAACACGATCATGCAGACCTGCTTCTTCAAGCTGGCGAATGTGATTCCTCCCCAAGAGGCCATCGAGCTGATCAAGAAGGCCATCGTGAAGACCTACGGCAAGAAGGGTCAAGACGTCGTTGACAAGAACATCGCGGCAGTCGATGCCTCGCTGGACAATCTCTACGAAGTCCCCGTCGCGGGCAAGTCCCTCACAGGTCACGCCATCCCCGCTCCTATGCCAGAGCATGCGCCCGACTTTGTCAAGAATGTCCTCGGTCGCCTCGGCGTCGGTGAGGGCAATAGTGTCAAGGTCTCCGAGATGCCCTGCGATGGCACCTTCCCCAGCGGCACGACCCAGTACGAGAAGCGCGATCTCGCGCTTGAGATCCCCGTGTGGACCCCCAAGAGCTGCATCCAGTGCGGCAAGTGTACCATCGTCTGCCCCCACGCCTGTATTCGTGCTCAGATCACTGACCCTGCGAATCTGGCTGACGCGCCCGAGGGCTTCCAGAGCTTCCCCGCCAAGGCCATGCACAAGGCATGGAAGGGCAGCGAGTTCATCATCCAGACCTCGGCGGCTGACTGCACGGGCTGTACGCTCTGCACCAAGGTATGTCCTACCGACTCGCTGACCATGACACCTGTGGCTGAGTGCCTCAAGCGTGAGACAAAGAACTTTGAGTTCTTCGACAAGCTCCCCGATGCTGACCGCATCACCGTGGGCAATGCCAAGGTGAAGGACGTGCAATTCCTGCGCCCCCTCTTTGAGTACTCCGGTGCCTGCGCCGGCTGCGGTGAGACTCCTTATCTCAAGATGCTCACCCAGCTCTTTGGCAATCGCCTCGTCATTGCAAATGCAACAGGCTGCTCCTCCATCTACGGGGGCAATCTGCCCACCACTCCTTGGTCACACGACAAGGACGGACGCGGCCCCGCATGGGCGAATAGTCTCTTTGAAGACAACGCCGAATTCGGCCTCGGCTTCCGCGTCTCACTGGACAAGAAGCGCCAATACGCCACCGAGCTGCTCGACAAGGCGGCTACAGAGGTAGGCGCAGATCTCGCCGAGCGCATCGCTGCGAATCCTCATAAGACCGAGAAAGACTACGTGCAGCAGCGCGCCGACATAGCCGAGCTCAAGACAGCCTGTGGTGACAAGCCCGAGCTCTCCCTGCTCAAGGCCAAGGCTGACGACCTCGTCCACAAGTCCGTCTGGATCATCGGGGGAGACGGCTGGGCCTATGACATCGGCTACGGTGGTCTCGATCACGTCCTCGCGACAGGTCAGAAGGTGAAGATCCTCGTCCTCGACACGGAGGTGTACTCCAATACGGGCGGTCAGTGCTCGAAGTCCACGCCCCGTGGTGCGATTGCAAAGTTCGCCACCGGTGGTAAGGATCAGGCCAAGAAGGACCTCGGCTACATCGCCATGACCTACGGCAACATCTATGTCGGCGCTATCGCCATGGGTGCCAACGACGAGCACACCCTCAAGACGCTCGTCGAGGCAGAGGAATACGACGGCCCTGCGCTCGTCATCGCCTACAGCCACTGTATCGCCCACGGTATCAACATGGCCAATGGTCTCGAACACCAGAAGAACGCCGTCAACAGCGGTCGCTGGATGCTCTACAACTTCAACCCCGACCGCCTCGAACAAGGCAAGAACCCCCTCACCATCAAGAGCAAGCCTGGCAAGCTCGACCTGGAGAAAGCCCTCCTCGCCGAGAACCGCTTCCGCATGCTCGCCCAGTCCAAGCCCGAGCACTTCGCTCGTCTCCTTGAGCTGGAGAAAAAGGACATCAAGCACCGCTGGAAGCTCTACCAAGCACTCGCTTCCATCGACTACAGTGATGAAAAAGTCTAATACGCGCTAAGCGCGTCACTCATGGGGGGGAATGGTCACCACCATCCCCCCCATCTAGTCTCTAGAAATAACTACCCCTATATAACAAACTATTACTATTTAATGAGCACTTCCTCCAGCCTTACCCTAGCACTTGCCCCTCACGCAGCCCACGTCATTGATCGTCTCGAAAGCCACAGCTACGAGGCCTACGCCGTCGGAGGCTGCGTGCGTGACTCGCTCATGGGCAAGACTCCCCTCGACTGGGATGTCTGCACGAATGCCACCCCCGAGCAGGTACTCAAGGTCTTCTCCGACCACCACTGCATCAAGACAGGTCTCCAGCATGGTACCGTCACCATCATGGTCAAGAAAGTCCCCGTAGAGGTCACTACCTACCGCCTCGATGGAGCCTACAGCGATCAGCGACGCCCCGATAGCGTCACCTACGTGAGTGACCTACGCGAGGACCTCGCGCGGCGCGATTTTACCATCAACGCGATGGCCTACAATCCGCAGCGGGGGCTCATCGACTGCTTCAATGGACGTGAGGATCTGGAGAAAAAAATCATCCGCTGCGTCGGCATCGCTCGCGAGCGCTTTGAGGAGGACGGACTGCGCATCCTGCGCGCGCTGCGCTTTGCCTCGCGCCTCGGCTTTGCCATCGAGCAGCATACATCCCTTGCGCTGCGCCAGCAGCAGGGACTACTTGCCTCTATCAGCGTGGAGCGCATCTACAAGGAGCTCAAGGGCATCCTCGTAGGACAAGGGGCTGCGGGTATCCTCATCAGCTATGCGGAGGTCTTTGCCAGCTTTCTCCCCGAGCTCGCGCCCATGCAGGGGCTTGATCAGCAGAACCCGCACCACCTCTACGACGTATGGAATCACTGTGCGCATACGGTGCAAGCCATCGAGCCCGACGAGACGCTGCGCCTCACAGCCCTGCTACATGACAGCGGCAAGCCCGCCTGCTTTTCCATAGGCGAGGACGGCAAGGGGCACTTCATCGGGCATGAGCAGCTGAGCGATGAGCTCGCCGAGAAGCTGCTGCGCCGCCTCAAGAGCGATACGGCGACGATCAAGACGGTGTGCAAGCTCATCCGCCACCACGGAGAGGACTTCCCCTCACGCCGCGCGGGGATGCGCCGCTGGGTGGGTGAGTTCGGCATCGAGGGGCTAGAGCAGCTCCTTGAGCTCAAGCGCGCCGACATCATGGCGCAGTCGCCCATGAGCCGCAATGAAAAGCTCAGCAAGCTCGACGCGGCGCGCGCCCTGCGCGACGAGGTGCTGGAGGAGCAAGCCTGCTTCACCCTCAAAGACCTCAGCCTCGGAGGAGCTGACCTGCTCGCCATGGGTATGAAGCCCGGTCCCGCCATGCGCGAGCTGCTCCAGCAGCTGCTGCGCGAGGTACAGGACGAGAGCCTTGAGAACACGCGCGACGCCCTCGCGACCCGCGCCCAAGAGCTACTAGCCCAGCAGGTCTAGAAAAAAATCAGGCACTCCGTCAGAATCGTATCATGATTGCCACACTCGATAAGGAAGTTAGTATTGCTAATAAACCAGCTATAGAAAAAGTAGCTTGATTTTGCAGAGTGGACGCTTCATCTCCCCTTTCATGTGCTTCATTTGGAGGCAAAAGACAAAGTCTTTTTCAACCAAATGAAGATACATGCTACCGACCTCAGAGAGCGAAGTTGGTCAAGAGAAAAACGGAATAAATAGCGAGCAGAGCGCAGCGTCGCGAAGCGGTTTATGCCGGATTTTATCTTGACCAACGAAGCGCTCTGAGGTACGCAGGCGGTGGTTGCGCAACAACGGTCTACGTACCTGAAGCCGCCGTGGCAATCAAGTCGCTATCCAGCATAAACCGCTTCGCGACGCTGCGCTCTGCTCGCTATTTATATGGATTGCTCCTTGACAGCCACGGCTTCTTCAGGTCGAAAGCTGGTACTTACTTTGTTGAATGAAAAATGAGATTTTTCACCCAACAAAGTAAGATGG
>CAYJJA010000057.1:0-15664 GCA_964370355.1 uncultured Akkermansia sp. | reverse complement strand
CGCAGGAGAGCGACTGGGACGAGATCGCCCCCCTCCCCCTCCCCCGCGAGCGCATCATCCTCATGCCCTGCGCCACCAGCCGTGAGCAGCTGCACCGCACGCGTCTCCCCCTCGCCGAGCTCTGCATCCGCCTCGGTGTGCGCTTTGGCGATCGCCTCCACCTAGAGCTCTGGGACAAGAAAAAAGGCGTCTAGCAGGCATAAAAACACGAAATTTGATTGACCAAAGTCAGAAATAGATGTACATTCTTCTTATCAATATTTTTTGATATGAAAGACAATTCTCCATCCGCTATCAGCTTCTTTGAGCGCTACCTCACCCTCTGGGTCATCCTCTGCATGGTAGGAGGCATCCTTATTGGAAAATTCCTCCCTGTCATCCCGCAGCTCCTCGCCCAGATGGAGTATGCGAATATCTCGCTACCCATCGTGGTGCTCATCTGGCTGATGATCTACCCCATGATGCTCAAGGTAGACTTTGAGAGCGTCAAGAATGTGAAGAAGAACCCACAGGGACTCTTCGTCACCTGGACCGTGAACTGGCTCATCAAGCCCTTCACCATGTTTGGCCTCGCATGGCTCTTCTTCTTCGTCCTCTTCAAGGAATTCATCACCCCCGAGCTCGCCCAAGACTACCTCGCAGGCGCCGTCCTCCTCGGAGCCGCCCCCTGCACCGCCATGGTCTTTGTCTGGAGCCAGCTGAAACGCGGCAATGCCGCCTACACCGTCGTGCAAGTCGCCACCAATGACCTCATCATCCTCATCGCCTTCACCCCCATTGTCGCCCTGCTCCTCCAGCAGGCAGGAGTCACCATCCCATGGGACACGCTACTGCTCTCCGTCGTCCTCTTTGTCGTCATCCCCCTCGTGGGAGGCATCCTGACGCGCCACCATCGTCGGCGTGCTCGTCGAGGTGCCCGTGATGCTGCTGCTCGTACGCTATGCCAACGCGACACGCCATTACTTTTCTCATACACAATAATATGAACACCTCCCCCCTCCCCAAAGTCGCCTTCGTCTGCGTGCACAACTCCTGCCGCAGCCAGATCGCCGAAGCCCTCGGCAAGCACCTCGCCTCGGATCACTTCGAGAGCTACTCCGCCGGCACCGAGCTACGCCCCCACATCAACCAAGACGCCGTACGCCTGATGAAGGACATCTACGCCATCGACATGGAGCTCACCCAGCGCAGCAAGCTGCTCGCGGACATCCCGGAGATCGACATCGTCATCACCATGGGCTGCAACGTCCAATGCCCCATGCTCCCCTGCAAGCACCGCGAAGACTGGGGGCTCGAAGACCCCAGCGGCAAGCCCGACGCGGCCTTCATCGAGACCATCGAGACCATCCACCGCCGCGTGCTTGAGCTAGCCGAGCGTCTCCAAAACGGCAGCCTGCTCGGCTAACAAACGAGAAGCACAAAAAAACTCCCCGAGACGCAGCCCAGTCCCTGAGCTGCGTCTTCGTATACTCCTAGATGCTTTTGGCTTGTCAGCAAGCGATCGAATCGCTACAATAGCTCCACCGCATGATTGACTACGCCCCCCTGATCGAAAAACGCCGCGAACGCCAGGCCGAGCTCGACGAGCTCATCGCCGATCCCGCCCTCTTTGAAGACCGCAATCGCGCCGAAGAGCTCATGCGCGAGCACCGCCGCAGCACCGAGCTCATGCAGCAATGGGGCGAGCTCTGCACGCTCAAAGGGCAGCTTGAGGACAATCGCGAGCTCATCTCCTCCGAAGATGAAGAACTCATCGAGATGGCCGAGCTTGAGATCGCTGAGCTCGAGCCGCGCATCGAGCAGCTAGAGCAGGACGTGCAATACAGCCTCCTGCCACGCGACCCCACCGAGGACCGCGACGCCCTTGTAGAAATACGCGCGGGCACAGGGGGTGATGAGGCCTCGCTCTTTGCGGGCAGCCTACTGGGCATGTACCAGCGCTACGCCGAGGGCCGTGGGTGGAAGTTCGAGCTCCTTGATGCGAGCCCCAGTGCCGTAGGCGGCTTCAAGGAAGTCACCGCACGCATCGCGGGTGAAGAAGTCTTTCGCTACATGAAGCACGAGAGCGGTGTGCACCGCGTCCAGCGCGTGCCCAGCACCGAGACGCAAGGGCGCATCCACACCTCCACCGTCGCCGTCCTCCCCGAGGCCGAGGAGGTCGATGTCACCATACGCCCTGATGATCTGCGCATCGAGACCTGCCGCTCGGGAGGTGCTGGCGGGCAACATGTGAATACGACCGAATCCGCCGTGCAGATCTTCCACCTTCCCACCGGCATCATGGTGCGCTGCGAGCAAGAGCGCTCCCAGATGAAGAATCGCGAGACTGGTATGCGCATCCTACGCGCGCGCCTCTTTGAGATGAAGCAGCGCGAGGCGCAGCAGAGCTACTCCGACCAACGCCGCGCCCTCATCGGCTCAGGCGGACGCGAGGAAAAGATACGCACCTACAACTTCCCGCAGAATCGCATCACCGACCACCGCATCGGCTATACTGCCTACAATCTCGACCAGGTCATGACAGGCGAGATCGACGAGCTCGTCGCCCGCATGCAACAAGTCGAGATGCAGGAGCGCATGCACGAGCTCAGCTAAAGCCCCACCCCACCTTCCCCCACACACACTTTGCATGAAAACCATCCAAGACATCCTCGTCAGCGGCATACGCTACCTTGAGGAGAGAGGCTGCTCGGACGCACGCTCCTCCATGCAAAGTCTGCTCGTCCACGTCCTCGCCAAGGACAAGACCTGGCTCTACCTCCACTACCAAGACCCCATCGAGCAGCAGCAGCTCACAACACTACGAGAGCTGCTCAAGCGACGGGGACAGGGCGAGCCCCTTCAGCACCTACTGGGCAGCGTCGAGTTCTACCGCCGCGACTTCCGCAGCGACGCACGCGCCCTCATCCCCCGCCCCGAGACAGAGGAGCTCGTCGAGCTCGCGCTGAGCCGCGTCGAGCCACGAGAGCACATGCGCATCCTCGACATGGGCACGGGCTCGGGCATCATTGGCATCACCCTTGCCCTTGAGCTCGCAGCACACCAGCCCGATGTCACCCTCATTGATATCTCAGAGAGTGCGCTGAGCCTCGCGCTGGAGAATGCGACGAGCCTGCGTGCACGGGTGAAGACCTACCGCAGCGATCTCTTCTCCCTCTGGCATGAGCAGGGCAGTGAGAGTGCGCACATCACCCCCCCAAGCGGCTACCATCTCATCCTTGCCAATCTCCCCTACATCCCCGAGAGCGAGGCCGCGCAGCTCGCACGCGAGGTGCAGCACGACCCCGCACTCGCCCTCTACGGAGGAGCAGATGGGCTCGACGTCATACGCCGCTTTCTCACCGAGCTCCCCGAGCATGCCGCCAGCTCGGCTCTCGTCCTCCTTGAGGTAGGCCATGATCAAGGGGAGGCGACGCGCGCCCTCATGGAGGAGCTAGGCTACACCGATACGAGCGTCGCACGTGACCTCAACGGCATCGCACGCTTTCCCCTCGGCTACACCCCAAGGCGCGACGAGGAGAGCGATACTACCGCCACTGATAACGAGCCCGAGCTAGTAGACACCGCCCTCATCGCCGAGGAAGAAGAATCCGCGCGCCTCCCCCACCCCTCTCAGCGCAGCAGCGAGCCCGGATCCCTCTACATGCGCGGCTACGAAGACCCCGAGAGCTACCCCTTCTAGCCCCCCCCTAGCATGAGCAGTCACGCCCACGAGTCGCTCATCTACCCGAGCTGCAAAGCCCTCGTCGCCCGCATCGCGCATATTGCGCTCATTGCCTGCTGGGGCAGCGCGAGCGCGGCAGTGCTGCTGCTGCTCCCTCTCCCTCTCGGCGTGCTGGCTCTATTCAGCGAGCTGACTATCATCTTTCTACTTCTCTATAGTATCTGCGTGGGGCTGCTGCTACCCTGGTGTCACCTCGTGCTGCTCCCGCACTCGGGACTCGCGCTCACGCGCCTACTCTGTGCCGTCGTCAGCTTTCTGAGCCTACTGACGCTCGTCAGCTACCTCTACAATCTCATCATGCGTGAGCCTCTACTCGCCCAGCAGGCATCGACCCCGCTGCTCATGAGCTTCTTGCTGCAGCTCATCATCGCGCTCAACTTTTTCTATACGCAGAGCCTAAGAAAGCTTTATCGCCTCTACCTGCTGCTCCTCCCCCTCCTCTACCTCCTCTGCTACCTCGCCGCCACCTCGCGAGCCCTCATGATAGCAGCCATACTCTCAGTCCTCCTATTGATCATCAGCCACCCGCTGCTACGAGGACTCCAGCGCATCGCTCCGCGCATCATCAGTCTGCCTGAGAGAGAAGACGCTGGGCAAGCAGAGTAGCCTATCTGCCCCGCCTCCTGCGCGGAAAGATCGGAGGGGGATTTTTGTTAGATTTAAAATAATTCTATTGTAGAGTGTTAAACATATATTTATATCATTATACAAAAGAAATCAATTATCACCTAATATCAGACATTTAAAAAAAACCACCAACACGATAGTATTTTACAAGTCTATAATTGTTAGATTTTTACACGAAATAGGAAGGTCGATTTTCCTTGCGAAATTATATATTTATATTAGAATTGTTCTGAGTCAGGCAGGCGAATGTTAGGGTTAGAATTCACCTGGATACCCCTTCGCCTCGCATGATATCAACCTTCACCCTCATATGAATAACACTACTCACCCCTACTCAACCATAAGCCCATGAACACGACACACGTGAAACTACTCAGCGCACTATCCATGACGACACTGGGCGTCAGTGCGCAAGCGCAAGGCGCAGAAGAAGCCACCCTAAATTTAGGAATCACCGATGGAGGAGATTCTTTTGTCAACACAGTGACAGTACTAGACGCGGATACCACCGACTTCACGGCCCTGAGCACCGACGCTGATGCGACCTTTAATAGACAAAGAATACTCAACAACAGAAGCGGCAATCCCTACGATCTCTCGTTGACAGCGGGAGTATTCGCCTACACATCATTAACAGGCTTTGAGATACAATCACCCAAAACATTCAACCAAGCCATCTCACTTAGCAATGTCAGCATCAAATTAACAGGAGCAGAAGACGATGGCGACGCTGGCTCCATGACAGGGATGAGAATCACGCACTCGCCCTTCTCCACTGTTGATGGGAATGTAGTACACACCCCCATCATAGAGAGCTACAGCGGTGTCAAGATCAGCTTGTACGATCAGTCCACCAATCATCGAGAAGGCGCTACACTCACAGGCTTTATCGACACAAATGCCAATATCGTCGCTCTATCAAATAGCGATATACTCATCAACGCCTCCAAATTTGACAAGTACCACTTGGGCTTTTCCTTTGATCAAGCAGAAAAGGAGCTGCTAGAAAGCCATGAGGAGGAAGTTCAGAACGCGGAGAACGCGCAAAACTCAGGTGCGGAGATCATCCCCGACATCCATACGAGTGCTGAGACCATCGTCGGTATGGAGCTTGCCAGCGTATCGGGGAATCTGAGTGGCTCCAAGATCGCCATACTCGCCGACTCCAGTGATACAGGGACGGTTACAGGCTTTAAGCTGACAGGTCAAGGCTCATCGGCAGTAGCTAGAGATGTCAACGGCAACTCGACGGTCACCTACTCCCAAGATGTCAATATCATCAACACAGGAGGCACAACCACGGGCATCCGCGTCATGGACACGCAGGCCCGACAGATCCAGACCAACTCCAAAATAAGAGCGATCAACACCACAGGCATGCACATATCGCGCTCGACAATCCAAGAAGTCAATATCAACATAGAGATACGCGATAGCTCCAACGATGCTGTCGGTCTCCTCATGGATCCCTACAGCAATGGGCAGAAGAATGTCACAGACCTCAAGACAACCATAAAAATATTCAATAGCTTTGAGGGGAGAGACAACAACTCGGCACTGCTGCGCCTAGAGACCGATGACTTTGTCGAGTTCACAGGTGAAAATCACTTCGCAGGCGTGAATACGGGCCTTGGCATGGACATCCAGCTACGCAAGGAGGACTCACAAAGCGGGCTCATCAATGGTATGATCGAGGTCTCCACCGTGGGAGTAGGTGATGCGACACAGAACACGGGAGGCACCTACCTGCCCGATGGTACCACACTGGGCAGCTACGAACTACGCGCTATGACTGTACCCCGAGTCGTTACAAGAACAGACTCAGACGGCAAAACTACGACAACAACTCTCACCCACGAATGGGTCATGACCAATGAGCCCACGGGCAATTACAACAAGACCAACATCGGTCTCCACGTCAACGCCATTGGTACAGACTACAAGAGAGCCACGCTGAATTTTGGAGAAGACGCCGTCATCGAGACCTACATAGGCAGGGGAGATGATACCAGCCGCGGCATCAGCAGCGCCTACGGGGATGCGATCAACTATGAGACCGACACCCTGGTGCTCAACTCGCAGGCCACAGACGCGAGAGTGCAAAACGCGAGCAACCCCACAGGTGCTGAGAATCTGCCCAACTCTGCCAAATTCCGCGGTGACATCAGCTACTCTGGAAAAGCCACCGAGACACAGCTCAATCTGCGCTCGGGCAACTTTGAGTTCGCCTCGGATTACTGGTATGCGACAAGGATCAGCTTTGGCGATGGCAAGCATGCTGCTGGGGCAAATAAAGGAACAATCAGTCAGGTGAAGCACCTAGACAGCACCGAGCTCATGGCAAGCCAGCTCGCCTACCACGTGAACTCGGTGGATGAGCACTCCATCCTCATCATAGATGATGGTCACACAGTCGATCTCTCCAGCGTCAAGCATGTCGATATCACGCTAGATGGGAGCTTCACCCATGGTGCGGGAGAAGAGGTCGTACTCATTGATGGCATGATCAAGGATGCAGGAGTGGGCAACACCATCACCTTCAACATCGACTTTGTGGGCGCTGATGGGCTCGACAACGGCTACACCCCCGAGGACTTCCACATCAAGTATAGAGGAGTGAGCTATGCCTATGAAGAGAGGATAGGCGGATTCGCCATCCAGCTCGGAGAGGCCAGTGGAGAAGACCTCGTGCTCGTCATGGGCAGACGTGGCAATGAGATTATCCCCGAGCCTAGCTCAGTGAGTCTCAGTATTCTTGCCCTCACCTTCTTACTCAAGCGTCGTCGCCGCCACCGTGGCTAGTCACCCTATCCCACTACCCTTTACAAGAGCTCAGTTGTCCCCGACTGAGCTCTTCTTTTTGATGACATGATGTGATGCAGAATGTATCTAACAAATATTGCCCTAGCAGCCCTTTTTTGCTACCGTCATAGTGTCACACCATGGAAGATCAACCATATAGTTATACACCACTAGACATCAATCAACAACTTCACGGACGCTATCAAATCCAGCAAGTACTCACCCACGCGCAGGGAGGCTTCTCTCTCATCTATATCGCATGGGATCATCAGCTTGCAAAGCATGTCATCGTCAAAGAAGTCGCCCCCAGTGGCATGGTCATACGAGATGCTGCGCAAAACATTCACCCCCTTGATGAGCCAAAAGCAGCCATCTTCGCGCGCGTCATTGAAAACAGCCTCGCAGAGACAGCCGTACTCCGCGATCTCACCCAGCGAGGTGTGACAGGCATCACCCACTACATAGATGACTTCATGGCGCACCAGACCCATTACATCGTCATGGATCTCGCCCCAGGGCACAATCTCGGAGACTGGGACAAGAGCTACCGCAAGGAGGGAGCCACGCTCCCCGTAGACTTTCTCACCCAGGTTTTCACGCAGCTGCTGAGCATCCTCCAGCCCATCCACGAGGCGGGCTACTTCCACTGCGATATCAAGCCGCAGAATATCCACATCGACGATGAGGGTCAGGTGACACTCATCGACTTTGGAGCGGTGCGCACGGAGCAGCGTCAGCATGACGAGAATGTGGCGATTAGCCCCGGCTTCTCCCCCCCTGAGTTCTACCCCAGCCATCGCGCACAAATAGGAGCATGGACAGATATCTACATGCTGGGAGCGATGATCTACAACCTCATCACAGGCAAGGTCCCTGAGCCCGCCGATGCACGCGCGGTACGCGATCGCAACGTGCGCCTTGCCGCCATGCCAAAGCTGCTTGATCGCTACCCCGCCGCCCTACTCAACAGCGTGGACAAGGCCATGTCTGTCGAGGCAAATGATCGCTTCGCCGATACCGAGACCTGGCAAGAATTCTACAAAGGACTCAGTGAGGGACGACAGCTCCAGCGCGCACAGGCGGGCATCAAGATGAAAAAAGGTCAGATCTCCGCCAATGCCATGGCGAAGAGCCGCCGCGCGACAGGCAAGGCCCCAAGCATACGCACGACACGCTCGCGTCACGCGAGGGCAGCTGCTAGCGAAGGGGGGAATGGAGGCATGATCGCGCTCGTCACCCTCCTCGTACTCGCTCTCATCGGCGTAGTTGTATTCATCATCATGCAGCAGTAGTCTTAGAGTCCATAGCACAAGGAAAAAACCGCACGCCTCTACCGCAAGGCAGTGCGGTATTTTTCGTGCAGTGCGAGCGAGAGGGGAGACACAAAATGCAAAGAGCCAAGTTCCTAAGAACTTGGCTCTTTTTACGGATCGGGCAAGCGGGATTCGAACCCACGACCCCTTGCACCCCATGCAAGTGCGCTACCAGACTGCGCTACTGCCCGTCGTTGCTCACTCACTGAGGAGCGAAGCTGGCGAGAGTATACAGAATGAGGAGGTACTTGTCAAATATTTTTTTATCTTTTTATGATTTTTATCTTCTGATCCCTTCGCGAGGCGCCCAATGTGACTTTTTTGCCACATGGTGAAACAGTCTCGCCATGTTAGACCAATTGTGCTACATTGTCCTCCTATGGACTCCATGTATCTAGCTATATTAGGCATTCTCTTCCTCCTAGCGGTCTTTGATCTCGTGGTGGGGGTATCCAATGACGCTGCCAACTTCCTCAACTCCGCTATTGGTAGCCGCGCGGCAAAGCGTGGCTTCATCGTCGCCGCCGCCGCCATCGGTGTCATCATCGGCGCGACGCTCTCCAGCGGGATGATGGAGGTCGCACGCAGCGGTATCTTCCGCCCCGAGCTCTTCACCTTCCATGAGATTATGCTGCTCTTCCTCGCAGTCATGCTCACGGACGTGATCTTGCTTGACTTGTTCAACACCTTTGGCCTGCCGACCTCGACGACCGTCTCTCTCGTCTTTGAGTTGCTCGGTGCTGCCGTCGCCATGGCCTTCTACAAGATCAGCATGACTGACTCGGCCGTCGCGCAAAGCGTGCTCACCTACATCAATACACCCAAGGTGCTCGAAATCATCCTCGCCATCTTTAGCTCCGTGGGCATCGCCTTCACGGTGGGCTGTGTGCTGATGTGGTTCTCACGCCTCCTCTTTAGCTTCCGCTACAAGGCCTCCTACCGCTACATTGGCTCCATCTGGTGCGCGATCGCTATGACCGCTATCACCTACTTTGCTATATTCAAGGGACTCTCCAAGAGCACGGTCTTTGACAAGGAGACCATCGCCATGCTCAACGAGCATATCGTGCTCTACACCTTCTACGCATGGGGCGCATGGCTCGTCATCTGCCTCATCCTCCAGTATGTTGCAAAGCTCGACATCCTGCGCTTTATCGTCATCACAGGCACAGCCGCCCTCGCGCTCGCCTTTGCCGGTAATGATCTGGTGAACTTCATCGGCGTCTTCATGGCCGCCAAGGTCTCCTTTGGCCTCGCCTCCGATGTGGCCGCCCAAGGAGGTGACTATGTCAATATGAACATGGTCGGACTCACCGCAAAGGTGCAGACAGATATGGTCTTCCTCGTTGGTGCAGGTCTCATCATGGTCGCGGCTCTCTTCTTCTCCAAGAAGGCACGCACCGTCTCCGACACGGAGGTCAAGCTCGCACGCACGACCCTAGGTGTCGAGCGATTCGGCTCCTCGCTCGCCTCACGCATGATCGTGCGCTACGCGATGAATGTGATCAAGGTGCTCAAGAAAGTCACCCCCGAGTGCGTCCAGCAGTTCATTGCGAATCGCTTCCGCCCCCTGCCTCCCCATGAAGAGACGGGAGCCGCCTTTGACCTCATCCGCGCCACGGTGAATCTCACCGCCGCCTCGCTCATCATCTGCTGGGCCACCTCGCAAAAGCTCCCCCTCTCCACCACCTATGTCACCTTCATGGTCGCCATGGGCTCCAGCCTCGCTGACCGCGCATGGGGTCGTGAGAGTGCGGTGTACCGCATCACGGGAGTACTCACCGTCATCGGTGGATGGTTCTTCACAGGTATTGCCGCCTTTGGTGCAGCCTTTATCACAGCGAATGTCCTCGCCTACGGTGGCATCTGGGGTATTATCTTCATGGTTGCCCTTGTGATCTTCATCCTCGTCAAGACCAGCCTGATGCACCGCCGTGGCACGAAGCGCGAAATACGCCTGCTCAACCTCAGCGATGATAGCGTGATCAAGCAAATAGGCGAAGACTCCGCCAACACACTCGGCCGCATCCTCAGCCTCCACCACGCGGCACTCGAAGCCCTCGTCGAGGAAAACCACAGCGAGCTCAAAAAGCTGCGCAAGAAAGCCCGCAAGCTCGACAAGCTCATCGACATCAACAAGAATGACGAGGTGCTGCCCAGCCTGCAGAATCTGCCAAGCGAGCTCGTCGAGCGTGGACAGACCCTCTACCACATCAGCGAGAGCCTGCAAGACATCAGCGAGAGCCTCCTCACCATCGTGACCGGCGCCTACAGCCACATTGACAACCATCATCGTGGTCTCAACGCCGAGCAAGCAGGCGACCTCATCACCCTGAGCCACAAGGTATCGAGCATCTACCCCAATATGCGCGAAGCCCTTGAGTCCAACAAGCCCGAGCTGCTCGAAGGCATCCTTGAGCAGGCAGGAGACTACTCAGACGAGTTCGCCGACTGCATCACGCGCCACCTCATGCAGAGCACGCAGGACGTGGGCAACATGCGCAGCGGCATCCTCTACCTGAACCTCCTGAATGAGACACGCGCCATGGTTCGCAAGGCTTTCTCACTCATCCGTGAGCAGAAGAAATTCAACCAGAGCTAAGACTCCTCACACACGCTCCTCCCCTCGCCCACATGCCTAGCTTTACGCCTTGGTCACTCAGCCTCGTGCTGCTCGCCATCTTCACCGTCTTTCCTCTCGTCATCCTCTATCGCGAGAAAAAACGCAAGGAGACCGAGCTCAAGAACGTCCAAGTCGAGCTCCAGCAGCTGCGCAGCAAAAAGCGCATGCTGCTTGAGCAAAGCGAGCGGGAGAAGAGCGTCTTTCTCAACGCCATCGGCACCCCCTTCCTTCTGATGCGCCCCTCGGGGCGCATCGTTGCTGCCAACCAAGCGGCTATTGAGCTGCTAGACTTGAGCAATCATCCTGAGCAAATCAATCTCTTGGAGCACCTTCAAGGCAGAGCTATACATCAAAACATCAAGGAGATAGCCCTCAGCAAGGTACAACAGACCTACAAAATCCACCTCCAGCGGGATGGGCTAGAGCACATCTACCGCGTGCTTGCCACCCCTATGGACAACCTCAACGGTGAGCCGCTCATCGGCATGGTCTGCCACGACATCACCGAGGAGCAGCGCACCATGATCATACGCCGCGACTTTGTCGCCAACGCCTCCCACGAGCTGCGCACCCCGCTGACCATTATACGCGGCTACTTAGAGACCCTCCTAGACGACCCAGCCCAAGCCGCCGACCCCCTCATGCGCCAGCGCGCCCTAGGGCTGATGAAAAAGCACTCGGATCGCATCGTACGCCTCGTCGAGGACATGCTCACCATCTCGCGCCTCGAGCGCTCCGACCGCGCGCATCTCCGCATGAATGAATTCCGCCTCCGCAGCGTGCTAGAAGACGTCGCGCTACGCCTCGATAGCAGCATTCGCCTGCTCAACGTCAAGCTCCAGCTCGACATAGAGCCCCAGCCCTTCTACATCACAGGAGACCGCTTTTATTGGGAGCAAATTTTTTTCAACCTCATGGAGAATTCTATCAAGAATAACCCACAGGGCAGCATCACCCTGCGCATCCGAGCCCGCAGCCTCGGCGAGCACGATGCTGAGATCCTCATCGAGGACAATGGGCGCGGCATCAAGCCCGAGAGCCTCCCCTACATCTTCAATCGCTTCTTCCGCGCCGATAGCACAGGACAAATCAAAGGTACAGGCCTCGGGCTCTCCATCGTGCGCAACGCCATAGAAGCCCACGGAGGCAGCATCCACGCCGAGAGTGAGCCCGACGTGAGCACGCGCTTCATCATCCGCACGCCGCGCGTCGCCCCTCTACAGCCGGAGGCCTAGTGCTGCTCATCAATCAGAGCACGAGATCTGTAGGAATAGCGCGCCTGCTGGGAGAGTGATACTTGATCATGAGAATATCTCCCTCGCGCTTCACACTGCCTACAGCTGGCCAGTAGGGCAAGTCCGCTAGACTCTCGCTAGCCCCGACAACTTGCTCTTCACTAGTAGGCACATCAAAATAGCTCAGTCTATGAATCACCTTGTAAGGTCCCATGAGTGAGCCTGAGTCATACTGACCCTCATTCATCGGCACCAACAAGACGCGCAAATCCTTCCCCTCGGCATGCGATAGCGCGATGCGATGCTGCTCCATCTGCTGGAGGTCATGCGCGACAAGCTGATAATGATGCACACGATAGCGCTCATACTCCGATACGCGATACACTGCCAAGATGAGCAGCAAACTCAGCAGCGCCAGCGCAACGCGTCGCACAATCTCATTGCCGTGAAGACGAGGTGCATGCGTCCATGCAATAGCCCATAGCAGAGAAAGCGACAAAGGCTCCGCTAGGAAAGTACGAGCAGGAGGCGCAGTACCCAGCACTACAATGATAGCAAAAGGCAGCACCCAAATACTAGCAATAGCGAGCAGAGCAGCCCATCGGGCAATCCCGCGCAGGCGCATCCAGACAATGGCGGATAGATAAATCAGGGGAACCAATGCCGTGCTATAGACCCAGCGCCCCTCCTCCAAGGAGCCAAAGGCAGTGAGCACCATTTGCTTGCTATAATAGACGAGGTAGATTAGCTTCATCTTGAGATCCAAGCTTACAAAAGCACCCAACTGACTGCGCGATTTCTGATACTCTTCGCCAAAGCTACGAGCCTCTTCACTCGCAAGAGGAACTGTCACGATACGCACGGCATACCAGAGACCGGTTGCGGCAACAAGCATACAAAGCGTTAGAATAAGAGAATTCCAGGGAATCTTTCGCGCCGGATTATCCAGCTGCTGCTTAAGCTCAATACCCAGTACGAGAGCCAGGGCATAAAAAAGATTCGTTTGATAACAGCCCAGAGAAAAAGCCATCAACCCAATAGCGAGAGCAAGGCGCAGCCCTAGATGCCATTGCCCCCGACGCATAATTGTGACACTCAGCGTCGTCAAGAGGAATGCAAAGGCCAGAGCATCGACATGATGCATACATGTCATCATCAGCATCAACTGAGTACAGGCCAAAGAAAAGCCACCAAAGACAAGCTTTTGCATCAGGCTGCTCAGTCCGAGCAAGCGCAGCTGCAAGGCAAAATTAACAGCCAAGTAAAGAGCCGTGCAAATCCCAGCTGACCACACGCCCGTACCTATACCAAAGAAAAGGCGATACGCCGCATGCCCCCACCTATCCTGCGTCGTATAGGTATCGAGAGCCGCACCATAATAATCGAGCATCTCTGTTAGATCAAGCCCCATGCAGATAAACATATAGCCATAAATAGCGACAAAGACTAGTATATAAGCTATCACATCATAGCAGAAAGAACGACATTTGGGAGATAAGGCGCATCCATCCATAGATTGACTATAGAAGCGAAGCAGCACTTTGTCAAGACATCAAAAATAACGCTTCACAAAATGTGAAAACTCATGTATAATGGCTCACCTATGCCCACACCAATGCAAAGAACTTTAGAAACGAGTGCCTCCATTGAGGGCACATCTCTGCATACGGGACAACCCGTGAAACTGACCATTCACCCAGCTGAGCCCAATACAGGCTTTCGCTTTCGTCGCATCGATCTCCCCGACAAGCCCTTTATCGATGCGCTAGCCGACAAGGTGCAAACGGTCGAGCGAGCCACCACCATCGCCGAAGGCTCGGTGAAGGTACATACGGTCGAGCACATACTCTCAGCCCTCACAGGCATGGGAGTTGACAACGCCGTCATTGAGATGGATGCCAATGAGCCCCCCATAGGCGACGGATCTGCCGCGCCCTACGTCGCGCTCATCAAAAAAGCCGGCATCGTCGAGCAAGACGCCCCCCTCAAAGTATGGGAAATACGTGAACCGCTCCAAGTCGAGACCAAGAATGGCTCCATCGTCGTCGTCATGCCCTACCCCGAATACCGCGTCTCCGTGACCGCCGTTGGGCCTGAGGGACGTGTCTCTCAATTCTACGACGCCGTCATCACCCCCGAAAGCTACGAGCGCGAGCTCTCCGACTCACGCACCTTTTGCTTCTATGAGGACGTGCAGCCCCTGCTAGAAAAGGGACTCATCCAAGGCGGCACCCTCGACAATGCCATCGTCATCAAGGGCGAGCAATTCATCTGTGCCGGAGGTCTCCGCCACCACAACGAATGCGCGCGCCACAAGGCAATGGATCTCATCGGGGATCTCTCCCTCAATGGACGACGCATCCTCGGGCACGTCATCGCCATCAAGCCAGGGCATGGGATCAACACCATGATGGCCGCCGCCCTGCTCAAGAGCTACAAGCAGATGCAAGCCCTGCGCCCCAAGCCCGTCGTCATCCCCGAAGGCGACCAGGTACTCAATACGGAGGAAGTACTCAAGCTGCTGCCCCATCGCTATCCCTTCCTCATGATAGACCGCATCATAGGCTTTGAGGGGAACAATCGCTGCATAGGGCAAAAGAATCTCACCATCAACGAAGAATTCTTCCAAGGACACTTCCCAGGACATCCCGTCATGCCAGGAGTACTCCAAGTAGAAGCCATGGCACAAGTCGCCTCCATCCTCATGCTGCGCATCCCTGAAAATCGCGGCAAGCTAGGCTACTTTATGAGCTGTGACAAGGTCAAGTGGCGTCGCCCCGTCGTCCCCGGAGACATCCTCATCGTCGAGGCAGAGCTCATCAAGGTACGCGGAGCTATAGGACTCGCGCTGGGACGCTGCACCGTCAACGGAGAGGTCACCTGCGAAGCAGAGCTCAAATTCATGGTCCAAGACCGCCATTAAGCACTCAAGGCGCTGCAAAATTGTACTTTTCACCAATCCATCCTTGACATCAACAGAATTTCTAGTATTATACCTGCCCAGTCGAAAGACTTGGTTAACATCTTCAAACAACACACATCATGAGCAAGAGAACATATCAGCCCTCCAAGCGTTGCCGCAAGCGTCAGTTCGGCTTCCGCACTCGTATGGCCACCAAAAACGGACGTGCCATCATCGCCCGTCGCCGCGCCAAGGGCCGCAAGCGTCTCCTACCCAAGGGAGTCGAGATCCACTACAAGCGTCACACCATACAGCACGGTATCTAAGGAGTATCAGGTGTTGCGCCTGATCATCCATACCATTGCTGTAGAGGCAACGCCCTGCTTGAGATGAAGCTCAACCGGAGCAATACCATGAAGCGAGCTTTCGAGTTCGCTC
>CAYJJA010000056.1:0-15953 GCA_964370355.1 uncultured Akkermansia sp. | reverse complement strand
CGCTCGACTCCCTCAAGTCACTCGGCTATAAGGAAGCGACGCGCTCAGGCTGCTCTATCGGTATCGTTGACATGGTCGTCCCCGAGCGCAAGGATGATATGATCGCCGCCGCTTATGAAGAGGTAGCCAAGGTCAGCGAGCAGTACGAAGAAGGTCTCATCACCAATGGTGAGCGCTACGAAAAAGTCATTAACATCTGGTCATCCACCACCGACCTCATCCAGAAGGAGCTCTATACGAAGCTGGAGTACAACGAAGGCTCCGCCGTCGCCAGCCCCCTCTACATGATGGTGGACTCGGGAGCTCGTGGTAATAAGGCTCAGATCAAGCAGCTCTCGGGCATGCGCGGTCTGATGGCGAACCCCTCGGGTGGTATCATTGAGCGCCCCATCACGTCGAACTTCCGCGAAGGCCTCTCCGTGTTGGAATACTTCATCTCCACCCACGGTGCGCGTAAGGGTCTTGCCGATACCGCGCTCAAGACGGCTGACTCGGGCTATATGACTCGCAAGCTCGTTGACGTGGCTCAGGATGTCATCGTGCGCGATGAAGACTGTGGTACGCGCAATGGTATCCTCATGACCGCCATCTATGACGGTGATGACGAGGTCGCCTCTCTTGCCACACGTATCTATGGGCGTGTCTCCTGCGAGGAGATCAAAGACCCCACGAGCAAGGAAATCATCGTCGCGAAGAATGATATTATCAACGACGAGGCTGCCAAGCGCATCGAGTCAGTAGGTATCGAGAAGGTGCGCGTGCGCTCCGTGCTCACCTGTGAGCTCTCCCGTGGCTGCTGTGCCAAGTGCTACGGCTTGAACCTCGCTACGGGCTACAGCGTCAAGGTGGGTGAGGCCGTCGGCGTCATCGCCGCTCAGTCCATCGGTGAGCCTGGTACACAGCTCACCATGCGTACCTTCCACGTCGGTGGTGCTGCGACCGCAGCCGCGAATCGCCCCGAGTACATCACCAAGTCGGCGGGTCGTGTCATCTATGATGAGAATCTGCGTGACCGCTGTGTTGAGGATGAGAATGGCAACATGGTCGTGCTCTGCAAGAATGGCAGTATCAAGATCTATGATGAGCAGGGCAAGGAGCTTGAGTCCTACCAGCTCGCGCTCGGTGCTATCCTCAGTGCCAAGGATGGTGATCAGGTCGAGGCCAAGCAAACCATCGCTACGTGGGATCCCTTCGCCATCCCTGTCATCTCGGAAATTGGCGGTACTGTCGAGTTCCAAGACATGATCGAGGGTATTACCTGCCGTACAGACAGCTCTGAGGGTGGCAACAAGGGAACGACCGTGGTCATCGACCACCGCCAAGACCTCGCGCCCCGCGTCATCATCCACACAGGCAAGGGCAAGAATGACAAGCCCCGCGTCTACTCCATCCCCACGGGTGCCTACCTCGCAGTCAGCGAAGGGCAGGAAATCTTCCCCGGTACACAGCTCGCCAAGACTCCTCGCAAGGTGCAAAAGACCAATGACATTACTGGTGGTCTTCCCCGCGTCGCTGAGCTCTTTGAGGCACGTCGTCCGAAGGACTGCTGCACGCTCGCCGAGATGGATGGTATCGTCAGCATTGACGATCTCATGATACGTGGTAAGAAGGTCGTCACGATCTACCGTGATGCCGAGGCTCGCGAAGCCGCCGCTCGCGGTGGTCGTCGCCGCAAGGCCGAGGAGGTCGATGAAGGCGTCCTCTCGATGAAGCACCTCGTGCCCACCGATCGCCACATCATCGTGCATGACGGTGACTTTGTCCGTGCGGGTGAGCCTCTCTCCGACGGTGCTGAGGCCTCTGACGAGATCCTGCGCATCAGCGGCAAGGAAGCTCTCCAAGAGCACCTCGTCAACAAAGTGCAGCAGGTCTACCGCGTCCAAGGTGTGGAGATCAATGACAAGCATGTTGAGATCATCGTCTCCCAGATGCTGCGCAAGGTACGCATCAAGGATCCCGGTGATACGGGTCTGCTCTGGGGTGATGAGATCGAGAACACCACGCTCACACGCCTCAACCGCGAGACGGTCGAGATGAATGGTCGCCCTGCGGATAGCGAGCCTATCTTGCTGGGTATCACCAAGGCCTCGCTCAAGACGGATTCCTTCATCTCTGCGGCCTCCTTCCAAGACACCACCCGCGTGCTCACCGAGGCCGCGACTCTGGGCAAGATCGACACGCTGGAAGGCTTCAAGGAAAATGTCATCTTGGGTCATCTCATCCCTGCGGGCACTGGCTTTGGCAAATACCGCAATATCGTGGTCGAGCCAGCCCCCAATGCTATCCCCATCCCACGCGCCACCTACGAGCGCGAGGAAGACGATGGTATGGGGCCTGATGATGCCATCAGCGTCGGTGCAGACGACTAATATTGCTCATTTTTGAGACAAATGGAATCGCTTTCTCCGCAAGGAAGAAAGCGATTTCTTTTGTCTGGGCTTTGAGGGAGGGAGAGTGGCTTTGGGTATTTGATTATGAGCTCGTTCTCCTCTATGACTCCAAAAGAAAATTGCAGCTTTTAAGTGAAAGCTGCAATTTGTTGCGTTGCTACGCGCGTCTGCTAGATCAATGCAGTCTTATTCCTCGTTTGAGAAGCTCGAGAGCCATTCGACCTTGGTGAGCTTGTAGCCACGCTTGAGCATGCGCTTATGAAAGTCGGGCAGGTGTGCGGCTCCGTAAAAGATCGCGATGCGCTTTACCTTCTCATCGCCTACGACCTCGTCGAATACCTGCATCGCCTTCTCATTGCGTGAGACGATGATGGCGGTATCATTCACCCTGTCACGCTGGGTGCTATGCAGGAGTGCCTCGATGAGGAAGTCACGCAGCAGCGCCTGTCGCTCTGCCCCTGTCGCCTCGAGGCGGCGCATCAGCTCGCCGTAGCTGAGATTCGCCTTGGGCTTTTCTTTGCGGCCTAGCAGCGCGTCGCAGAGGAGGATGCCCAGCATGGTCTCACCACGCGCCTTCATGGCGGCGGAGAGCTCCTCTTGGGTCATATCGGCGTAGACAAAATGCTCTTTTGCGTAGTCGATGCCCTCTTGCTGGATGATGAGCCCTGTATTGGACTTGAGCACCTCCATGACGAGCTTGAGGATGCTGGAGAGCGCGGATGAGCTGGAGACGTAGCTCTCGAGCATGCCCTGATATTCATCGAGCTCGGCTCCCTTGAGACCTTCTTTCTGCATTTTCTTTTTCAAGATCTCGAATCGGACGAGGTCTTCGCCGTTGACCATCTCGAAGAGCACGCGATCATAGCTGTCAAATCGCTTGTTGAGCAGTTTGTAGTACTCGGGATCGGCGACGTGGATGACGCCGACGAGATCCACGGTCTTTCCGGCCTCATTCTGGTAGGTCGCGATGGGGATGCGCAGCTTCTTGCCTTCCTTTCCATGATGGACCTGCAGGTACTTTTTGGGGTAGGAGTCATCAGGAGCTGCCGTGACCGCGAGGCTGGGCGAGAGTAGGGAGAATGCGAGGAGTAAGGAGCTTATAGAATATTTCATCATCACGAGATGATAACATAATTGAATAGTGATACAAGGAGAAAAATAGGCATTCGGGGAGGTGGCTCGTTGATAGTGTTGACAACAACACTAAAGCAATTAAATGTTAGAGCCTAACAAATCCAAACGATGAGTATTACTGTTCAAATAATGCTTGAGTTTTTAGAGTCATATGCTATCATGATTTAATGATAACCGCTTTCGTCTGTAAGGACGATTGTATTCTATTTTTGCTTATCATTTAATCACCGATTATGAAATTACATCTTCCTCACGGATTGTTTCGCGCTCTTCGCACCTGTGTTTTGAGTGTTCCCGCTTTGTTTGCCACGATAGGGAGTGGCACGATCAGCTTGACTCTCACCGCGGTTACTATCTCTTGGTCTCTGACACAGCAGGCTCAGGCGACAGATACGACCTATATCGTGACGGGGAATGGAACAAATATCAATGACGCAGGTGCCCTAGGCTCCATCAATGCAGCCGGTGACTGGGTGCCTTACAGCTATGATGGCGATGACTGGTTTGCCAACAACGCCACCACGAATAATGTCATCCGCTTCATGGAGGCGACCGCCTACCAGACCCTGAGAGGTGAAGCACAGGGCTCGGTGAAAGCCTTTGGCGTCATCGCCTCGAATGTAGGCATAGGGGGCTTCATCGTCGATGTCGGAGCTACAGGCTATAGCTACGAGGGGCGTTCGAGTACTAGCTCAGACCGCATCTACAATATTCAAGGCGAGGATTCAGCCGATGCTAATAGTCATGCCAATTTTACGATTAACGAGGACTTCACCTTCAGTATCTTAGGGAGAACGACGACGAATGTAGGCAGAGATATTCGCCTCTTCGCATCGGCGGATGTCACCATTGCTAGCGGCAAGACGTTCTTCGTCGATGGGAACTGGGCGGAAGGCGCAGGAGAGACGATGGCGATCTCCGGTGGCGGTACGATGCAGTACACGGATACAGGTGTCGCCTCCGCGACGGCGGCCGCCTTTGACTGGAGTGTGTCGGGCGGCAGCACACTCAAGCTCATGGGGAGCAATATCTCGTCGGGGACAGCGGTGCTGGGTACAGGCTCTGTGACGCTCGCCGATGGTGCTCTGGAGGTCGGCGTGGCCGATTCCACCCTGACCGCGAATATGATTGTCGGCGATGGTGGCGCGACGCTCAGGGGCACGAATACGACGCTGACAGGGACCATCACCTACTCGAATACGGATGACTCCGTGCTCCGTCTCGAGGGATCTTTTATAGCAGGCGCACTGACACTGGATGCGGGCATCGCCAGCGATGTGGATGATGGTACTTACAAGATCCTCACTCGTGACAATGATACCACGACTTTTGATACGGATAATTTGACGATTGCAGGGCTCGATCCGCTGCGCTATGGCGAGTACACTTGGCAGGGCAATGATCTCATGCTGGAGATTATTACCTCGACCGCGTCGAATCTCCAATGGCAAGGGGACGGCTCGGGGGGAGATGGCACTTGGAGCACGGATGCAACCTCCACAGAGTGGCTAGAAAATACGACCCCGGGTGCTTACGTCGCGGGTGACTTGGTGACGATAGGTGGCCTCGCGGGGGAAACAGGCGGTACGATCAGCCTGAAGGGAGAGCTCTCTCCTGCATCCATCACCGTGACAGGAGACGCAGACTGGACGCTCCAGTCCCTCGGCACGGGAGCTGATCTGGGCTTCCTCACGGGGCGCACGAGCCTCATTAAGAATGGCACAGGTGCGCTGACGATTGCCGTGGGGAATGACTTTATAGGCGGCATCACGCTCAACGAAGGCTCCCTGCTCCTCAACGCCGCCGATGCTTCTGGCGAGAGTGATATCGACATGAAGAATGGTCGCCTCGAGATCAACAACGCCGCTGCTTTAGGAGGCGATGTCCTCTATACGGCTGGCACCTTGGCCTATGGCGCAGGAGTCACGACGGATATCAGCTCCAAGCTCCAAGTGAATGCTGACACAAGCACGATCCTCGTGGATCTAGGTGACAATGAGATCACCTGGGCGACGAATCTGGGGAAGAATCTCACGCTGAGCAACTCGGCCTACGATGTGGCGAATCCTGATACGGCAGGCTCGCTGACTTACAACCATACACTCAATGGCTTGGCTCTCGACTTGGTGGCTGGCACCACGCTGAAGAACAATCTGGCGCATGGCACAGCCTTCTCCCTGACAGGGGCTGGCTCTCTGGAGCTTTCTGTCGCCACGGGCAATACGTTCATCGGCGCGCTCACGGGCTTCACCGGTAGCATCTCAACGGCCAACCTCGCAAATGTGGTCGTCTTTACCGTGCATAATGATGCGACGACGCGCTTTGATCTTCATACCTCGACGGCTGCGGCTGCTACGGGCAATCAGAATATCGTCCTCGGTAGCACCTCCGAGAATGGCAACATGCTCTACGTGCGCAACCTCTCGGGCAATGGGAACATCTCCTCCGCCTACGGCAGCTCGTCTATCAATCGTGGTCTCAATGTGGAGATGACGATGGATAACACCTACGGGGGGAATTTCTTCAATAGTGGCTCAGCGAATGGACGCATGGGCACGATCAGCATAGGGAGTGCCGCGGGTCAGCCCTATACCTTCACGTGGACAGGGATGAGTGTCACGGGCGGTGCTTATAGCTCGCTGGGTCCCAATGCCAAGCTGCAAGTGCGAGGCGATACCACGATGATCTTTGCCACTTCGGGGGCAGCGGGTGGTCAGTGGCGCGATGAGATCGAGCTGCTCGCAGACGCGACACTCGAGATCGCCCGTACGGATTCCACAGGCTTTATCCAAAATGCCACGGGCAATGAGATCTCGGGCGCGGGTGCTGTGCTCGTGTCTGGCGTCGCGACGCTGGCTGGGGCGAATACTCATACGGGTGGCACGACGGTCACAGGGACACTCACGGTGACTCACGAATCCGCTCTAGGAACGGGGAGCATCACGGTCGGTGCGACTGGTAGCATGACGGTGAACTCCACACTGACCTCGACACAAGTCTTGACGAATGAGGGCAGCACGACACTCAATGGCAGAATCACGCTGACGCAGAGCATAGTCAACGACGGCACGCTGATTCTGGGGGCTGATGCGCTCCTCGACCTCTCGACCCTCACGGATACGGCCATCGTCACGACGGCTGATTCGACTACTTATCTCTTTGCCACAGGATCAGGGACGCTCGATTTTTCATCCTTTGCTGATCCTACTACGGGAGTGCTGCTCGCCTCTCAGATTACAGGGGTGTCCACGGTTGGGCGTGTATGGACGATCCAGGCTGACGGCTCGCTCGTCGCCACGCTCGTAGGAACGGAGCTACTCTACACCACAGGGGGCACATTCGATGTCAATGCGAGCTCGGTCTACGATAATGGCACCTTTGAAAGCGACGACAGTATACGCGTCTCGCTGGCAGACGCTACCTTTAACGTGACGGAAGCTATCACGACCACGGGCCTCACGGTGGATGGTGTCAAGCTGACGATCACGGGGGCTGCCGATTCATTCACCACCCCTGTCATCGAACTCACGAATGGCGCGGGCGTACAGCTCGATGCCTTTGTCTTCAATGCGGATGCCTACGTGGTGGGTGATGCGTCGACGAGCGTCGTGCTCAATATGAGGGACAATACGCGCCTTGAGGAGGATTTCTTGGCTGACTTTGATGGTGCGCTGAGCATCACGGCGGGTACGCTTTCGACGGATGATCTGAGCTTTGCCTCGATCACGGTCAGTGATGCGGGGACGCTCTCGCTGAAGGCGGGCGTCGATATTGGTAATCTCATCCGCGTGGAGACTGGTGGTACACTGGCTCTGGAGGAGGGACAGGCAGGCGATCTCAATGGCTCACTCTACATGGGCGATGGCGCGACTCTGGATGTCGAGGGTGCGGCGACCGCGACTTGGGTCGCAGGTACGAGCATCACGGGCGAGGGCACGCTTTACAAGACGGGCTCGGGTAGTGTCGTGCTCGACAAGGTGGTCAATCACGGTGGCACGCTCGACATTGTCGAGGGGAGCTACGGACTGGGGACGGCTCAGACGGCAGGATCTGCACTGGGCTTCTCACGCGTCATCCTGCGTGAGAATGGTACCTTTGTCTTCAACCATAGCAGCAATGCAGGCATGCAGGGGACCACGGTCGAGTTCCAAGGCGGTACCTTCTCGCTCGAAGATAGCGATACGGGCACACTTCGAATCGCGGCTTTTGAGGTCAATGCGGATAGCTCTTTCAACTCGACCAATAATGCCAATATCGAGGTATCGACACTCACAGGGAGTGGCGACTTGACCTTCGGCGGCACGATAGGTGAGGCTCTCAATGTGAAGTTCACCAACATGAGCCTCTACTCAGGAGTGCTCAACCTCGCGGACAATGCCAATCTACGCGTCGAGCTCGGGACGATCAACGCGAGCGCTGGCATGATCAGCGCGGTGAGCGGCGGCACGGTCTACGGGGATGCGATCACCAAGCAGGGCGAGGGTACACTCTGGATTGATTCGAATCTCACGACGACGGGCAAGCTTAGCATCCTCGAAGGCGATGTCAACATCACGGGAGTCGCGAGCCTGCAAGCCTTTGAAAAGCTCGGCGCGGGCGCGGCGACACTCAGCCAGCTCAACCTCGTGGAAGATGGCGTGCTGACCATGAACTACGCAGGGAGGCTCACCATCACCAACACCACGCTGAACACGTCCGCCGCGCTGAGCTACACGGACAACGCGGGGCTCATCACGCTCTCCTCGGCTCAGTTGACAGGTGTCGAGCAGCTGCGACTCTTCCTCAATGAGGTGGATACCACGGCTCTCGCCAGTGGTATCAATCTCGGTATCTCCAAGGACTACAATAAGGATCTCATCTCCGTCGTGGGTCTCGCGAGTGGCTTTACTCTGACGGCGGTGGATGACTACTGGCATCTGAGCACGAGCGAAACGATCGAACTGCCTTGGGATGAGAACTGGGGGCTGGCTGTCATCGGACAAGCTCCCAGCGCGATCACGGAGAAAACAGATCTGGGCGATGTGATTACAGCCCTCTACTCCGCCGATGCGGCCAATCCTACCGAATACATGAATGTCGCCGAGGGCACGAGCAGCATACGCGTCACTGGTGGCGGCGGTGCTGCAGCTCGACTCATAGGCGGTCTATATAACAACTTAACCGGTGCTGGCGGCGCGGTGGCCAACACCAACTCCTGGATCGAGGTCGCAGGTGGTCAATGGAATCTCGTCATCGGTGCGAACTACGCCAACAACTACAGTGGCGGCACGCGCATGGACTTCAATGGGGACACCCATATTTTCATGACCGCAGGTACTGTCGATGCCATCTTTGGCTCTATCTACCGCGATGGTTCGAACCCTGTGCACACAGGGGATGTCTACATCTCCGTCGAGGGAGGCACGCTGCGTGGCTCTATCTTCGGTGGTGGTTCTTCTGTTCACCAAGATGCCTTTACCCTCAATGGGGATACCAACATCTTTGTCTACACCCCACTCAGCAACAATCAATCGGCTGTATGGGATGGTTTCGCAGGGACTGATTCTGTCGATGTCGTCGCTGGCGGTAGCCTGCACATCACCAATTCGGGCGGCTCCTCGACGCACAATGGGGATACGAATGTCACGCTAGACTTCAGCGGCTACACAGGGGATGCCGTCACCCATCTCAAGCAGACCTTGGGCGGTAGTCGACTGGGCAGCAGCTATAGCTCGACGATCACAGGAAGCACCAACATCACGGTGGTAGGTCATGAGAATGTCACCTTTAGCTCTGGTGTGATCGGGGGTCATGATCAGAATGGCACGGCCACAGCCCTCATTCGTGGGAATACGAATGTGAGCATCTCAGGCTCAAGTGACTTCACCGCATGGATCATGGGCTCAGGCTACACGGGTAGTGGCACGAATACCGTGACAGGCTCGACCAATGTCAAGCTGGACGTGACCGATCTGTCCACCTTCTCCCAGCGCATCACCGCCGCAAGCAACCATGCAGGCGGCACAGGCAGCATAGGCGCAGGCACGAATCTCTCCCTCACAGGGGGGAACTACGGCTACGCCGTCATGGGTGGCTACAGCCAAGGCGGTGGTACAACGACGATCTCAGGTGGTACGAATGTGTCCATCAATGGGGTGACTATCACCAATGCCAGCATCGAGTACTCCATCTTGGGCGCAGGTATCCTATCGGCAGGCACGGCTACCATCAATGGTGGTACGAATCTCGAGGTTGAGGATGTCACCTTCAATACTGAGGCGGCACAGCGCGCCTTGGTAGGTGGCTATGCGATCAGTGGGACTGGCACGGCCACCATCAATGGAGGTGCCAAGACGACACTCCAAAAGGGGACTTATGCCTCCGATATCATCGGGGGGAGCATCATTACCGCTGGTGGCACAAGCACGATCAATGGTGGGGTCAATCTCACCATCAACAGCGGCGACTATACGAATGGATTCGTGATGGGCGCTGGTACTGTCTTGGGTGCTGACACGGCTAGCTCCACCGTGACAGGCACGACGGAGGTCTGGATCAATGGAGGCAGCTATGAGAACATCATTGCAGGCTTTGGCGTATCCCATACAGGAGATCTCACCCTCTCCAGTGAGGACATCGTGCTCACGTATACCCATGCTACGACTTCGCAATTCCTCATTGGTGGTCACTACATTACCGGAGACTCGGGCACGCTCGCGCTGACCACGGGGGATATGGAGGTGAGTATGAATGGCGGAAGCAGCTTCGCCCTCATCGGTGGTAGCCGCGTGGCGAAGGTCGGTGTGACCGTCGAGCAGCAAGACATCACGGTGAATCTCAGGGGCGGTACGGTCGGTATAGTCTACGCCGCAGGCCTCGTCGAGTCCGATGCGACGGTCACCACCAAGAGCACCTACGTCTCACTCATGGATGCCGTTACCTTTGTCGAGAATAGCAGTGTGAACGGCGGCTATGCCTTTATTGGCGATGGTGCTAGCAATACCACCTCCCTTGTCACGGGCGATCGTACGCTCGTCTTCTCCTCCTCAGCCAGCAGCTATGCGAACATCGCGGGTGTCACCTTCAGCGACTTCTCCGTCATCAAGGTCACGGCTGCTGACAGCTCCGTCGTCCTTGCGAACTCCACCTTGGACACCCTCGGCGGCACTCTTGAGAAGACAGGCGCGGGCTCACTGCAGCTCGCCGCAGGCGCGAGCTCTGGCAGCATCTCGGTGAGCGAGGGCAGCCTCGTACTCGCGGGCAACAGCGCGGCGGATAGCTTCTCGCTGACAGTCGCGTCAGGGGCGAGAGTCGACATGACGGCGGCGAACACGGGTATCAATGGTGATGTCACTCTCCATAATGGCTCGGTGCTCGCCTACGATACTCTGACGGCGGGCGCGGTGCTCAATGCCGATGTCGCCGCAGCGACGAACTCGCTCTCCTTGACGGGCGGCAAGGCGATGCTCGATATCAGCATCACGGGGGATACCCCACGATTCATCACGCAGGTCCTCTTCCAAGGGGTGACCGAGGCGATGCTCTCGGACTTCACGATAGAAAATCTTGTGGACGATGGCAGTGTTCGCGGCTTTGATGCCAGCAGCTACTTTGACGTCACGGGGGATATTAGCTCGTTGACCGGCTACAGCATCCTCCTTGAGGACGGCGACCTCGTGCTCACCAATGCGCTCTTCAGCGAGCTGACTTGGGGCGGTGGCGACGGCACCTGGGAAGCAACTGATGAGTGGACGAATGTCGATGGTGATCCTGCCACCTTCTCCGAGGGCTACAACTCGACCTTCGACTCAGGTACAGGCAGAGTCACGTTGGACGCGGATCAGATCACGGCGAATATGAAGGTCACAGGTGCGGATGTAGTCTACACCTTCATAGATAGCCAGCTTGAGATCGAGCAGACGCTACGCGTTCTCGACGGAGCTGAGGCGGACTTTGATAATGTCGTGGATCTCACGGGCGCGCAAGTTGAGATCGCCACTGGCAGTACGCTAAGCCTCCTCCATGAAACGACGATGAAGAGCCTCCTCAATGAAGGATCGATCAACGCATCTGACGACTTAACTATCAAGGAAGGGAACAGTACTAGTGCAGCTGCTGGCAATCTCTTTGTGACTGGCAATTTGACACTCAATGGTACAGCAGATCAAGTCCACAGCTTCGGCGATCTAGATGTGACGGGTACTACCACCAGTGCGACCTCGCTCGTACTGGGTAATAGATCGTTGCTGACCGGCAGCCTCAAGCTCACAGGAAATCTGACGACCTCGGGCAATGTCACCCTGAGCAGTATCACCGCTGACTCTGTGCTAGGAGATCTCAACCACGCGACAGGGACGCTCACCGTGAGCTCTGATGTGAGAGTAGGAGGGGCATTCTCCAACACAGACACGGTAACACTGGGGAGCAATAAGCTCACTCTGAGCAAAACAACGACTCAGGGCGGCAACATCAACGCTGGGAATCTAGAACTGGCCGCAGGCGACAACAGCTTCGGCGTGATCGATGTCACAGGTGATGTCACAGGCAACACGGGCACACTCTCGATAGCGGCAGGCTCGGAGATCGCGGGGAGCTTGAATGGCGCTAGCCTCAGTATCACCACAGGTGATGACACGGCCACCACGGTTGACAAGATTACCAATTCACTGACCAATCTGACACTGAGCACAGGTACACTCACGATTAACGACGACGTGACTATTACGGGCGTTCTGAATAACACACGTGCCCTTGATATAGGGGGCAAGCTCACTCTTGACACAACAGCGTCCGTCACCGCGGGCGGCGATGTCGATGCAGATGATGCCGACCTCAAGCTAAGCGCGAGCTTCAACAGACTCGATGTGACGGGGACTGTGACCAATACAGGTACACTCGGTCTTGCCGCTGATTCCACCATAGGCACTCTCACGGGCGGCTCTCTGGCCATCAGCGCGGGCGATGTCACGATCACCAGCGTCACCAATACACTCGATGCGCTGAGCAACGGTGCGGGCACACTGAAGCTCAGCTCCGATGTGACGGTAAACTCCTTCAGCAATACGGGCGAGATCGAGATGGGGAGAACAGATAGCCTCACCATCAATGAGGATGCGATCACCCAAGGCGGTAAAATCCTTAATGGCAACGTGACGGTGGGGGTGGATATAAACTCCACGGCGAACTTTGGGGTCATCTCCACACCATTCGGAAAGGTCGTCGCTCACGGCAGCCTCTCTCTCACGGGTAACGGCGAGGCGGAAAGCCTGAGCGTCGGTGGCGCACTCGAGATCGCCGCTGACAAGGACTTCTCCATCAAGGGCAATGATGATGTAACGATCGGCTCACTGAGCGGCGCAGGCTCTCTGAGGGCTGACGGTACTGGAACTGTCAGCATTAAAGCTGCGAGCTCGGGAGCGGACGTGAGCATAATTGGTGGAAATCTCACCCTAGGCGGCAAGCTCAGCCTGACGGGGGATCTGTCACTCGCAGAAAGTCAATCATCCACGATTAAAGCCGATTACACGCTCGACGTAGCTGACACGATACTCCAAGCCGACAGCATAGACACACACTCATACGGGCTGAACTTCCTCATAGCCGTAAACAAGCTCACCGATCTCGGCATGAGTAATGGCGATGAATACGTGCTCACCGCTCTGACCACGGGACTCGCTGCGGACTCCATCGTCCTCATCAACGGGGTGAGACTCGAGGACAGTGATGCGAACTCTCACTTCGAAATCAGCATCAATGCCGCAGGACAAGTCATCCTCACCGCGACCGTCACGGGCAATACCTGGATGAGCAGTGATGACTGGGACGGCAGTGCTGGCGACTGGACGCAGAATAGCCCCAGCGCGACCGTCGGAGCCTTCTTCGATGGTCGCGGTAGCAGTGACGTGGATCTGAGCGCGGCTCAGACCGCCGCCAGCGTGATCGTTGACGCCGCAGCCACCACCTACACCTTCACAGGATCTGAGCTCACGACAGGCTCACTCTCGGTCAACAATGGTGGACTCATCCTCGAGAATGAGGTGGATATCGTCGCGGGACTAGGAGCATTGGCCGATAGTACGGGTGCTCTCACTGTCGGCTCCAAGGGTAGCCTTGAGCTGGCTGGCAGCTCCAGCGTCCACGCGCTGCAAAGCACCATCCAGAGCGATGCGACGCTCACGATTGGCGAGGCAGCCAGCCTCACCGTGCAGGGAGCACTCAGCATCGCGGATACATCAAGCGTGACCAACGATGGCACGCTGAGCGTGGGAGACGCCTCCGACCTCGCAATCTTGCAGGGTAGCGGTCGCTTGGAGGTGCAAGAGAACGCACAGGTGACGATAGACACAGCCAGCCAAAGCATACTGGACGTGGCAGCTGGTGCGGTAGTCGATATTGATACATCGCTGACACTCACGGATGATCTGATCAATCTCGGTAGCATCTCTGCTGGGGCAGGCAGCCTCGTGCTCCAATCCACCACCACCCAAGGTGGCTCGGTAGAGGCAGGCAGCCTCAGCCTCGTGGGTCAGGGCAATGTCTTTGGGCAGGTCGAGGCTGATGAGATCATCCTCAGCGCGGCCCTCATGGATGGGGCAGAGGCTCTGCTCACGCTGGACTCGCTGAGTGCATACAGCCCTGGTGCGAATGTCACGCTCAGTGTCACCCAGCTTGACAGCAGCATAGCGGATGGGGTCTACAATCTCATCGGCAATGCGGGTAGCGCCACACTGAGCTGGGCGGATGTCAGCCTCGACATCGCAGGGCAGGACAGCATCGAGACGCTCATCAAGACGCTGGGCAAGGATGTCCTCTACAGCTACGACGCGAAGGGAGGGCTCAGCCTCACGGTACAGGACAGCACCAACAGGACTTGGTTTGTCAGCAACAACTATGCGACCACCCCAGGGATGGACCCCAACGGTCTGAGCGTCATCAAGCCTATCCACGTGAACAACAGCGTAGGGGGCAAGCAGCTCGACTTCTACGGCGTGCTCGATACCGTGGATGTCGTCTATGTCGATGAGGACTTCACACTGGACATGACCGAGGCAGGAGCGCCTCCCGTAGGGGATGCCGACGGCTTTGTGATCAAGAACCTCACAGGCTCGGAGGGCAAGACACTCACCATCCTCGGTGAGGGCAGTGCCACCACGCTAGCCACCCTCGACAGCGATCGCATCACCCAAGCCCACGGACTCAGTATCACGGACATGACCCTGCAGAGCAAGGGCAGCAGCCCCGATGCGATGCTCAGTCTCCAAGAGCTCAGCCTCAGCGGCTCCGTGCTCAACGTAGGCTCAGGGACACAGATGTATGCCTCCAACATGACCGTGCAGGACTCTAGCATCACGGTAGGTGGAGCTACGACATTCAGCCTCACGCGCTCCACACTCAGCAGCCTGCTGAGTGTCGGGACAGTGACGCTCGATAGCACATCCAGCGTCACCGTGATAGACGGCGGTACCTATAAGGTGACAGAGAAAGCCACGCTTGAGACAGGTGCCTCCATCACCGCGCAAGCGGGCGGAGATGTCACCATCGCTCAGGCACTACTCAAGGATGGCAGCCACGTACACTCTGTCGTTGGCGGCAGCATCACCATAGACGTTGCCACCCTTGAGGGTAGCAGCTACCTCAACGCTGATTATGGGGCGCATTTTATCGTCCAGCATCTGACTGGGGGAGAGGACAGCACCCTCAAGGGGAATATCACGGTCCTTGGTGGCAGCTTCACAGGGAGCTATGAAGGCTCTTCCGGCGGCTCAGGCAACAGCCTCGTCACCGTCAAGCAAGGCGATCTCATGAGTCTGCTGGTGGATAGCAATCTCGATATCCTCGGCGAAGTTGATTCAGAGATCACCCTCACGCAGAGCGACACGCGCCAGAGTCTCGGCTCTCTCCGTACGGCGGGAGCGAGCGTCGCACTGGGCGATATAGCGAGCTCCATCACCCTGCTGCGTAGCTCGGATATGAAGGACGGCTCGACACTGAGCTTCACCCTGAATGCCATCGATCTGGCGGCGAAGATGACGGCGGGCACGGATGCCAGCGACGCGTTGAGTGTCTTTGGCGGTGCGAACAACCTGACCATGTCGGACTCACAGATCGTCATCGGCCAGACAGACAGCGCGACCAAGGTACTCAATCTGGGCACCACAGGCGACACGACTGGCCGCGTCATCGCCGACTTTGACCTCGCCTCGAGTACGAACATCACCGTCACGATGGGGGGCTTCGCCTTTGCGAAGTACTTCACCAATGCCCGCGTGGAGAATGGACAGATCGTTGCGGACTTCAATCTCAACGCCTACGAAAGCCTCACGGAGAGCAACAACGGCGGCGCGGGTCTCGGCCTGCTCGGTGATGCCCTCATCACGCTCAATCCTCAGAAAGATGGCGCGACAGGCTCACACCCCGATCTCGCCGACGTGCTCGACAGCATGGACAACT
>CAYJJA010000055.1:13715-16020 GCA_964370355.1 uncultured Akkermansia sp. | reverse complement strand
TTACTTTGTTGAATGAAAAATGAGATTTTTCATTCAACAAAGTAAGATGGCCTTGATATGAAGCGACTGTGATCATGATACGATTCTGACGGAGTGCCCACTTTTTCCCATGATGCGACTGAGCAATTCGCCTACAGATTTAAAGCGCGGTGGTTCACTACCTCTCGATAGATTTTTATATCGACTCACTTCACGTACAATAGCATGCTTTACTTGCTCATTACAAATCTTATTTGGAGGGATGCCTTTGTTATAGTTTGGCAAATAGCAGGATAATTTTTTTATGCACTCTTCTTTTGAAATTTTACCCACCACTGCTTCAAAATGTTGCAAAAGCCAAGCTTCAAATTGAGGAATACTCATAGCGACACCATACTGTACGGAATCATCCTCCCATTCTTTTAACTTATCGAGTGACGCCTCCGACCATTTATCTTTATCTAATACAAGCCATGCCTCATCCTTATCATAAAGCTTATTGCTTAGTAGCTGCTTTTTCATATTGTTTAAAATATGCTCTGGAGCACTCCCTTTTGTAGAGCGAGATGTTTTGATATCAACAGGCTTAATGTGAATATTTCTGAGTATTTTCTGTACCTCTCTGAAATAAGAAGGCTCTGTTTTTTCACCTTCACAGGAGATGTAAAAAATCGGACGGAGCGAACGAGTCCCTTCCTTTCTTTTTATTCTTTGAAGCTCCCTTGGGCTTCTTTTCGCAAAGCCCATATTTTCTTCATGATGGAATCCCATATTTTCTCCTTACTTGATAAAAGATTAGAAGAGATGCGGAATGCCACCCATGCGCCCTGATAAGTAGCTTTTTCGAATAACTTCATCATAGCGTTTATCCTTGAACTCAGCCACTGAATACATACAGGATGATCCAGAATCGTCTTTCTCTACCAACCAGAGCTCGTCGCGTCTAAAGATTTCCTGTGTGAAGAGCATGACATCATGAGTGGAGAATATCAATTGACTGCGTGTGTTATTATCACAGTTATTTAGGAAAAGATTAACAAAATGCCTTGTCATATGCGGATGCAAGCTACGATCTAGCTCATCTATGATGAGTACTTTGTGCGAGTTTTCGTCACTAAGAGAGAGTAGAGAGGGCAATAAGTCGATGATACGCCTTGTACCGTCGGATTCTTCGATGAGGTCAAACTCAATTTCACCTCCTTGAGCAAAGGGGTGTATGGCTACGATTTTATTAAAATTCACTTCGCCATCTCTACTGTCTATTGTATATCTATCACCCTTAGGATTTGTAAAAATTCCTGTTGAATTGGATTTTGAGACAGTGTCTATAAGTGGTTTAATGATCTCAGTTGGCAGCCCTATCTGTTCAGGCGGTTGCTTCACTAAGGCTAGGTTAGAAATATGTGTGTCTAGCCCCTGCAAGATGCTGTTAAATTGTGCGCTTGACGTATGCGATCCTTCAGCAAAGGCACCGAGTGATGAATCTGTTGTATCAGGAGTGATGAGTACGAGGTTGTGTATCAACCATGGAATGATCTCTCCCATACTCTGGTTGAGTTGGTGGCATGTGCTGAGGAAAAGCTGGTTGTTTCGAGTGCTCTTAATAATAAATTTCAAATGTTCGATATCAGCACCTTGAAGAGTATTGTGCAATTGAATATCCTGTAGATGACGTTCGTAAACTATTTTTTCACCCGAGCTGTTGAGTATACTCAGCTTTTCGTATTCTACTTCATGAGCAGAAAGGCTGAATGTGAGCTCATAGACAGTTTTGTCGATGAGTATCATGATGCTAAAACTACTAGCTTTACTGTTGTAGTTTGCGTCTAACTTGAAGGGTTTGATTGGTATAGGGTCAAGTGAGTTATGACCTTGTGTGATGTATTTTTTAACAAAGGCAATAGCTTTGAAAAAATTGGATTTACCAGAAGCATTAGCTCCGTATAGAGCAGCTATAGGAAGTATGCGTGGTAAATAGGATAAGGGACGACTAAGATATTGACCGTGTTGTCTTTCACTCGTAGCAAAAAGGGAGAACTCTTGCTTATCTCGAAATGATTTATAATTTTCAACCGTGAATTGAAGCAGCATAGGCGTGTAATGGTGGGTGTTTTCAGTATAGGGAAAATAAATTATTACGTCAACGTTAAAGAGAAAATATCTCGTTAAGATACATTTCTAAATTCTGTTATACCTTACTAAAATTTTTATTATCACCCTGCAGGATTGAAGAGCTCAGCAATCATTTAGACCTTTTCTTTTTCGAGGCTGCATGGCATGCGACTTCTGGCTACTATACCGACTTCGAGAATGCGCTTTACAGGCG
>CAYJJA010000055.1:0-13705 GCA_964370355.1 uncultured Akkermansia sp. | reverse complement strand
CAAATGGAGTGCTTTTCTAATAAATCTCGCGGATATCTCCAGCGTAGAGGTTGCCGCAGGTGTCGCTGCGCGAGAGAATGCGCTTTACAGGCGGGGCGTTAGCGTGTATGATGGAAAGGCAATTGTTATGATGACCGCAGCCCAGATCCGCCAGAGTTTCCTTGATTTTTTTCGTGAAAAACAGCATAGCATTGTCCCCTCTGCTTCGCTGATGCCGCAGAGCCCCGGACTCCTCTTTACCAATGCGGGGATGAATCAATTCGTCCCTTACTTCCTTGGCGTTGCGACTCCTCCGTGGTCGCCCGCTCGCGCCGCTGATACGCAGAAGTGTATACGCGCAGGGGGCAAGCACAATGACCTTGAGGATGTGGGGATGGATTCCTACCACCATACCTTCTTTGAGATGCTGGGCAACTGGTCTTTCGGTGATTACTTTAAGACCGAGGCCATCGAGTGGGCATGGGAGCTCATCATTGAGCGTTGGGGCTTCCCTGTAAATCGCCTCTATGCGACCGTGTACGCGCCGCAGGAGGGCGACCCAGGCGAGTTCGACCATGCGGCCTATGCGGTGTGGGAGAGGCTTTTCACGAGCAAGGGCGTCGATCCGAAGGTACATATCGTCAATGGCAATGTGAAGGATAATTTTTGGATGATGGGCGAGACGGGACCCTGTGGTCCCTGCTCGGAGCTCCATATCGACCTCACGCCCGAGGGTGACAGCGGGGGCAAGCTCGTGAATAGCGATAGCGATCGCTGTATTGAGATCTGGAATTTGGTCTTCATCCAGTACAATGCTGAGAGTGACGGGAGCTTCCGTCCGCTGCCCGCCTGCCACATTGATACGGGGATGGGCTTTGAGCGAGTCTCTGCGATGCTGCAATGCACGAAGGGATTCACCGACTGCTCGCAGCGCGTGTCGAATTATAATACAGATATTTTCCGCCCTCTCTTTGCGAAGATTGAGGAGATCTCGGGCTGCCGCTACGTGGATCTCTATGCCGCTGATGTCAGCACGGCTGAGCAGCAGGAGACGCTCAAGCAGAGTGTGGCTTTCCGCGTGATTGCGGATCATATACGTACGCTGAGTTTTTCTATCGCCGATGGTATTCTCCCTGGGAATAATGGGCGCAACTATGTGCTGCGCCGCATCCTGCGCCGCGCTGTGCGCTACGGTCGCCAGCTGGGGCTGAAGAATACGCTCTTCCTCTCGCAGCTCGTGGAGACGCTGGCGGGCGAGATGGGGGCTATCTTCCCCGAGCTCGTCGAGCGTCGTGAGCGCATCATTGAGGTGCTGGAGCGCGAGGAGCGTAGCTTTAATGAGACGCTGGACCGCGGGCTGGAGCTCTTTGATAAGGAGGTCGCCTCGACGGGTGAGATCAGCGGTGACTTTGCCTTCAAGCTGTATGATACTTACGGCTTCCCCATCGACTTGACGACACTGATGGCGCGTGAGCAGGGACTGAGCGTGGATGAGGCGCGCTTTGAGGCTCTTATGGAGGAGCAACGCCAGCGTGCCAAGGCGGCTCAGAAGAAGACGCTGGTGCGCGCGCTGGAGATCAAGTCTGACGCGCAGACGCAGTTCATCGGCTATGATTGCGATAGCTCGCCTGCTACGATTGTAGAAATTCACGAGCAGGATGAGCTGCTCTACCTCATCACGGATCAGACCCCCTTCTACGCAGAAATGGGCGGTCAGCTCAGCGACGGGGGCAGCATCACGCTCTCGGGTGAGTCCTATGAGGTCATTGCCGTCCAGCAGATAGGGCAGGCGCGTGCGCATCTGGTGATGAAGCAAGAGGGGCTCGCCCCTCAGCTGGGCGATCAGGTCGAGCTCCAGCTCGATACGACACGCCGCCGCCGCATCGAGTCGCACCACACGGCGACGCACTTGCTCGGCAAGGCTCTCAAGGATCTCGTCAGCGCGGATATCGCGCAGCAGGGCTCGCTCGTCGAGCCGGAGCGTCTGCGCTTTGATGCCAGCAGTGCGCCTATCTCCAAGGAGCAGCTCCGCGCAACGGAGCTCCAAGTCAATGCTTGGATAGCGCAGGATCTTCCCCTCCTCTGTGAGGAGTACCCCATGAGCGAGATCAAGGGTCGCTCCGAGGTCGCGCAGTTCTTTGGTGATAAGTACGGTGACATCGTGCGCGTCGTGCAGATAGGCGGCGCGAGTGGTGCCTTCGACGGTGTTTCTATGGAGCTTTGCGGTGGGACGCATGTGCAGCGCAGCTCCCAGATCGGTCTCTTTAAGATCAAGAGCGAGGGCGCGATCGCCAGCGGGGTGCGCCGTATCGAGGCGAGCACAGGCGAGGCAGCCTACGCCCTCATTGCCCAGCAGATCGCCCAGCTCGAAGAGCTCGCGAGCGAGAACGAGGCCAAGCTTTCCCCCATCAATGCGAAGCTCACCGCCCTAGGCGAGCCCGCCCTCGCGCTCAACGCCGATCTCGCTGACCTCATCGCAGCCGCACGTGATGCACGCAGCATCCAGCAGGTACACAGCAGTCTTGACGCGCTCAGCGCGGCACTCGATCAGGACAAGGAGAGCCTCCTTGCCGCCGATAAGAAGATCAAGAAGCTCGCCGCAGCCGCAGCCGCCAGTCAGGCAGACGCCCTGCTGCGCGAGCAGCTGACAGGCGCGCGCCTTGTGCTCTCGGCTGAGGGTGGCAATGAGCTGCTCACTGAGCTCTTCAACGGTCTGCGCAAGCAGCAGTTCACCGGAGCGGCCTTCCTCGTCACCGATGACGGCGAGACTCTCGCGCTGGGTGCATTCTGCGGAGCAGAAGCTCAAGCCGCTGGACTCAAGGCGGGCGATCTCATCCGCAGCCTCGCTCCCATCGTGGGAGGCAAGGGTGGCGGCAAGCCCGATATGGCGCGAGGCTCTGCCAAGGCGCGTGAGAATCTCTCCCAGCTGCTCAGTGAGGCCAACACGGCTCTAGCTCTTAGCTAATCTCTTCCTCCCCAAAAAAAAGAATCCCCCCTCTCATGCCATCGCAGAATCAAAAGCCCCCCGTCTTCCCCGACGAGCCCCAGATCCCCATCCTGCCGAACTTGCTCACCGCGGGGAACCTCCTCTGCGGCTTCTTCTCCGTGCTGACCATCTTCAAGGGCATGGCCTACCCCGATGGCTCCGAGCAGGCCTTCTCCTATTACCAGCAGGCCACCTATTTCATTTTCGCCGCCTGCCTCTTCGATCTGCTCGATGGGCGTGTGGCGCGTATGTTCAATGTGGATGGTCCCTTTGGGCGTGAGTTTGACTCCATCGCGGATGTGATCTCCTTTGGGGTCGCGCCAGCACTTCTGCTCTCGCGTGCGGTGCTCTTCAAGCTGCCTGTGCCCTATATTGGGGATGGTATCGCTATCCTCTACCTGCTCTGTGCCGCCCTGCGACTCGCGCGATTCAACTGCATGGCCTCGCAGCCGCGCAAGCCGAATCAGAGCTCGGATTTCGTCGGTCTGCCTGTCCCTATGGCCGCGGGGGCGGTCGTGAGTGCGATCTATCTCATCATTGATATCACCAGCCACCGCGATCTCAATATCTCGCTGGGTTGGCAGATCTTTATGGCCTGCGTGATGACGGTCATCTCCGTGCTCATGATGAGCCGCGTGATTTATCCTAGCTTCAAGCATGTCAATATGCAAAAGCGTGGGACGGTTGTGAGCATGCTCGTCGCCATCATTGCTATCACGGCCTTGATCGTGCTCCCATGGATTGCGCCCGCCTGTATTTTCCTCGCTTATCTGCTCTATGGGCTGGTGGTGCGCCCCTACTTGACACGCGCCATGCGCCGTCGCCTCGAAGATGATGAGGACGACTGCGCAGAGGATATGGCAGAGGGCGAAGCTCTCGCGGATAGCTCTACTCCCTCACAGAAGGACTAAGCCCTTTTGCGTTGTTGCTCGCCTCTTTCCCACGAGGATGATTCCTGTCTGCATCCAGATCTCGCAGCTGAGTCTCAGACTGGGCGGGAAGCGACTCATGGAGGATTTCTCAGCCTCCATCCGCGCTGGCGAGAAGCTCTGCCTCATGGGGGCATCTGGCACGGGCAAGAGCAGCCTGCTCAACGCACTGCTCGGTCTCGTCCCGCTAGAGCAAGGTCGCATCGAGATAGATGGCATCGAGCTCCATGCGCAAAGCATCGCCTCGATACGCCAGCGCGTCGCGTGGGTGCCGCAGAGTCTAGTCACCCCCTACGAGACCGCTCGTGAGATGATCACGCAGCCGCTGAGCTGGGCGGTGAATGCCTCAGTGCCCTTTGATGAGGCACTCTGCCATGAGCGTATGGAGCAGCTCGGGCTTGCCCCCTCGCTACTCGATGCTCCGCTCAAGCAGCTCTCGGGCGGAGAGGCTCAGCGCGTCGCCCTCATCGCAGCACTGATGCTCGATCGCAAGATACTGCTGCTCGATGAGCCTAGCTCCGCCCTCGATGCCGAGAACAGCGCGCGCTTGAGCAGTCTGCTGCGCTCTCTGACTGATTGCACGGTACTCGCCGTCACGCATGATCAGGCCTTTGCGCAGAGCATGGATAGGACCATCACACTCTCACCCCTTGTCGAGTCCTCCGTATGAGTGCTACAGCCTCCATCTCGCTCGTGCAGCTGCTCACCGGTCTGCTGCTGCTGCTCATCCCTTGCGCTATCTTTGTCTACTATGGCACAGGTCTGCTGCGCGCCACGCTCATAGCTGCGCTGCGCATGGTCGTGCAGCTCTTTATGGTTGGATTCTACCTGCGCTATCTCTTTGAGTGGAACTCACCGTGGGTGAATATCCTGTGGATGCTCGTCATGGTTGCCATCTGTAGTGTAGATATACTGCGCCACACCAAGCTCAAGGCGCGCAGCTGCTATTTGCCTCTTTACAGCTCGGTGGTGCTTGTCCTCGTCTTTTGCACACTCTTCTTTCTCAAGGCAGTCTTGGGGCTAGACTCCTTCTTTGAGAGCCGCTACTTCATCCCTACATGCGGTATGATACTGGGTAATCAGCTCACAACGAGCATCCTCGGGCTCAATACCTTCTATGATCAGCTCCACACGCAAAAGACCTACTACTACTCGATGGTAGCTCAAGGTGCTACGCGTAGCGAAGCGATGCGCCCCTTTATACGTCACGCGCTGCAGCGCAGCTTTCGTCCCATGATCGCGACGATGGCCATCATGGGGCTCATCTCGCTACCAGGGACGCTCGTCGGGCAGATCCTTGGCGGGAGTCCACCCGATACGGCTGCGCGCTATCAGATTATGATTATGGTGCTGCTCATCAGTAGTACGCCTCTTACGCTTGTAATTAATATTCAGTGGAGTCTGCGCTCGCTAGTCGATGAGTGGGGAAGACTGCGCGATGACTAGTTACAGAGTGAGCGAATGACCGTAATTCATAAAAAATATCATTGCTGAGCTTTTCAGCTTGCAATGAGGGCGGGAATTCACTAGTATAAGAAAAATCCGCCTATCACGCGAATTCCTCCTCCTTTTTATCACACTATGAGCACACCGTCTTCTCCTCCGAAACCTCCCGTTCCCGCGCCTCCAGCAGCACCTGGCATCCCAAGGCCTCCTGCACCCCCAGCAGCACCTGGTGTTCCCTCTGCCCCCAAGCCCCCCGGTGCCCCTGGTGTGCCTACACCTCCCTCCGCGCCCAAGCCTCCTGGTGCCCCAGGTGTGCCTGCACCTCCCTCGGCTCCCAAGCCCCCCGGTGGTGCACCTGTGCCTCCTAGTGCTCCCGGTGGTGGTCCAGTGCGTACTGTCATGCTCGGCGGCAACGCGACGCGCCCTCTGACCCCTGTCACCCCACGTAGCCCCGGTGCCAGCCCCGCAGGAACTTCACCTACCACAGGCTTCAAGCCCACACCTCCTTCTGCCCCTGCTGGCTCAGACACCAAGGGTGCTCCCGCCATGCCCAAGGCGACAGTGCCTGTCTCCAAGCCTGCTGGATTCTCCAAGCCCGCTGGTTTTAACAAGCCTGCTACCGATGACGAGCCTGAAGATCTGCGCAAGGATCACCCCGTCATCCTTACTCTGATGGGACTAGCCGTGCTGCTCTCTGCCTACTTCATCTACATCCAATACGAGATTGATCAGAATCCCTCACGCGTGACCTATAGCGAAGCCTTCTTTGGCAATCCTATCGTAGCCGCTGAGAGCTCTTCAGATTCTAGTGCAGATGATGATTACACCGATGATGAAGAGTCTGCGGATGAAGGCGAAGATAGCTCCGACGAGGAAGAGCCCGCGAATGATGAGGATAGCTCAACGGGGAGTGATGCCGATTCTGAAGGCGATTCCGATGGATTCGACGAGGAATAAATAATACAAGTTGACACAGTTTCTCATCGCTAACAACTGAAACTTTTGCTAAGATGATCTTACATTATGGCACAAAACATAACTGAAGCTAATTTTGACAGCGAGGTCATCGCCTCGGAAGTACCCGTTCTCGTCGATTTCTGGGCACAATGGTGTGGTCCTTGCAAGATGCTTGCCCCCATCATTGATCAAATCGCCACCGAGGTTGAGGGTCAATACAAGGTCGTGAAAGTCGACGTCGATGCCGCCCCCGCCATCGCCGCACGCTACAATGTGCGCTCCATCCCTACCCTTGTCTACATCAAGGGTGGTGAAGTGGTCGATACCACTGTAGGCGCTAGCAGCAAGGATGCTATCCTCACGCGTCTCAAGTCACTCTAGAATCACATACTCGCGCTCGCAAGCGCAATAGATTACATGCTCTGATCCTTACGGGATTCAGAGCATTCTGTTAGTCGTCATCAGAAGCAACAATGCTCTGACCCACAGAGGAATCAGAGCATTGTTTATCTATAGATGTGTCAGCATGAAAAATGTAAATCTAGCGACTGATCAGATGCTACAGATCTATGTCTAAAGTAGGCTATAAGTAACTTGCAGTGTAATTAATATAAGTAAGATGCATATTGATTTGATGAGTGCATCAGAATGCGCTGAGTAGCTCAGCAATTGCGTCATGGCCGCGCTTGAGTGCGATATCATGGGCGGATTTGCCCTTGATACCCACAGCTTTTGGGTCTGCGCCTGCACCAAGTAAGAGCTTCACAGCCTCAAGGTGTCCTCGCTTGGCAGCCTGAATGAGCGGTGTACGACCGCTGGAATCTCGCGTCTCTTTGTCGGCACCACGCTTGAGGAGAAGTGCCAGAGCGGCAAGCGCACCATGCTTGGCAGCTTTATTAAGAGGGCTACGTGATTCGTCATCGCGAGCTTCGATATCAGCACCGGCATCAAGGAGTAGCGCAAGGACAGCATCCTGATTGTGCTTTGCCGCAGCATTGAGCGCCGTACACTCGGAGCGATCACGAGCTTCTATATCCATGCCTTGGGCTAGGAGGTCTTTGAGCGTGACGAGATCACCGAGCTTGGCAGCTTTATGCCAGCGTTTCAAATCAGGGTTCATGAGTGAGTCGATATTCATTGTATGAAGGTTCCTTTCTATCGAGATGGGTCGAGTAATTCACAAATTGAAGAATAAGAGAATTGATCGACCATGATTTTTTATATCACATAGTATATCTCGATGCAAGAAGAATTCAATAAGTTGGGGTCTAATAAATTCCAAAGCTACAATGGACTGCTCCTTTTCTCTAAGCTGTGATTTATTATTCTAATTGTTTTATAATGAATTGAGTTAATGCGCTAATATCTCAAAATCAATCGTAAAGGTATAGAATAGATATTTTTTTCCTTGAAGTCTTATAGCCATTCTGGTAGATTTTTGCGTATTACGTTTTGAGTGCATATGAATAAAATTCTCTATTTTCAGCGTTTCTATTTCACCTGTGGACTCGCACTAGGACTAGTCGCGCAGAGTCATGCAGACATATTTAGCTCGAGAGTGCGTGTGCAGCGTGAGTCACGAGAGTGGAATGTTGTAGCCAAGGTACGTGCGACAGATGAGACGCTGCGCCAGCTCATAGGTGAAGCCATTGCACGTGGAGGCTATGGGGCAGATCTCAACCACATAGATGTCAGCGAGGTGACGAATATGAGGGATCTCTTTGCGGACTCTCTCTTCAATGGCGATATCTCGCGCTGGGATGTAGGTCGGGTGAAGGATATGAGCTCCATGTTTTACAGATCAGCCTTCAATGGTGATATCTCGCGCTGGGATGTGAGTCGTGTGAAGGATATGCACAATATGTTTGCCTGCTCGGTATTCACCGGAGATATCTCCCAATGGGATGTGAGTGAGGTGCGCACGATGTCGGGTATGTTTGCCAGTGCTCAGTTCATTGGTGATCTGTCGCAGTGGAATGTGGGGCGTGTGCAGTCTATGGATACGATGTTTCTCTCCTCGCCCTTCAATGGCGATATCTCGGGCTGGGATGTGAGCGCGGTGGTGTCAATGAATCAGATGTTTTTTGACTCTCTCTTTGAGGGCGATATCTCGGGCTGGGATGTGAGCCGTGTGCAGCAGATGAATGCCATGTTTGCCAACTCTCCCTTCCGAGGTGATCTGACAAGGTGGGATATGAGCTCTGTCAGGGAGATGAATATGATGTTTAGCAACTCGTGCTTTGAGCCTCAGCTAGCACCGCAGAGTATCCCCGAGCGAGCAGAAGCCAACGCGCTCTTCCACAATGTGCCCTGCCGCAAGGATATCGTCAAGGAGAATACCGACATCATCAACCTGCGCTCTCAGATCATGGATGCCGTACGCCGAGAGGGTATTCATGCGAATCTGAACCACCTGAATACGAGCCACATGACCTCCATGCGCGGGCTCTTTAGAGATATTCCCTTTAATGGCGATATTTCACAATGGGATGTGAGCAACGTCACCGAGATGAGTGCCATGTTTGCGTGGAATATTTTTACGGGAGATATATCGGATTGGAATGTCAGTCGCGTGACCAATATGCTGGGTATGTTCTCCGTCTCCAAGTACGACGGCGATCTCTCGCAGTGGAGGCTCAACCCAGAGGTGAACACGGATGGTATGTTTGCCGAGGCTCCTATCGAGTCCCAGCCCGCAAAATGGCCTCGCGAGCTGCGCCAACGCTAAGTATTTATCTATAAGTGTCAGTATAAAAGTTTTTCTTGTTATGAATACTCGTTTTGGTATCATATCGTGATATGAAGATGAAATCACTTACCGCTCTTCTTGCAGTCGCCGCTACTAGTGTGCTCCCCTTGTCAGCTCAATGCTCATGCGAAGCTCCACCTCTTACTCCCGCGCCCGATACCGAGTCCAAAGAGGCTACCCCAGCTGCCGCTGCTACTCCAGCTATGAAGCTCGCGGATATCAATCCCGCTCTGCGTAGCTATCTCCTTGAGACAGCAGCTTGCCTCCTTGAAGCAGCTGCGATGAGCACTGATAAGCATATCGCTACGGGCGAGAGCTATAAAGACATGGCTCCACAAGACATCCTCCCTGCGCTCGTGGAGGCCATCAAGAAGACATCCACCGAGGGACTTCCCGCTGATATCAAGCCCTTCATGGATGGGATTGTCCTTATTGCCAGTCAAGTTGGTGCAGAACTAGCCGCCCTAGACAAGGATATGACTGGTGCAGAAGCTGTGATGGAGAAGTACCAAGCCCCTCTCATGGAGCTCATCCAGAAGAATCCCGCCGTTGTCTCGCTTGCTATGCAGATTGATGACTCTGCAGAATCCCTCATGGCTGAGCTAGGTCTCACACAAGCCATGCTGATGGAGATGGCAATGCTCTCCGCACAGGTTTCTAAAGATCCCAAGCAAGCACCAGTTTTCACAGCCAAGCTGCGCGAAATCGCGACGCTTCTGCGCGCGAAGAAGTAAGCCGCTAGCTTTGAGCGCGAATTCTCGATCACCTAGTACGACGGAGATCTCTCTCAGTAGAAGCTCAATGCAGAGGTGAATACGGATGGTATGCTTGCCTAGGTCATTTTGAGCCCTAGCCCTCAAAATGGCGCGCGAGCGGTGGCGTCGCTAAGTATTTATCTATATGTGTCAGTATAAAAGTTTTTCTTGTTATGAATACTCGTTTTGGTATCATATCGTGATATGAAGATGAAATCACTTACCGCTCTTCTTGCAGTCGCCGCTACTAGTGTGCTCCCCTTGTCAGCTCAATGCTCATGCGAAGCTCCACCTCTTACTCCCGCGCCCGATACCGAGTCCAAAGAGGCTACCCCAGCTGCCGCTGCTACTCCAGCTATGAAGCTCGCGGATATCAATCCCGCTCTGCGTAGCTATCTCCTTGAGACAGCAGCTTGCCTCCTTGAAGCAGGTGCGATGAGCATTGATAAGTACGCCACCACGGGCAAAAACTTAGAAGAGATGGGGGCTCAAGACCTCTTCCCTGCGATGGTTGAGGCCATCAAAAAGACCCCCACTGATGGTCTTCCTGTTGATTATAAACCCTTCATGGATGGTGTCGTCACCATTGCCACTCAAGCAGGTACAGAGCTAGCCTCCATGGGCAAGGATATGTCTGGAGCAGACGCCGCCATGCAGAAGTACCAAGCCCCTCTCATGGAGCTCATCCAGAAGAACCCCGCTGTCATCCAGTTCGCTATGCAATTGCACGGCTCTGCAGAATCCCTCATGGCTGAGCTAGGTCTCACACAAGCCATGCTGATGGAGATGGCAATGCTCTCCACACAGGTTTCTAAAGATCCCAAGCAAGCACCAGTTTTCATAGCCAAGCTTCGCGAAATCGCGACGCTTCTGCGTGCGAAGAAGTAAGCCGCTTGCTCTCTCGCGAGCTCTCTGAGTCGCGGGTCTCTACATTTTATGCAGCATCTCGCCTCATGCGAGATGCTGCATCTGCTTTTCGCTTGGTGATAAGCTACTATTGAAGCAGCTATTGCGCGGGAAAAGTGCTGCTCTCGCGTGATCTGCCGTCGTCGCTTGGCATTGATGCTATGTAGATCATGAGGAGAATTGCTCCTTGCTAGCTGTGCCCTTGTTGCTTCCTAGCTTGGCTGCTCGCATCGTCATGCCATAAGCCCTGTCGTGGCGGCGTGGCTAGTCCTGAGCCTGATCTTCGGGCTGGGTATCGCTGGGTAGTCCAAAGATGCTGGGATTGTAGAGTGAGGGCGTTTGCGATTTGTCGCTGTAGTCGCTGTCTTCGCCAAGGAAGGAGGGGATGCCATGTCTCTGCTTGTGCTCGCGGTTGACCACCTCTGCTTTGCTCTCTTTCTTGGCTGCTGGGGTGGCGCGTGTTGCGGTGTAGTTGTCGCGCAGCTCTTGTTGTGCTTGCGCTTGTTGTTCCGCGATCTGCGCGTATTGGCGCTTTTTTTCCTCCTGTTGCAGTGTGGATTGGCGCACGATCATGAGGACGATGACGAGGGCGAGCAGTGCGATGACTCCGAGAATTCCGTAGATGGCGATTTTGAGCATGCTGCCAGCCTGCTCTCGACGTGTTCTGGTACCCGACTGAGAGCTGCTGCGTCGTCGTCTGCCTGATTTGCCTCGCTTTGCCGCAGCTCGATGTGCCTGTGATTCTTCTCGGTAATCACTCTCGCTCAGCTGTGAGCTGGGTGCGGCTTCGTAGCTTGCAAAGTCACTTATATACTCTTCTCTCGAGGCTTCGGGGGGCGATTGAGCGTTTTTTGTAGGTACTTTATTTATCTTATCAAGTACTGAGGCTAGCGATTCCTCTTCTTTCGCTGATGGGGTGCTGTCTGACATAGCATGATTCGATGTAGGTATTTAGGCGCGTAGATCTTCTATCCATGCAGAGACGCTGGCGTAGCGGTCTTTGATTGCAGGGGCTAGTGCTTTATCAATGGATTGTAAAAAATGGGGATGGTAATGCTCCATGAGCTCGGGCATGGCGGATAGAGCGTCTACCGTATCAAAGAGATGCCTCTGTCTGCTCTCGGGGAGGCAGCGTCCCGTGAGCACAAAGTAGAGGGTAGCTCCAAGGGCATAGATATCGGTCCATGGTCCCATGTTGCCTGTGGATTCTCCCTGCTCGACAGGGCTAAATCCCTGTGATTCTATCACATTGCCGTCAATGTCACCGTACTCGTCGCGTGCCGCGCCAAAGTCGATGAGCATGGGGCGCCCCTCGCGCGTGATAAGGATATTATCTGGCTTGATATCGCGGTGCAGCATCTTGCGCTGGTGGAGGTAGTCGAGCGCATCCAAGATGCGGATGAGCGTGCCATAGATGGCATCTTGGGGAATGTAGATGCCATGCTCAGCATAGTCTTTGGCTACATCTCCGAGGCTCTTGCCATCAATGTATTCGGTGACATAGTAGGCTGTGCCATGGGCTTCAAAATAGGAGTAGATTTTGGCAATATTGAGATGGTCTATGGTGGCGAGGAGACGCACCTCGCGTAGAAAGTTGCTCAGAGCCCATTCGTAGACCTCGTTGTTGACTGGATCGCTGAGGCGTACGCGCAGATTCTTGCTCTCTCTGTAGCAGAGCGAGTCGGGGAAGTTCTCCTTGATGACAACGGGGCGATTGAGGATGTCTTCTACGGCAAGGTAGGTGACTCCGAATCCTCCTGCACCCAAGGTGCGGTGGATTTTGTAATTGCGCAGCCTATAGCCCCGGGGCAGTTCTTTGGGGGCTATTGCGCATTCTATCGTTCCTGATATGGCTTGATCACTGACTTTATTGAGGATGTCTTCCATCAGGCTCTGGACGGGAGGTGGCTGGTTGGCTGGCTTCATACGAGAGTGTGGTGGTGTTGCATGGAAAAATCTCTGCCAAGTAGAGAGATCCCCCCTATTATAACCAATTTGTGCGCTCCTGTCTAGGGGGGATCACTATCAATTTGCTTTCTGCCAATGCGCCGTGGAGCATCAGAGCTCGCTTTTGCCCTACTCTTACTTGCCTATCGTGGGGATGCTGCGCTGTGTCTTGGTGACGGTGGGCATCTGTGCTTTCTTGCTGCGTAGCTCTTTGTGGAGCAGCTGGGTGAGCTCTCTGAGCTTGGCGGGATCTTTCTCGGCTAGGTCTGTTTTTTCTCCTATGTCGGCTCTGAGATTGTAGAGCTCGCGCTTGCCGCTGGCATGGTCATAGATGAGCTTCCAATCCCCGTAGACGAGCGCGGAGCGTGCACCGTAGCCCTTGCCTCCGCCTGCACCACCTCCCCAGAAGTTGGGCACGTGGAAGAGCAGGGGACGCGCTGCGTCAGATTTGCTGCCGCGCAGGGTAGGAAGCAGGCTGATACCATCGCTCTTGCGTGGTGCTTGCTTGCTGATGTCTAGCAGTGTGGGAAAGAAGTCTTCGATGATGATGGGGCGCGCCGACTCGCTACCCTCGGCGACCACTCCTGGCCACTTGATAATGGCAGGGACGCGTATACCTCCTTCAAAGACGGAGCCCTTGCCAAAGCGCAGCGGGTAGTTGGCATTGCCCAAGCGACCACTGATGGCGAGCCCTCCGTTGTCCGAGATGAAGATGATGACGGTGTTCTCATCGAGATTATTTGCCTTGAGCCATGCCATGAGGTCGCCCAAGCTCTTGTCCATGCCCTCGATGAGCGTGGCGTAGTTGCGCTCGTTGAGATTCCACGGCTTGCCATCGTCGGGGTGCGTCCTGAGGTGGGGCGCGGGGTAGTTCTTCATAAATCGCTCGTCGTTGGCGCGTGCGTCAAGGGGGACGTGGACGGCGTAATGACTCATGTAGAGGTAGAAGGGCTTGCCATTTGCCTTGGGCTTGAGCTCGTCGAGCAACTCGATGCTCTCGAGTGTGAGGGCCTCACTGATAAAGGTATTCTCCCTTTCATACTTGTCCATG
>CAYJJA010000054.1:15066-16080 GCA_964370355.1 uncultured Akkermansia sp. | reverse complement strand
ATCTTCCTTGGATATTCCTCCTCCTCCCGCTCGCTGTTGCTGCGATTAACTGGCTCTTCTTAGCACGTCGCCAAGGCCTCGCTGCTGCTCTGTCTACGGTCTCCGTACTCGTGACACTGCTGCTCTGCCTCGGCTATCTCACTGGATGCGTCACCCTGAGTCAGCCTGAAAGCTATGTTTGGTTCCCCGTCCTGAACGGTGAAAGCCTCGGCATGGGACTGCTACTTGATGACATGGCGATGCGCATGATGCTCGTCGTCACAGCTATTGGTGCGCTCGTTCACATTTTCTCCCTCGGTTACCTGAAGGGTGATTCTTCGAATCTCACACGCTACTACGCAGGTCTGAGCATCTTCATGTTCAGCATGAGTACGATCGTGCTGGCTGATAACCTCGCGATGACCTTCATCGGCTGGGAAATGGTCGGTCTCTCCTCCTATCTCCTCATCGGTCACTGGTTCGACAAGCCCAGTGCCGCCGATGCCGCGAAGAAGGCTTTCATCACCAACCGCGTCGGTGACTTCGGCTTCCTCATCGGCATCGTCCTCACCTTTGCCGCCTTTGGCACACTGAGCTTTACCCAGATGGGTGGACTCGCTGCGGGGATGAATGAAAACCTCCTCAGCGTGCTCGTCATCTGCCTCTTCTGCGGTGCCATCGGCAAGTCTGCCCAATTCCCCCTCCACGTCTGGCTTCCCGACGCGATGGAAGGCCCTACCCCTGTCTCTGCCCTCATCCACGCCGCTACCATGGTCGCCGCTGGTGTCTACATGCTCGTGCGTCTCCAAGTCAGTATGGGAGCTGAGGCCTTCACCCCGCTCGCCTGCAATGTCATCGCGGGCATCGGCGCCATCACCGCCTTGCTTGCCGCCCTCATGGCGATGCAGCAGGATGACATCAAGCGCGTGCTCGCCTACTCGACACTCTCCCAGCTCGGCTACATGGTCATGGCTGTCGGTCTGCTCGCAGGCGAGGCTGCTATGTTCCACCTCTACACGCATGCGTGGTTCAAGG
>CAYJJA010000054.1:0-15056 GCA_964370355.1 uncultured Akkermansia sp. | reverse complement strand
ACATCTGGAAGATGGGCAACCTGAAGAAGCACATGCCCATCACCTCCGCTTGCTTCGGACTGGGCACACTCGCCCTCATCGCCGCGCCTGGCTTCGCGGGCTTCTTCTCCAAGGAAAGCATCCTGCTTGCCGCATGGGAAAAGAACCCTCTCTTCTTCTGGGTCGCCGCCCTCATCGCTGGCATGACCGCCTTTTACATGCTGCGCGTCTGCTTCATCGCCCTGCTGGGCAAGGAACGCAGCGAGAACGCCGAGCACGCCCACGAGGTCGGTCTCAGCATGCGCATCCCGCTCATCCTCCTCGCCATCATGGCCGTCGTCTCGGGCTATGGCTTTGTTGCCAACGCGCTCGTCCCCTTCAATGGCTTTGAGGCTGAGAGCTTCCACTTCAATGTACCCTTCTTCGTCGGTACAGCCGCGATGCTCGCAGGTGTCGCTCTCGCCTACTACGTCTACGGACGCTGTGCGCAGAAAGACCCCTTGGCTGCCAATGCCTTCTCACGCGCTCTGCGCGCGCGCTTCTACATCGACTGCTTCTACGACAAGATTCTCATCGGTGGCGTGCAGTACGTCGCCGTGCAGATCATCGACTTCATCGACGGCTGCATCATCAACGGACTCATCGTGCGCGGCTACGCGGATCTCATGGGTCGCTTCGGACGCTTGCTCACATGGCTGCGTGGCAATGATCTACGCGCGAGCAACTACATGACCATCCTCGGCATCCTCGTGCTGCTCTGCATCATTCTCTTTTACTAATCATACGCTCCCTTTCCTACCATGCTCATTTGGCTTATCCTCACCCCCCTGATTATCTCTGCGCTCATCGGCTTTGCAAAAGCCCCAGGGCGTCCCATGGCCATCGCTAGTGCTGGTGTGAGTGCCCTGCTCACGATCTTTGCGCTGTGCCAATGGGAGAGTGCGCCTGAGAAGGTCTCCGTCGATGCTCTCTCACTGAGCCTCGAGCTGCCCCTGAGCCGCATCATGCTCGTGCTCACCTCGCTCGTCACGCTCGCCGCCGCCATCGGTCTGCGCGCGCCCAACGCACAGGCAGAGCGCAGCTGGTCTATCTCCATGCTGATGATCTCCGCGGGTGCGACGGGTGCATTTGTGTCTAGCAATATGCTCGCATTCTTCGCCTTCCACGAGTTGGCTCTCATCCCCACCTTCATCATGATAGGCTGCTACGGGCGAGGGGATCGCCGCATCATCTCGTGGACGACGACCATCTACCTCGGGCTAGCCTCCATGGTGCTGCTCGCGGGCATCGTCATGCTACGCACAGGCTTGATGATCGCCGACTACGACTTTGCCTCCCTCGAAGTGGCAGTCAAGAGGCTGCAGTATGCTCCCGAATTCTATGCTAGCCAAAAAGCGTATCTGAGCACGGCGGGCTTGCTGCTGCTCGTCGGCTTTGGCTCGCTCGTCTCCCTCTTCCCCTTCCACTCATGGGCAGCCCCCGCCTATGCCAGTGCGCCTACCCCTGTAGCCATGCTGCATGCAGGTGTGCTCAAGAAGTTCGGTCTCTATGGTCTCTTCACTATCGCTTCTTTCCTCGGTCCTGTCAATGAGCTGCTCTTCGGCGCTTGGCTTCCCTATCTCCTCGTCTGCCTCCTCGGCAATGTACTCTGGGTAGGCTATGTCACGATGAATAAGGGACGCCTCGACGACATGCTGGGTAATTCCTCCGTCATGCACATGGGCTATCTCTTCCTCGCCTTTGCCGCCTATGTCGCCTACATGCCCCAGTCGCTGGAGCTCGCCTTCAATGGTGCGGCTCTGCTCATGCTCGCGCACGGTCTGGGCATAGGCCTGCTCTTCCTGCTCACAGGACAGATCGAGGCACAGACCCGCACGCTGGAGCTCGACTCCATGGGCGGGCTGGGTAAGAAGCTGCCCGTGCTCGGATTCCTCTTTGGCTTGGCGGCCATGGCCTCGATTGGCCTTCCGTTGCTCGCGAGCTTCCCCGGTGAGTTTGCCATCTTCGTCTCCTGCTTCCAAGGCGTCCAGTGGGGCGCGAGCGCAGACTGCTGCCCTGCCTCCTGTATAGGCAACCTCTTTGGAGGAGTCGGCCCTGTGCAGGTAGCCGCCATCCTTGCCATGTGGGGACTCGTCATCGGTGCCATCTACATGCTGCGCGCCTTCCGCCAGATCTTTGCAGGACCTGTCGCTATGGCCAGCGTGCGTGCGACGCAGCTGAGCTGCTATGATCTCGTCGCGGCTAGCCTGCTCGCCGCCTCCCTCGTCTTCTTCGGAATCTTCCCCCAATACGCCCTCCAACTGCTGGGCTAAGAGCCTCGACTCCCAACACACACTATAGTTCACGTACATGAATACACTCCCATATACATGGTCAGATTTTGGAGCTTGCTTCGCGCTGGTCATCATCGCGGCGCTCATCCTGATGGCGGATGCCTTCTGCAAGTCCTTTCCCCGTCGTGCTTACTCCATCATCGGGGGACTAGCCCTGCTCGCCGTAGGCTTCTTCTTTAGCGTATCGGATGGCTTCTTTGCAGCCAATGCCGTGCATACCATGGCCAATATCGCCTGTGTGGCGGCTGGTTTTTGCATGCTCTTTGCCTTTGACTACAGCCGCGTGACGGCACTGTCCGTCACAGGGGATGCCGAGCAGGAGGAAGGCACAGGCGAGCTCTACGCACTCTTTCTCATCGCCACAGCGGGCATCTGCGCGCTCGCACGTGCGAAGGATCTTGTTACGCTCTTTGTCTCGATGGAGGTCGTCACCCTGAGCTCTTACGTCATGGTGGGCTACTACCGCCGCAATCGTGGATCGATCGAAGCCGGCGTGAAGTACCTCGTTCAAGGTGCCTTGAGCACGGGGATTCTCGTCTTTGGCATGGCGTGGTACTTTGGCGTGACAGGCGGCTTTAGCCTCACTCCACCCGCTGCTCCAGTCTTGTCTATCCCCGCGGCGCAGTTCGCCTTCATCCTCATGAGCCTCGGCATCCTCTTCAAGGTAGGTGCTATTCCCATGAGTGCGTGGATTCCCGATGTCTATCAGGGTGCTCCTACGCCTGTGACCGCCTTCCTCTCGACCTGCTCCAAGATTGCAGGCGTGATGGCGCTACTCTTGCTCTGCCAGTCTACTCTTGTTGCACCATCTCCCTTCGGAGGTATCGTGTCAGCTACACCTGTGCATTACGCTGAGGTCGTCCCTGCGCTGCAAGCCTTTTTCATCCTCGTCGCGATCGCCACCCTCGTCATTGGTAATCTCTCGGCGATCAATCAGAGCAATGCCAAGAGACTGCTTGCCTATTCCTCCATTGGACAGGCGGGCTTTATCCTCGTCCTCTTCGTTCCGCTGATCGATGAGAGTTTCCCTTATGATGTCAATCAAGCGTTCTTCGTCTACCTTGGCGCTTATGCGATGGCCGCAGTCCTAGCCTTCATTGCTATTGGAGTCATCCGTATGGCACGCCAGAGCGAAGAGATTGCCGCCTTTAATGGGCTGGGCAAGAGCAACCCCTTCTTCGCCTTTGCCATCGCTGTGGCCATGGCTTCGCTGGCTGGTGTGCCGTTGACTGCTGGCTTCGTCGGTAAGCTGATGACCTTTGCCTCTATTGTAGCGATGAGTGATTTGAGCTATACACTTCTCGTCGCGATGATCTTTGCGGCAGCAGTGGGCTTTTACTACTACTTCAAGATCCTGCGTGCCATGTACTGGGAAGCCCCCGTCGAGGGAGACGCTCCTATCAAGGTACCCACGCTCTCTGCGGTGCTCATGGGAGTGCTTTGCGTCGCTATTCTCGTTGTGGGCTGCGGCTTCCTCGCCATCGTCTAGTCCGCGCGATCCAGCATCCTTTGCTTTTTCCCCCGCTCGTCACGCACGAGCGGGTTTTTTTAATTGAATTAACATGTGTCAAAAATTGACTTATGTTCTTGACGTCTCCGATCTAGGTGCTATCCTAGTGATGTCTTATCAAGAAAAGACTCGAAAACTCACAAATCAACAAACGACAAAAATGAATACGCCAAATTTATTCAGTTTCGCCACCTCCGAGCTCTCACAAGATGCCTTTCTCGCATGGCTGCTCAGTTGGGCAGATCCCGAGCATGCATCGCAAGACAAGGAGCTCCACCGCTGTGCTCAGAATCTTGTACGATGCCTTTTTGAAAAAAGCCACAAAGTCAGCCCTGAGATTCAATCCCTTCGTGTTCTCAAGCAATACTGCAACATCGACATCCTTTGCGTCGTCAATGAGCAGTATTATATCATCATTGAGGACAAGACGAGCTCGCGTGACCACAGCGATCAATTGTGTCGCTACGCCGAGGAGATCAGCAACAATCAGCAAGTCTCCGAGGAGAATATCCTAAAAATCTACCTCAAAACCTTTGATCAAAGCTGCTATCACGACATACGCGAGAAGGGCTATGCCCCAGTCCTCCGTAGCGATCTCTTAGGGCTGCTACGAGAATGCAGTTCACAGAATGATATACTGCTGCATTTCCGCGAGCACATCGAGGCACTCGACGCAGAGTTCCAGCAGTATGCCACATTGAAGAAAGACTCTCCCCTCTGGGGACAATTTGTCACGTGGATGGGCTTCTACCAATACCTTCAGTCACGACTTCTCAGCGATGAACTTCTTGAGGCATCGAGTTATGATGCGTCCGATGCCGCAGAAGAGTGTTGGCATATCGTCAACAACGCCCAAGGTGGTTTTGTCGCCTTTTTCTGGGGTGGCTGCGATTTGCATGATGCTCAAGGGGTGAATGGTTGTGCCTTTATGCAGCTCGAGCATGGGAAGTTCGCCTTTAAAACGGGCTGGGCGGAGCGTGATTCGCGCGAGCAGTTCTACCGTGTCCACGAAAGCCTCACCAAGCAAAGCCCTCTCATCCTCGTGGATGGTACGCAAATCCCCATCGTCAAGCCTGCGCGTATGGTGCTCAGCAAAGACACCGCGACTGTCGCCATTCTGGATGGAGGCTATCTTCAGTTCAAGGCTGACGACACGCTTGACCTTGATAAAACATACGAGGTGATCAAGGCTGCGATGGGCTGTATGAAGCTCGTAGAAAGCTGCTAGCTCCGAGTCAATTTTTTTCCTCACCCCGTGAGTCTATCTTCTAGCTAGGAAGATAGGCTCTTTTTCTTTGAGTAAAAATGATTAATTGTTAGTTTTTTTTGTAAAACTGGATTCTTTCTGTATAATCTCTTGTGCTCTGATTTACAATTATCATGGAATAATTATGACAAAATTCAAACTTGTATTTCAGCTCACTGTTATCTAGAATCGCTCATCTCTTCAAGAGGTATAACAACATTATGAAAATAGCCGTACTATCCATCGCCCTGACATTAGGTGTTAGCCTAGCATCTGCAAGTTTATCCACTCTTCGCGAAAGAGGCAAAGCAGCGGTTGCCGAGCGTGTCGCCCCTGTCAGAGCAGCGGTGAAAGCCACCCCTGCCAAGGCACAGGCAAAGGTCGAAGAAAAGAAAGCCGCCGCGAAAGCCACCGCGTCGTCGAAGGTCGATGAAGCGAAAGCCGCGGCATCGGCCAAGGCCGCTGCCGCCAAAGCCGCCGCATCGGCGAAGGCCGATGCTGCCAAAGCTACCATCACTGATGCCGCAATAGGCGGTACGGCTGCAGGTGGAACGGTGCTTGGCGCGCTCGCTGGTACTAGCGATGCGGGGACGACGAGTGAAGCACTCGCCTCTCTCCCAGACGAGGCAAAAGAAGCGCTCACGAGTAAGTTCTCCGCCCAGCAAACGATTCTCGAGCAGCTCAGCGCGCTCAAGTCCGGCAGCGGCACAGCCAGCCTTGATAGCCTCGAGGCTGCCGTCGAGAATTACAAGAAGGCTGATAGCGCATGGTCGCTGCTCAGTGGTCAGCTCCCCACTACCGAGTCTAGCTCTGTCCAATCCCTCTTTGCCACAAGTGAAAGTATTGATTCTAACATAGCAAGCGAAGCAGCCGCACTGCTGCTTGAGAATGAGACAAGCAGCACTCCTGGTGTCGCGGATGTCCTCCAGCTGCTTGTCAAGTAATCCCACCCCCTTCTGCTCGCTCGAATGAGCTTATTTGTATAATTCCCTGACATTGCTGACCAGCAAGAGTCAGCCTAAAGCAAGAGGCTGTCCCATTCTTGATAATGGGACAGCCTCTCTTTTATTCGTGTACGAAGCTTTAATAATGACCGCCACGTGGTCCGTTGAACCATTTCCAAGCCGTCTCGACGATGTACTGAGCATCCTGATGCTTGGGAATCCAGCCTAGTACCTCAGCTGCCTTGCGGGCGTCAGCGATGAGATGCGCTGGGTCTCCGTCGCGACGTGGACCGTAGGTGACAGGAGCCTTGAGACCTGTCACCTTTTCTGCCGCATCAATGATCTGCTTGACCGAGAGGCCCTTGCCCGTGCCGAGGTTGAACCAATTCGTCTCGCCGCCCTCCATGAGGTAGTTGATTGCGCGCAGATGCGCATCCGCGAGGTCATCGACGTGGATGTAGTCACGCACGCAGGTGCCGTCAGGTGTATCGTAGTCTGTACCAAAGACCGTGATTCCTTCGCGCTCACCCTTGATCGCCTGAAGGATGACGGGGATGAGGTGGCTTTCGGGGTCATGATCTTCGCCTATGACTCCATCTTCTGATGAGCCAGACGCGTTGAAGTAGCGCAGGAAGACACTCTTGAGCCCGTAGGCGTGGTCGCAGTCCTTGAGCACCTTCTCCAGCATGTACTTGGAATTGCCGTAGGGGTTGATGGGATCTTGCTTTTCAGTCTCGGGGATAGGTATTTGCGTAGGTACACCGTAGGTTGCGCAGGTGGAGGAGAAGACGAACTTCTTCGTCCCGCCCGCAATCATCGCGCGTATCAGCGTGAGGGGCTTGGCGATGTTGTTCTCATAGTACTTGAGAGGCTCTGTTACCGACTCACCTACTTGGATGTAGGCGGCAAAGTGTACCACGGCATCAAAGTTTCCATTGAGAAGAAGAGGATTGACAACAGCAGGATCGCCGAGATCACCTTGGACAAGGGTGACTTCTTTATCGACGATAGCCTCTGCGTGGCCGTATTCCATATTATCCAAGACGGTGACTTGAGCACCTTGCTTGACGAGCTGACGAACGGTGTGGGAGCCTATATAGCCGGCTCCACCTGTGACGAGTACTTTCATATTGAAGAGAGATAATTGAGATGGGAAAAGGGAAGGGGGATATATCAGAGCATGCGCTCGATGAGAGCCTCTAGCTTGCGAATATCAGCGGAGAAGCGGCGTATGCCGTCGGCTGTCTTCTCCGTCGCCATGGCGTCCTCATTGAAGAGAAAGCGGAAGCTCTTCTCATCGGCGGGAATGCGCTCGATGGAGCAGAGCTGGGCACTCTCCGCGCTGAGCTGGGGGGTGAGAGTCTCCTGACTCGCGGCGAGCTCAGCCAGCAGCGAGGGGGAGATGGTGAGCAGATCACAGCCCGCCAGCGCGAGCACCTCGCCCTTGTGGCGGAAGGAGGCACCCATGACCTGCACCTCGTAGCCAAATTTTTTGTAATAGTTGTAGATGCTGCGCACCGAGAGCACACCTGGATCAGTCTCTGCCGTGTACTGCTGCCCCGTCTGCGCGACATGCCAGTCGAGGATGCGACCGACGAAGGGGGAGATGAGGCGCACGCCCGCTTCTGCACAGGCGACCGCCTGCACGAGGCTAAAGAGCAGCGTGAGATTGCAGTGAATACCCTGCTTCTCCAGCTCGCGCGCGGCTTGGATACCCTCCCATGTGGCGGCTATCTTGATGAGGATGCGCTCGCGCGAGATACCCTCTGCCTCGTAGCGGGAGATGAGTCCGAGAGCCTTGTTGATCGTTCCCTCTGTATCAAAGGAGAGACGTGCATCCACCTCGCTGGAGACGCGCCCTGGGACGCGCTTGAGTATCTCAAGGCCAAAGGCGACGATGAGCTCATCCATGACGAGCTCCGTGAGCTCTTTTCCCGTATAGGGAGAGTGGCGGAAGGACTCGATGACCTTGTCGATGATGGGGCGATACTGCTCCTGCTCGGCGGCGGCGAGGATGAGTGAGGGATTGGTCGTTGCCTCCTCGGGGGAGAATTCTTCCATCTGGCGGAAGTCGCCCGTGTCGGCAACGACGGTCGTGTATTTTTTGAGCTGGTCTAATTGGGAAAGCATAACAAATGAGATTGTTAAGATGATGATACTAGCAGAATGCTAGAGCTAAGGCAAGGATAGGATAGGGGGATATTAATTTGTTGTTGAGCTAGTCTCCTCTGACTCTGAGGCATTGAGGGCGAGCATTTCCTTGCGCTCCTGCTCACGCAGCTCCTGCGTGAGCTTCATCGAGCAGAAATGCGGCCCGCACATCGAGCAAAAGTGCGCCTTCTTCGCCCCAGCGTGGGGCAGCGTCTGATCGTGGAAGGAGCGCGCGCGGTGCGGATCGAGCGAGAGGTTGAATTGATCCTCCCAGCGGAACTCAAAGCGAGCCTTCGAGAGTGCATTGTCGCGCACCTGCGCCGCAGGATGCCCCTTGGCGAGATCCGCCGCATGAGCCGCGAGCTTGTAGGTCACGACCCCTTCGCGCACATCCTCCTTGTCGGGTAGCCCCAGATGCTCCTTGCGCGTCACATAGCAGAGCATGGCACAGCCCTCCTGCGCGATGATAGCCCCGCCGAGAGCCCCTGTGATGTGATCATAGCCAGGGGCGATGTCCGTTGCGAGAGGCCCCAGCGTGTAGAAGGGAGCCTCGTAGCACCACTCTAGCTGCTTGTGCATATTCTCCGGCACGAGGTGCAGTGGTACATGCCCAGGGCCCTCATTCATCACCTGTACGCCCTTGTCCCATGCCCTCTTTGTGAGCTCACCCTGCACCTCCAGCTCGGCGAGCTGGGCAAAGTCATTGGCATCCGCCAGAGAGCCAGGTCTCAGACCATCGCCAATAGAAATACTCATATCATAGCTCGCAAGAATATCACAGATGTCATCCCAGTGCGAGTAGAGGAAGTTCTCCTTTTTGTTGATCATCATCCACTTTGCTAGAATAGAGCCGCCGCGCGACACGATACCCGTCATGCGGCGTGTCGTATGGGCGACGAATCGCTCGAGCAATCCCGCGTGAATTGTTACATAGTCAACACCCTGATGCGCCTGCTCAAGCAGCGTGCTGCGGAAGAGATCCCAGCTCAGATGCTCCACGCGCCCTGAGCATTTCTCCAGAGTCTGGTAGATAGGCACTGTGCCAATAGGCACGGGACTGTTGCGGAGAATCCACTCGCGCGTGCGATGAATATCATTGCCCGTCGAGAGATCCATCACCGTGTCAGAGCCCCAGTGAATCGCCCAGCGCAGCTTCTCCACCTCCTCTTCGATGCCCGAAGAAATCGCAGAATTGCCAATATTCGCATTGATCTTGCAGAGGAAATTGCGCCCAATGATCATGGGCTCGCACTCGGGGTGATTGATATTGAGAGGAATGAGCGCTCGCCCCGAGGCGATCTCCTCGCGGACGAACTCGGGGGTAAAGTAGGCGGGCATACGGCTACGCAGCCGCGGATCGGGTGCATGCTGGTAGTGGAGCTGCGTGCGTGCCTCCAGACTACGATGCGAGAAGCCCCCCTGCTGCTCCAGCTCACTGGGGCGTGGCATCCCCGTGCCGTGAAAGGCGAGGCTATCCAGAGCCTGCTGCGCCGCCGCGGGGCGCGTCTTGTCATGGGGGAACTCATCATAGATGGCCTTGAAGGCCTGCTCGCGACCGAGATTTTCACGGATGGCGACATACTCCATCTCAGGCGTGATGATGCCGCGCTGCGCGTAGCTACGCTGCGTCGGCGGAGTCTTGAGATCGCGCGCGACGTAGACTCCAGCGGACTGCTCGTCTACATCATGACGCTCTAGAATCCAAGGCTCACGCAGGCGGGGAAGCCCCTGCTCGACGCTGCCAGAGAAGCTCTCATCGCCCCAAGGCCCCGAGCAGTCATAGACCGTGACAGGAGCGTTGCTCTCCATCGTTCCATCGGGGAAGAGGGTGTCGCTCTGTACAATTTCTCGCATGGCGACTTGTATTTTAGGGAACAGTGTTCCTTGCTTATAGATCCTTTTCGAGCCGGTGTACTTCAATTCATCCGTATTCATTGCTGGGCTGAGTTTATCATGATTGCAAGGATAGGCAAAGAGCAAAATCACAGCTAGGAAAAATGATATTTTTACAAATTTAGCTTGCATCTTCTCGATAAGTTGTGTAAAGTGTCGGCGCACACGGTTCACATCCGAGCCGAGTGAAGAGCAAGGGCAGGTGACAGAGTGGTCGAATGTGCTCGCCTGGAAAGTGAGTGTACGGGTGACCGTACCGAGGGTTCGAATCCCTCCCTGTCCGTCCCGATAATAGAAAAATGCTTTGCCTTTTTGTTGAAGGTAAAGCATTTTTCTTGTTTTAAGTGTCATCAGAATGAAATAGAATGCGTGACTTTTACTGTGAAAGTTACAACAAGTCACCTAGCCTTATTAAAGGCGCGGACTTCAAATCATCGAAAAGCTGACATTCGAGTTCGAGATGAGCTGGGCTTTGTGATTGCATTTCTTTGTGAGTCTGATACAATAGCCCAGAACCCCGCAATATCGCGTATCTTTTTATGGCAAGGCTTAAAAAAACAGTTTCTAAAGTACCTCGCGCTCAGCAAGCAGCTCCTGCGGCCCAATCAAAAGCTGCGCCCGAGCGTCCCGATTATCTCTTTTATGCCGTGCCACCGGTGATCTTGTTGGCGATTTTTGCCTATTGTGCGAAAAACTCACGCCCTCTGCCCGCGCCTCAGCCTATCGTCGTTGCAGCGGCTTCTACTACTACCCCGACAGCGGCGAAAGCCACAACAAATCAAGGAGCCGAGCCCGCTGATGAGCTGATCATTCCTCCTGATGTGAATAATGATCTGCCCGATTATGTGATCCCTGCAGGTCAGAAAAACCTACTCGCTGGCAGTGAGGCGACACAGAGTGGCTTTGCAAAGAAATTCCCCGCGCAGCAAGCACTCGATGGCTCGACCAAGAATGACGCCAAGGTGGCTATAGCCGAAGCAGTAGGCGGCAAACCCGCATGGTGGCAAGCAGATCTTGCCGGCAGTGCTGCTGCGGTGAGCTCTGTGGTCATCTACGGCGGTGGCTCAGCGAATCCAGCAGGTAAGTTGCTGGGCGGTTTCCGCGTTGAGCTGGAGGATGCTCAAGGAGAGATCCTGACACGCGATTTTCATGAGATGGGTTTTGCCTTGGAGGGATTTGAGGAGTGGAAGCTCGATGCAGCCTTCAATTTGAAGACGATACGTGTCAGCTCGTTGAATTCTCGTAGCCCCATCATTCTGCGCGAGGTGCTCGCCGTCGGTGCTGCTCAGTAGAGCCTGTGATTCGCATCTCCTATCCTTTTATGACAAACCCAACATCCATCACGATGACCGAGCAGGGACTGCATGTTCCTGCCTATCCTATTATTCCTTTTATCATTGGCGACGGCTCAGGTCCCGATATATGGGCAGCAGCCTCACGTGTCGTCGATGCCGCCGTGCAGAGCGTCTATGGTGATGCTCGTGCCTTGGTGTGGAAGGAGGTGCTCGCAGGGCAAAAGGCTTTTGACCAGCAGGGTACGTGGCTGCCAGACGAGACCGTGCAGGCCTTTCAAGAGTACCTTGTCGGTATCAAGGGACCGCTCACCACGCCTGTCGGCGGCGGGATTCGCTCGCTCAATGTCGCGCTGCGACAGGGGCTGGATCTCTATTGCTGCCTGCGACCTGTAGTTTATTTCCAAGGGATTGAGACACCTGTCAAGCATCCTGAGAAGGTGGATATGGTGATATTCCGCGAGAATACAGAGGATATTTATGCGGGCATTGAGTTCGAGAGTGCTGGGGCAGAGGCTGCAGAGTTTTATGCTTGGCTCACTCAGGTGCATCCAGAGCGAGCCAAGAAGGTGCGCTTCCCACAGACATCGGGCTTTGGTATCAAGCCCGTTTCGCGCGAGGGTACAGAGCGTCTCGTGCGCTCCGCTATCCAGTACGCGATAGATAATAAGCGTCCCAGTGTCACACTCGTCCACAAGGGGAATATTATGAAGTTCACCGAAGGCGGCTTCCGCGATTGGGGTTATGAACTTGCGGTGAAGGAATTCGGCGCCACTCCTATTGGCAAAGGTCCTTGGTGTGAGCTGCCTTGCGGTATTGTCATCAAAGACTGCATCTGTGATGCCTTCTTGCAAGAAATCCTCCTCCACCCCGAGGAGCATGCCGTGATCGCGACACTCAATCTCAACGGCGACTACTGCTCCGATGCCCTCGCGGCTCAAGTGGGTGGTATCGGTATAGCCCCCGGTGGTAATATTAACTATCATACAGGGCACGCCGTCTTTGAAGCAACCCACGGCACCGCTCCCAATCTCGCAGGGAAGAATGTCGCCAATCCCTCCTCCGTGATCCTGTCTTCGGAGATGATGCTGCGCTACATGGGCTGGACAGAGGCGGCTGATGCCATCATCAGAGCTCTCTCGACGGTTATCTCGCAGAAGACTGTTACGGCTGATCTCGCGGAGATGATGACGGATAGTACCACTCTTCGCTGCACTGTGATTTTTATGCAAGATCCCGTATTCGTACACAAGGCTTTTAGCTCGATAGCGAGTCGCTATGTTCGCGCCAATCATCTGCTCTCCATGGGGGCAGATGTGATGTGGCGTCGACGCGTTGTTGATCTCATCGCGGAGTGGAAGCCCGAGCGTCTTCTCGATGTGGCGACGGGTACGGGGGATCTCGCGCTGGCCTTACAGCGTGCTTTTCCTGAGATGGATATTCTCGGGACGGATTTTTGCCGACCTATGCTGGATGTCGCCGTGCAGCGTGGACTCAAGCAGGTGCTGGAGGCCGATGCGCTGCGTCTTCCTCTGGAGGATGATAGCTTTGATGCGCTGACGGTGGCCTTCGGATTGAGGAATATGGCGGACTATGCAGCGGCTTTGCGCGAGTTCGCCCGCGTGCTGAGACCTGGTGGGCATTTGTTGATTTTGGATTTTAGTTTGCCGAGGCAGAGAGTTCTTGCTGTGCCCTATCGTTTTTATCTCCATCGTGTACTGCCCCGCGTGGCGGGTTGGATTACGGGTGAGCCTTCCGCCTACACCTATCTCGGCCAGAGTATTGAAACCTTTCCTCAGGGGGAATCTATGTGCGAGCTCATTGAGAGCTGTGGCTTTGAGCAGCCCTGCGCGAAGGAGCTGATGGCGGGTATCGCGAGTATCTACACGGCGCGTGTTGTGTAGTTTGGTGTGCTTCGCGCTCTTTCATGCTTGATTGAGGTCGCTCACTTATGGTATAGAGGGAGTATGTCACTCTCTTATGTCCATTTTGTCGTACATTCCTATCAGGTGAATGCGTACCTGATCTATGACACCACCACGCTAGACACCTTTCTCATTGACCCCGCCTGTGAAGGAGCAGAACAGCGTATGATGATATGTAATGCTATTAAAAGCATGAGTCTACGCCCGATAGCTATTGTCAATACACATCTCCATCTCGACCATACAGCCTCCAATGTGTATTTCAGCGAGCTCTACAAGATCCCTGTCTATGCGCATCGTGGGGATGAATTCATGCTTAGCGATGAAGGCTTTCTTAAGGAGCGCGCCGGTAGGGTGCCTCTCGAAGGTTTAGGAAAGATTGATGCCTATTTGGAGGATGAGCAGCTGCTCCCGCTGGGCGATTCCTCCTTACGCGTGATTCATACCCCCGGGCACTCACCTGGTGGTGTGTGTCTCTACGCGGAGAAGGAAGGCTTTCTCGTCAGCGGTGATAGTCTGTTTTTCGAGTCCATAGGACGTACGGATCTGCCGCGCTCAAATCATTCTGCCCTTTTGAAGAATATTGTGCAGCGTCTCTTCTGCTTACCCGATGAGACCGTCGTGCTCCCTGGGCATGATGTCTTCACGACGATTGGGCATGAGCGCAAGTTCTCGCCATTTTTCTGAGATGGCTATTTTACTCTGAGTGCCCACTTGAGGTACTTGAGCGACTCTCCCCAGATCTTGGCATGCGTGCTGCCTAGGACGACGACGATCACGGAGCGCCCATTGAGAGTGCCACTTGAGATGAGGCAGCGACCCGCAGCACGCGTGTAGCCAGTCTTCATGCCGTTGACCCAGTGGTACTTCGCGAGTAGTTCATTTGTATTCGTCAAGGTCTTTTTTGATTTGCCACTAAAGGGAAAGGCATAGCGCACGCTGTCGGTGACGCGCCGAATGAAGGGATTTCTGTAGGCGTAGCTGGCAGCCAGCGCCATGTCGTAGGCTGTGGAATACTGCTTGGCTGGTAGACCGTGGGGGTTGGCAAAGTAGGTGTTCTTCATCCCCATGCGCTTCGCTCGCGCATTCATACGAGCGACGAACTTTGAGACAGACCCCGCCGTACCACGCGCAAGGGCAAGTGCTACATCATTGTGACTCGCTGTCAGGAGGGCGCGTAAAAGGTCGCGACGTGTGTAGCGAGCTCCGGGCTTAAAACCCATCTTATAAGGAGGCGCTTTGAGGTCACTGGACTGGATGACAAGAGCCTCGTCTAGCCTGCCTGCATCGAGAACGCAGAGAGCCGTGATGATCTTCTGCGTGCTGGCTACCTGTCGCTTTTGATGAGCTTTATAGGAGTAAATAACCTTTAGATTCATAGGATCTATCACAACGACAGCCGCTGCCGAGGGCTTGGGCGCGGGAGTAGCGGGCTGCGTGAGAGGAATACTGCGCGAGCTGATTCTACCTGCTGTGTTATCTTTGATGGTGAGCTTTTTGGCTTGTATACTGGGACTTACAGTAGCAAAAAGGAGGCAAAAAGAGATGTAGATGGAGGTCTTCATTATACGACAAAACGACAATTGCTAGCCGAGATTGAGGCAAATATAATCAAGCCCTCTTGCTATGTAAAGAGTAAAAATCAAAATGCGAGAAAAATTTTTCTTGCAGAGCTTTTATTGTAAGTATCTAGCGCGAGATAGTATCCGCTCTTGTTGAAAAAAATCAAAAAAAATAGAAAAACTTGCTTGACGCATCGGGGAGATCTGTGTATACTCCTGCC
>CAYJJA010000053.1:0-16400 GCA_964370355.1 uncultured Akkermansia sp. | reverse complement strand
CGCACTCTTTTTGGCGCTCTGCCACCGAATCACCAGCAGATGGAAGACCACTACTACGGCGCGATCAAAGAGCGCGTCCTCGAATACATGGCCTCCGTCGACCGCGCCCTCTGGGCACTCGGTGTCCCCGTCACCACGCGTCACAACGAGGTGGCACCAGGTCAGTTCGAGATTGCCCCCATCTTTGAGGCTACCAACGTCGCCGTCGACCACAATGTCATGATCATGGACATCCTCCAGCGTGAGGCCCTCCATCACAATCTCGTCTGCCTCCTCCATGAAAAGCCCTACGCCAAGGTCAACGGCTCTGGCAAGCACAACAACTGGTCGCTGAGCTGCCCCACCATGGGATCCCTGCTCTCCCCTGGCAAGACCCCTCACAGCAACCGCCTCTTCCTGCTGCTGCTCGCCTGCATCATCAAGGCTATCGACCTCCACGGCGATCTGCTACGCGCCTGCATCTCCAAGGCGGGCAATGATCACCGCCTCGGTGCCCAAGAAGCCCCTCCCGCCATCATCTCCGTCTTCCTCGGCGATCAGCTCAATGACATCATCGAGCAGATCAAAGCAGGAGGTGCGACGAGCTCAACGACGAGTGACCTCATGAAGCTGGGCGTAGACGCCCTGCCCGCGCTGCCCAAGGACACCACCGACCGCAACCGCACCTCGCCCTTTGCCTTCACAGGTAATAAGTTCGAATTCCGCGCTGTGGGCTCATCCCAGACCTGCGCTTGGCCCATGACCATCCTCAATACCATCGTCTGCGAAAGCCTCGATGAGGCCGCCAGCCATCTTGAGTCCTATGTGGGTACAGATGCCTTTGACTCGGCTGTTGATGCGTACACCCGTGAGCTCATCGTCAAGCACGAGCGTATTATCTTCAATGGCAACGGCTATTCCGAAGAATGGATCACCGAGGCCGAGCGCCGCGGTCTGCCCCACCTCAAGACCACCCTTGAGGCCTTGGAAGTACTCGGCAAAGACAGCACCGTCGCCCTCATGCAGAAGTACAAAGTACTCTCCCCCTCCGAGCTCCACGCCCGCAAGGAAATCCAAATCGAGAACTACACCAAGACTCTCGACATCGAGGCCAAGACCAGCCTCAGCATGATACAGACCATCTTCATGCCCGCCGTCGCGCGTCAGCTCGGTGAGCTCTGCAGCACGGTATGCTCCATGCAGCAATCAGGCGCGAAGTACGCGGTCTCCACCGTGCAAGAGCGTATCGACGCGATAGGCTCGCTCTATGAGCAGCTCCCCGCCCAAGTACAGGCACTCGAAGCCTCCATCGAGCGCTTTAACCCCGTGGAGATGAAGCAGTGCATGGAAGCCGCACGCAGCACGATTGATGCACTCGAATCCCTCGTCGAGGCCTCCCTCTGGCCCGTGCCCACCTACGCTGAGATGGTCAACATCCACAGCGTCTAAGCGATCTCTACTCTAGATACTTTTCCTAGGGAGCCAGAGCAATCTGCTCCCTAGGAGATAAGAGCCTTGGGGAATCATTCACAACTAAAACGCTCACTATAAAAAGAGTAATCTCAAATAGTAGCTCATTATAAATACATAAGAAAACAATATATTCGTAACACAACGAAATACATCATTACACACTTAACGCGATAAGATTACAATATATTTACCCCTATCGCACAAAAAACTCTTGCAAAGCAAGGCATTTATGTTAGAGTACTTAGTGAATCAACTACCTCATTTCACGGTCGATTTTTTCAATCGCCTTTCGATTTGGGTACAACTTCACAACAACTATGAACTTATCGAAAAAAGCCTTAGCTGAATTCATCGGGACATTTGTCTTGGTCTTTATCGCTTGCGGTGTAGCCGCAGTCACAGGATGCAATGCATCGCCCAACGTGTCCTACCTTATAACAGCACTTGCCTTTGGTGGTGTCATCGTCGCTATGGCCTACTCCCTAGGCAATATATCGGGATGCCATATCAACCCTGCAGTATCTCTAGGGGTACTCTTGAGCAGAAAGATGTCGCTATGCGAATTCCTCGTCTACATTCTTGCGCAATTCGCAGGTGCTCTTGCAGGTGCTTATGCGCTCATGAGCATCATTGGACTAGACAAAGGACTAGGTGCCAATGGTCTCTACAATGGTGACATCACTGCATCCTTGATCATTGAGGGCATCCTGAGCTTTGTCTTTGTCTTGGCCGTGCTCGGTGCTACTAGCAAGAAGGAATATGCCGCGCTTGCAGGGCTAGTCATCGGTGCCTCGCTGACACTGGTGCACTTGATGGGTATCCATTTCACCGGAACGAGCGTCAATCCAGCTCGCTCCTTTGGGCCAGCCTTGCTCTTGGGCGGTGAATCGTTGAAGAATCTTTGGGTATTCATTGTCGCGCCCTTAGCGGGTGGCGCACTGGCAGCCCTCGTTTGGGCTGTGCTCAACTGCTGCAAAAATTGCTGTAAAAAAAGCGATTAAAACTACGACGGTCAACGCATTTCAATCAAGAGGGGGCATCAATGCATGCCCCCTCTCATGCTTTGATCGCTCTACTAGGGCTGCTTGCTGCCTATATGACGCCCCTGCGCATCATAGTAATTGATACGCCCATTAGACTCCTTTTTGGCGCGACCTTGATTGCGCCCCTGTGAGTCATAAAAGTGCATACCACCACGCCCATCAGACTCAGCCTTGCCGACATAGCGACCTTGCCCATCATAAAAGCGCATACCGCCACGTCCATCGGGCTCGCTCTTGCCCACGTAGCGACCTTGGCCGTCGTAATGGCTCTCGACCCCGCGTGAGTCAGTATTTGTTCTACCTTTATATCGCCCCGAGAGATCGTAGTGGGTGGCTTTGTTGCCATCTCTGTCGGTGCGACCTTGATATCTGCCCTGTGCATCGGTGCGTGTCTGCGCAATAGCAAGGGAGCAGAAAGCGAGGCTGCCAATAAGTATACTCTTCATCATTGTCTTGAAAGGTAAAAGACCTAAAAGATTCTAGCTATCATCAGAGGATCGTTATCGCAGAGCACTCTTGAATTCATCGGGCAGCAAGGGCATAGCTCCATGCTCTGAGCAGACAAAGGTCGCGACATCTGTCGCAAACTGATGCGCCTCTCTCAGAGACATCTTTGCTGAGAGTAGGGCTGAGGCGAGTGATGCCGTGAAGGAATCGCCTGCTCCCACCGTATCCGCCACAGGCGAATCAGGCGTAGGCACAAAGCTGGGCTCCTCCGACGCAGCCTTGCTGAGGATGTAGCTTCCCCTCTTGCCGCAGGTGAGGATAAGATAGCTCAAATCATAGGCTTGCAGGTAGTGCTGGCAGCTCTCCAGCATGCTCTGCCCTTGCAGGTCGTGCATTTCTTGGAGGACAAGTATCTCATCATCATTGATTTTGAGAACATTGCAAAGCCGCAGTGATTCTTCAATAATCTCCTTGCTATAATAACTCTGGCGGAGATTGATGTCAAATATCCTCAGAGAGTCTTGCTCGGGCATGAGGGATAAGAATCGGCGTATGCTCTCGCGCGAGCATGCGCTACGCTGAGCGAGTGAGCCAAAGACCGCACAGCGTGTACGCGGTGCCATCTCTGCCAGCTGAGCATCCCAAGTGATGTAGTCCCACGCGACATCTTCACAGATTTCATAGCGGGGGATACCATTCTCGAGCTCTACCTGCACAGTCCCCGTGGGATGTGATAGGCGTGGGATGTGGTGATTGAGACTCACATCGTTGAGACGTGCGAGCAGCTCATCGCCTAGGGCATCAGCACCTACAGCACTGACTACCCATGATTCATAGCCGAGTTGAGAGGCATGGTAGGCGAAGTTCGCGGGCGCGCCGCCCATTTTTTTTCCCTCGGGGAGGATGTCCCAGAGGAGCTCACCAAGGCCAACAATAAGAGTGGGTCGGGGGGTCATATAAGTTTAAGTTGTTTGAAATGTTTCTCGATTGCGTGAGCCCCAGAGAGCGTAGTAGAGCAGCACAGCCTCGCAGATGATGACCAAGCCCCAGCTCCACTGCCAGTCGCCCAAGCTATCGGCAATAAAGGCTTGCAGCACGGGGAAGATCGCTCCGCCAAAGACCCCCATCATGAAGACACCAGAGGCCTTGGAAGTATACTGCTTGAGCCCGTCGATGGCAAGCGTAAAGGTCGCGCCCCACATGACAGAGTGACAGAGGCCAACAGAGACTAGTACCCAGAGATTATTGCTCACAATGGCAATGCTCGTCAAGACGATGGCCGAGATCGAGGTCGTGACCAAAATCGCGCGGGGGGATACCTGTGGAAACATGCTCATCACGATGCGCCCCACCATGAGCCCGCCCCAGTAGAGAGTGGCGAGGAGTGCTGGGATGCCCAACGACATGCCCGCGATGACGAGTTTGCTCTCGCCATAGAGCTCAATGGCATGCAGATTCACATTACTGCCTATGGCAACCTCAGCACCCACATAGAAGAAGATAGCCACAACTCCGAGCTTGAGATGTCGGAAGCTCCATATACTACGCGTCAGCTGGCTGGCATCCTCGCTACGCGTGCCCTCGATGTCAGGGAGGTGGAGGCGCGAGGTGATCGTTGTAATAGCTGTGACAACAGCCGCCAAGATGAGAAGAGGCAGCAGCAGCTGGTGAGCCTGCACCTCATTCATCGCCATGCCTGCAAAGATGATGCCGGTCACAAAGAAGGGGGCTACAGTCGTCCCGAGGGAGTTGATGGCGCAGGTGATGTTGATGCGCTGCACGGGCTGTGTGCCGGGTAGGTCGTAGGAGGCGATGTAGGGATTGATGACGACCTGTCCGATCGCCGCCGAGGTACCCATGAGGTAGGAGCCTAGCAAGAAGACAAGAAAGCCCAGAGGCAGCTTGTCCGAGCCGAGCATGATGAAGAGATCGGGGAGGTAATCGACGAAGGTCGAGGAGAGCGCGTAGCACAACAGCCCTGTCACCATGAAGAGCAGGGATCTGAGCAAGGTCTTTTTGTAGCCATGCGCATTCACCCACTTGCCGCCACGCGTGCTGTTGAGCAAATAGCCGAGAAAGAAGAAGAAGGAGATGAGGGTGGTGAGGGTGTTCTGGAGGGTGCTTGTCTCTGCCAAGAAGGCCTTTTGTATGGGGGCTTGGAATTGGTTGTTCACCGTGGTGAGAAAGCCCACCAAGAAGTAAATAAAGGTGAGAATGGCAAAGGGTCCAATCGTACGCGGGGTGCTGCTCATGATAGGGAGTGAAAAGGGGGGGGAGGATCATTTTATTCAGCTCCCCACCCCCTTGGATAGATGTTTAAATAATGTGCTCTTCGAGTGTGGTCATTGCACCCTTTTGAGAGATGGAGTCAATCATCTGCTCATAGAGGGCGACAAAGGCGGCAGAGCCCTTCAGGTCCACGCCTTGGTAGGCTGAGAGCGCGAGGAAATCAAGGGGGCAGTCACTCTCGATGAGTGCAGCATCCGAGGCATTCATCCAAGGCTCGGCCACATCGAAGGATTGCCCCTGATCATCCACCTTCACCTTGAGGTACTGGCGGTAGCAGGCGATGAGGTAGGCGACGCGCTTGAGATCTGCTGGCTTCTCAAGCATGGTGGCGAGATTGGGCACGACATAGACGGGGAACTTGGAGAGCCCATCGTAGCAGAGACGCGCGAGCTGATCGCTAACACTTTGATTGGCAAAGCGCTCAATCAGCGTTTGCTTATAGAGCTCTAGGTCAGTATTGGGCGGCGCGATGAGCAGAGGAGTGATGTCCTCATCCATAAAGGCGCGCACCAATCGCACGATGCGCTCATCGCCCATAGCGTCATCCACCTTGCGGTAGCCGCTCAGGAAGGAGGGGTAGCTCAGCAGCGTGTGAGAGGCGTTGAGCAGGCTGAGCTTCATATTCTCATAGTCGGTGACATCGGTGGTCATCTCGGCGCCGACCTGCTCCCATGCGGGGCGCCCCGCAATGAAATTGTCCTCAATCACCCATTGGATGAAGTCCTCGCAGTAGACGGGAGCTGCGTCACTCGTGGCATTCTGCGCATTGAGTCGCTCGACATCGCTGGGGGTGGTGGCAGGAGTGATGCGATCGACCATGCTGTTGGGGTAGCTAATGTTTTGCTTTGCCCATGCGGCGAGCTCGGGGTCTTGTGCGGCAAAAAAGCTATTAAAAGCGAGCTTGGCGGTGTTGCCATTGTGCTGCAAGTTGTCACATGTTTGGATCGTGATAGGACCTGCCCCTGCCGCGCGGCGGCGGCGCAGACCCTCGGCGACGTAGCCAAAGGCGGTCTTGGGCGACTGTGGCGTGCTGATGTCCTGTGCTATATCGGCATTGTCGAGCATGAAGCTTCCGCTTGCCTTGTCGATGTGGTAGCCGCCCTCTGTGATCGTCAATGAGATAATACGAATAGCGGGGTCAGCAATTTTATCAAGAATAGCCTCAGCCTCTTCCCCTGCCCAGAGCAGCTCGACGAGAGAGGCTATGCGGTGGCATTCTGTGCCGCCCTTGCGCCCACAGACGGTGAGCGTGTAGTTGAGCCCCTGAGCTTTGAGCTTGCGGTAGAGTGTCTCATCTGAGGGGAGGAGCATCACGCCGCAGATAGCCCAGTTTTTCTGAGCGTCATCTTCTATTAACTTGTTAGCGTAAAAAGCTTGGTGAGCGCGATGAAAGTTTCCCACGCCAATGTGGAGGATGCCTGCGCTTGCAGATTCTTTGTCAAAAAGGGGCTCTATGATCATATTTAGTGGAATTTTAGGTTAGGACACGAGGAGTAAAGCATTATACACTCATGCTGTTTTCCAGACTATCACGCTACATTCTAAAGTCAATCATTCATTTCACAGAAGTGCTTTTTATCTCAAGAGCTGGCATCATCCCCGTCATCCCCGTCATCTCCTATGCTCTGCACGGGGCAGGAGTCAACAATCTCCTCGCAAAGAGCAATGTCGGAGGGCTCTGTGGGCTGAGAGTACACGTAGGAGAGAGCTGTGTCATCATCGCGAGCAAAGAATTGAGGGGCACTCTCACGGCAGAGGTCGCAGTCTATACAGCTATCATCGACATAAAAGCGACCGCTGACATTGCTCTCTAGCTTATTATTGTGATCGGCGGACATGAATAGAGGGGGCGTGTCTGGGCTTATTTTTTAGCTTTTGGGCTTATAATGCAATCTTTTTTTGTTGCAAGCGGCATTTTTTCAGTCCAAAATAGCCCCATGCAAGACCCACTCCATGATGAGCAAGCTCCCTCTGAGGCATCTACAAGCCCCCCCCCCTCCGCCTCCAGTGCTCCTGCTGAGAGCAAGAAGAAGATTCCCCTCTATAGCATCATTGCCATTGGCACAACCATCGCTCTCATCCTAGGTGGAATTGTGCTACTCGTCCTCCACGTGCAGAGCAAGATCCCCTCCTCATCTTGGCGTGAGCGCAATACGGCAGACTCATGGGTGAGCGATGCCTTTCGCGTGGCGCAGATAAAGACTCAGTGGATTGATGCGAAAAACAATGAGCGCATGTCGCTACGCGCGGCCTGCTACCCAGAGATGAGCTTTCAAATCAACGAGGTGACAAAGAGCGGTGTGCTCATGGTCAGCTTCCTCGATGTGAATGGTCAGCGTGTGGGTGACATCATCTCGCTGCCCTTCACGGCTGCGGGATTTCGCCCCACGAGCGATTTTAACATCAAAATCGAGGGCAACAAGGTCACCTGCTTTCCCCTAGGAGGCATGAAGACGATAGAGGACTACCTCACGCATCAAATCGCGCATCACACGCCACTCTGGCAAGTTCAGCTCCAATATAGATTGGATGGCGATGCGAACATTCATAACCTGAATTACTTTAGCATTAAGCCCAATAATCTCCATGACAATGACTGATTCTGCTCCTGATTCCCCCAAGGCAGTTGAGTCTTCTGATGCAGCACTGCCCCAGACAGCACTCTGGCAGAGACGCTGGGTGCGTATGCTCATCTGCGTGCTCAGCGGGATGCTCATGGCGCTCGCCTTTATCCCCTACGACTACTCCATCCTTGTCTGGATAGGGCTCTTGCCCCTTCTCTGGGTGCTGTGGTCGCGTGAGCTCGGTTTTTGGGCGGCTTTTGGCTATGGCTGGCTGTATGGGATGGGGTGGTATTGCCTGAGCTTTTGGTGGATTCATGAGGTGGGGGCAGTCTTTGGGATCAATGAATATCTCTTTCTCGGCATTGCCTTTATCCCACTGATGAGTTACTACGCGCTGCTGCCCGCCCTCTGGGCTGCCTGCGCGGCAACCTTTCTGAGCCCCAATCTCACGAAAGCCCCCAATCCCTCAGAGTGGGGGAAAAGGCGTCGGTCTGACTCGCGTCTCGCGTCCGATACACAGACACTCAAGCGTCAGGCATGGCGATACTGGGCGATGAGCGATATGATGGGCACACTGCGCAGTGCTCTAGGACTAGGCTGCCTGTGGGTCTGCGTGGAGTGGCTGCGCGCGCATGGGACGCTGGGATTCTCATGGAATAGTATGGGGATGGCTCTCTATGAGGGGCTGTCACTGGCGCAGTGGGCGGAGTACATAGGGACGGCGGCTCTTTCCTTCTTCCCTGTTTTTTTTGTCGTGATCTGCTATAACGCACTCCGTCGCTGCTATTTGCATTTCAAGGCGGTGGGCAAGACCTGTCGCCCTTGGGATTTCTACGCGGTGCTCTTGCTCATCTTTGGACTCTTCATGGGAGGGCTCTCGCTGGCGCAGCGTTATTCGACCACACAGCTTTTTGAGCAGGAGGGTGTCATCCAGCTTCCCGTACTGGCTGTTCAAAACAATCTCGATCAGGTGGAGAAGATCCAGATGCCCTCCTTCAAGAAGGCGGATCTTTTCTTGGGCTACACACAGGAGACGCTACGCGGCTTTGAGCAGGTGCAGCGCGATACAATCGAGCTGGCCAAGAAGCATCCCACACTCGCCATCACACAGCAGCTGCCCCTCTGGGTGATCTGGCCAGAGAGCTCGCTACCCTTCCCCTTCTGGCGTGATGCCGAGACACGGGCGCGCATCGAGGACTACTCGAGTCGCCTCTATTTCCACCCAAGGCGTGGGCTGCCCGATCTACGCACCCGCGTGCGCGCCATGGGGGGGCAGGATTTTGTGCTCTTTGCAGGGGTGGATGAGTACCTCGTCGCCACGGCGCAGAACGGCGCGCGAGCCTACAAGGGGATGCTCAACTCAATGGCGGTGATCCCTGATGATTTTGCGAGCACCTTCACGGTCTCCAAGCAGCATCTCATGCCCTTTGGCGAGTATATCCCACTCGCCCAAGACATTAAGTGGATAGGCGAGCTCTACTCCGAGATCACAGGGACACAGACAGGGGATGGCATCATCCCAGGGGAGGGCTATGAGCCTCTCTCTGTGCCTATCCCCAATAGCGACAAAAAAATATCGGTCATCCCTGCCATTTGCTATGAGGATACGGTGGGGGGGCTCATTCGACGCTTTGCACGCGAGGGAGCACAGGTCATTGTCAATGTGAGCAATGATGCATGGTTCCACCACTCGGCATGTGGCGAGCAGCAGGCTCGCAATGCGGCCTTTCGCTGCATTGAGCTGCGCCGCCCCATGGTGCGCGCGGCCAATCAGGGGCTGAGCTGTGCTATCGCTCCCAATGGAGCCTTTATCCATGAGCTGCGCGATGCCCAAGGTCGCCCTTGGGTCGCTGGGAGTAGCTATGCTGTGCTGCCTGTGGATATGAAGGCACCGCTCACCATCTACGCGCGCTACGGTGACTGGGCAGTGTGCCTGAGTGCGCTTGCCGCCATCTTCTGCTCCTTAGCCTCAATCATCAGCCTCGCTGTCCGCGAAGGGATAGAGATCATACCCAATGACTAAGGCACGCCACATTGCCTTTGCGAGCGATCGCGCCTTTCAAATCCCGCTCGCGCTAGCACTCTACTCTCTAGAGCGTACTCTAGAGAATCCCGAGTGCTACGAGGTGCACATCCTGCATCGGGGCATTGATAAGACACTCTTTGCCTCGATCAAGCTGAGCCTACACTTCTATCATGTGGGGGAGGCGCTGAGCGATCTTCCCACGCAGAGGCGACTTCCCACACCGACCTATTACCGCTTCTTACTGCCCGATCTGCTCCCTGATAGCGTGGAGCGTGTGCTCTATCTGGATTGTGACATTATGGTAATGCGCGATCTAGGTAGTCTCTGGGACATGGCGCTGACTGATCAGGTCATGGCAGCCTGTCCGTGGGTGGTCTACGGTGGCTACCGTGAGCAATACGAGCAGACCGTCAGGCATTTCTCCGAGCGCATCGGCTACGCTGAGCGCGGCGAGCCCGAGTATTACTTCTACGCCAGTATCCTTTTCATGAATCTTGAGCGCATGCGAGCAGAAAAGATCAGCCAACAGCTCATTGACACGAGCCGCGCCATTCCCGCCGAGCGACTCGCTTGGCAGGATCAGGATGTGCTCAATCACGTCTTGCGCGGCCGCATCGCCCCTCTCCCCCTCAGCTACAACGTCATCCCCCTCTTTGCCCAAGACCTCAGTGAGGAGTCAGACGAAGCCCGCAGCGCCTACGCTAGCCCGCATATCCTGCACTTTGCCGCGATGAAACCCAATATACTCACAGGGGCAAAGCTCCCCTACGAGGAGGAGTTTTTCGCCCTCTGGCGGCAGAGTCCATGGGCGCAGCACATCCCCTACCCGCTCGTCTCGCTGCGCGAGCTCCCCCGACTCCTGCGCGGTCTCATCGAGCTACCCATACGCTGGGGGATCAGGCATGAGACTTTTCTGCTGGGCTACGGTCGCGCCCTGCAAGCACTGCGCTCATGCCTCAAAAGAAAGCACTCGAAGTCTAGCTAAAGCACTCCGAGCGCGAAATTTGGGATGTATCACTCCCCCTCCTATTGGGTCAAGCCATCCTTCTTTGCCTGATTCCAATAGGCATACTCCGAGCGATTAAAATCGACGTACTCGGGTGACAAATCTGTGGTGTAGATCCTATGGGATGCCTCGCCTAGATTGAGATTGATACGAATCTCAAAATCGCGCACCAGCACCGCCTCACGTAGGCGATCACTCGGGGTATCCGTCTGCTCACCTGCACGGCAAGCGGGCAGACCTGCAATATCAATATCAATGCGCTCCTCGATGATGGGAGCTCCTGCGTAGCCGACGGCATGAATGATGCGTCCCCAGTTGGGGTCATTGCCATTCCACGAGCTCTTCACCAAGGCAGACTTTGCGACAGCCTCGGCGACACACTTTGCATCAGCAGGACAAGCTGCGCCTTCTACCTCTACGGTGACAAACTTTGTCACACGCTCGCCGTCCTGCACGATATGCTTGGCCATGACGAGCATGACATGGTGGAGAGCCTCTTCAAAAAGCGCCCACCCCTCCGAGCCCGGAGAGAGCTCCACGCCCGATGCCCCATTCGCCATGACAATGCAGGTATCATTGGTGCTCATGTCGCCGTCGATGGTGACGCAGTTGAAGGACTGCTCGACCCCTCTGAGTGTTGTCGCATCAAGGTCGCCACGCTTCACCGCCGCATCTGTGCTCACAAGGCAGATCATGGTTGCCATCGTAGGGCTGATCATCCCTGCGCCCTTGCAGCAGGCACCGATGCGCACGGGCTTGCCGTCAATGAGGATTTCGAGCGCTATCTCCTTCTTGCGCGTGTCGCTGGTCATTATTGCCAGCGCGAGGTCTTCCCCCTTCTCTGCGGAGAGATGGGCGCAGAGCTCGGGGATGCGAGGGCTGATGCGCAGCATGGGCATGGGTAGACCGATGACCCCCGTCGAGCAGACAGCTACCTCTTGGGGCTCTATGCCCAATTCTGCCGCTACGTCACGGCATTCCCCCAGCGCATCATTCATGCCCCGCTGTCCTGTACAGGCATTAGCATTGCCACTATTGAGGATGACAGCACGGTAATTGCTCTGTGCTAGGTGCTTCTCACTGACTCGTACACAGGCAGCGCGTACGCGATTGATGGTAAAGGTAGCCGCTGAGGTCGTAGGCTGGGTGGAGTAGAGCAGAGCGAGATCGAGACGCGTCGCTTCGGGATTCTTGATACCACAGCTAATCGCATTAGCAACAAAGGCGCGTGGAGCGGTGATACCGCCCTCAATGAGTTGATGGGGGAAGGGTTGAGTCATCTGAAAAAGCGATTGATTCGTGCGTAGGAGATATTTTCATAATTTCAACCACCAAGCAAGTACAAAGAATGGCGGGCGTAGAATTTCTTCTACGCCCGCGTCAACTTACTACCTATGAAACTCGATCAGTCCCTTTTTGATGAGGCATCGTGCTCTCTCCTTCACTAGCCTCGGGATTTGACCGATATAGATAAGACAAGTGCTGAGCAGAATTTGTTCAAGTATTTGTTCACTTTTTTCTCATTTTTTCTCTTTAAATCATATTTGCTTGATGAATAATAGATAAAAAAAGAAGTTCTCGTCACTTCGCCCCAAAGGAGAATGAAGCCAAGAGTGCGACATTTTGACACAACCCCTAGACAAATTGTCACAGAGCAGAGACAGTTTGTCACGATTGTGAAATAGTATCAGAAAAAAGACAAAAACATAATTGACTATCTATCAACATAAAATAAAAATAAAGTAATTTTTCAAAAACTGGCACACGAGTTGCATAAAGAAAGGTATAAGCGAGACGCGGGCGCATCGCCCAGCTCACCTAAATATCACAACAACACAAAAAAGAACATACCCATATGCCAAAAATCCTCGGAATCGACCTCGGAACAACCAACTCCTGCATGTCCGTCATGGAAGGCGGACAAGGCACTGTCCTCGAAAACAGCGAAGGTGCACGCACCACTCCCTCCATCGTCGCCTTCACCAAGAGCGGTGAACGCGTCGTCGGACAGGCTGCCAAGCGCCAAGCTGTCACCAACCCCCGCAACACCATCTACTCGGCAAAGCGCCTCATCGGCCGCAAGTACTCCGAGCTCACCGAAGACGACAAGAAAGTCCCCTACGAAATCGTCGCCGCGCCCAATGGTGACGCCCACATCAAGGTAGAAGTCGGCGGAGAATCCAAGGTATTCTCCCCCCAAGAAATCAGCGCGATGATCCTCGCCAAGCTCAAAGCTGACGCTGAGGACAAGCTCGGTGAGACCATCACCGAGGCTGTCATCACCGTGCCCGCCTACTTCAACGACGCTCAGCGCAACGCCACCAAGGCCGCCGGTGAGATCGCCGGTCTCAAGGTACGCCGCATCATCAATGAGCCTACCGCCGCAGCCCTCGCCTACGGTCTCGACAAGAAGAGCAACGAAAAAATCGCCGTCTACGACCTCGGTGGTGGTACCTTCGACATCTCTGTGCTCGAAATCGGTGACGGTGTCTTCGAGGTCAAGGCCTCCGATGGTGACACTCACCTCGGTGGTGATGACTGGGACAATGCCATCATTAACTGGATTCTCGCCGAGTTCAAGAACAACGAAGGTATGGACATCTCCAAGCAAATGGATGCCCTCCAGCGCATCAAGGAAGAAGCAGAAAAGGCCAAGATCGCGCTGAGCTCCACGCAGAGCTACGACATATCGCTGCCCTTCATCACCATGGATGTCACAGGTCCCAAGCACATCATGATGAATCTCACACGCTCCAAGCTTGAGCAGCTCACCGCTACTCTCCTTGAGCGCACCGCCAAGCCAGTGCGCGAATGCATCAGTGCCGCTGGCATCAGCTCCAGCGAGGTCAATGAGCTCGTGCTCGTCGGTGGCATGACACGCATGCCCGCCGTCCAAGACATGGCCAAGCGTCTCGCAGGCAAAGAACCCCACAAGGGTGTCAATCCCGACGAGGTCGTCGCCATCGGTGCTGCCATCCAAGGTGGCGTACTCGCAGGGGATGTCAACGACGTGCTGCTGCTCGACGTGACCCCGCTGACGCTCTCCATCGAGACGATGGGCGGCATCGCGACCCCCATGATAGACCGCAATACGACCATCCCTGTGCGCAAGAGTCAGGTATTTTCCACCGCTGCTGACAACCAGCCAGCTGTTGATATCCAGATCTGCCAAGGCGAGCGCAAGATGTTCTCCGACAACAAGCCTCTGGGCAACTTCAAGCTCGACGGCATCCAGTCCGCCCCCCGCGGAGTGCCTCAGATTGAGGTCACCTTCGACATCGACGCCAACGGTATTCTGAAGGTATCCGCCAAGGACAAGTCCACAGGCAAGGAGCAAAACATCTCCATCCAAGGCTCCTCGGGTCTCTCCCAAGACGAGATCGAGCGCGCTAAGAAAGATGCCGAAGCCCACGCAGAAGAAGACCGCAAGCGCGCCGAAGACATCGACACGATCAATAAGGGTGACTCCCTCGCTCACAACACCGAGCGCCAGCTCAAGGAGCAGGGCGAGCAGCTCCCCGCTGAGATCAAGCAACCCATCGAGGAAAAAATCTCCGCCCTCAAGGCAGCCGTCGAAGCCAAGGACATCGACAAGACCAAGACTCTCACCGCCGACCTCGAAGGTCTGCTCTCCAGCCTGAATCAGGCCGCCCAGCAGGCACAAGCGAGTGCCGCAGGTGGCGCAGCCCCCGAAGGTGATGCCGAAGGTCCTCGCAAGGCCAAGGGCAAGGTCGTCGACGCCGAAGTCGTTGATTAATATCTCACCCCCATCAGCACAGGCTTGGCAAAGCTCCAAGCCTGTGCTAGCCCCCTTCCCCTACATTTTCACATACCAAAACACAATACACACAACCAATATGATCAAACCCCTCGGAGCACGCGTCCTCATCCAGCGCGTCGAAGCTGAAACCAAGACCGCCAGCGGTCTCTACCTCCCCGACACCGCACAGGAAAAACCCCAAGAAGCCATCGTACGTGCCGTAGGCACAGGCGGTCGCGACAAGGACGGTGCCCTCATCCCCTTTAGCGTCCAGATCAACGATCGCGTCCTCATCACCAAATACGGCGGCACAGAAATCACCGTCAACGGTACAACCTACACCATCCTCAACGAAAGCGACATCCTCGCCGTCCTCGAAGACTAATTATCATCTCTCAACACATTTTCAATAAACCATTATGGCAAAACAACTCGAATTTGAAGAAAGCGCACGTCAGAGCCTGCTCAACGGTGTCGCCAAGATCGCCAAGGCCGTCAAGAGCACGCTGGGACCTGCTGGTCGCAACGTCGTCATCGACAAGAAATTTGGCTCCCCCACCATCACCAAGGACGGTGTAACCGTCGCCAAGGAGATTGAGCTTGAGAACCCCTACGAAAACATGGGCGCTCAGCTCGTACGTGAAGTCTCCAGCAAGACCAACGACATCGCGGGTGATGGCACCACCACCGCCACCGTCCTCGCCGAGGCCATCTACCGCGAAGGTCTGCGCAACGTCACCGCAGGTGCGAATCCTATCATGCTCCAGCGTGGTATCAACAAAGCAGCCGCTGCCATCGTCGCCGAGCTCAAGAACATCTCCAAGTCCGTTGACTCCTCCAAGGAGATCGCCCAAGTCGCCACCGTCTCCGCCAACTGGGACGATGAGATCGGCACCATCATCGCCGAGGCCATGGACAAGGTAGGCAAGGACGGCACCATCACCGTCGAAGAAGCCAAGGGTATCGAGACTAGCCTCGACGTGGTCGAGGGCATGCAGTTCGACAAGGGCTACCTCTCCCCCTACTTCGTCACCAACGCCGAGACCATGGAAGTCGTCCTTGAGTCTCCCTACATCCTCATCTTTGAAAAGAAGATCAGCAACTTGAAGGACTTCCTCCCTGTGCTTGAAAAAGTAGCTAAGGCTGGCAAGCCCTTCCTCATCATCGCCGAAGACGTCGAAGGTGAAGCCCTCGCCTCCCTCGTGCTCAACCGCCTGCGCGGTATGCTCAACGTCTGCGCCGTCAAGGCTCCCGGCTTTGGCGATCGCCGCAAGGCCATGCTCCAAGACATCGCCATCCTCACAGGCGGTCAGTGCATCAGCGAAGACCTCGGTCTCAAGCTGGAGAATGTCGAGCTCACCCAGCTCGGTGTGGCCAAGCGCGTCGTCGTCAGCAAGGACACCACCGTCATCATTGAGGGTGCAGGCAGCTCCGCTGACATCACCGCTCGCGTCACCCAGATCCGCAAGCAGATCGTTGACACGACAAGCGACTACGACAAAGAAAAGCTCCAAGAGCGTCTTGCCAAGCTCGCAGGAGGTGTTGCCGTCATCAAGGTCGGTGCTGCTACCGAGACTGAGATGAAGGAAAAGAAGGACCGCGTCGATGACGCCCTGCACGCCACACGCGCCGCCGTAGAAGAAGGCATCGTCCCCGGTGGTGGTGTCGCCCTCATCCGCGCCCAGCACGCCAGTGCAAATCTCCAGCTCGCTGGCGATGAACAGACCGGTGCTGACATCGTCACCCGCGCCATCGAGTCTCCCCTGCGCCAGCTCGTCTCCAACGCAGGCCGCGAAGCAGCCCTCATCGTCGA
>CAYJJA010000052.1:0-16651 GCA_964370355.1 uncultured Akkermansia sp. | reverse complement strand
GGGAGATGAAGCGTCCACTCTGCAAAATCAAGCTACTTTTTCTATAGCTGGTTTAAGCATAGTGTCAAAAATATTCACAGTTTAGATTTCTTGATCGAGTTTATAGATCAATGCGTTAGGGGAATTTTTAAGCTTTAATATATACGATACTATGCTTATTACCAATACTAGCTTCCTTATCGAGTGTGGCAATCATGATACGATTCTGACGACGGAGTGCCCTAAATACTTGGATTGAAAAAAATATTTTTTCAAAAATACATTATCGCTTATAATGAGTCCTTAGGAGATAGAGTAGAATTTACAGAGTGGGGAATTTCCATAGCTTTAACAGAGTTGTTCTGCTGAAACACCATCATAATAAGGATGTGTGTTGCTGTATCTTATTAAGAGTTAGTGGTATTGTGTTTCCTTTTATTGATTTTCTATTTATTTCACAAGTGCTCATTAATTACTCAGAAGTTTTTGTTAGGGAAAAATAGAATTTATCACTTCTTTTAAATCCTTTATATAGAGCGAGTTGTAAAAAATGAGATATAAATAAAAAAAGCTCTATCTTTGTATTACGCTATTGCCTAGTTGTTCGCATGCCTCATTGGCCAAAATCTAATCGGCCTTCAAAGGCGCGCATGAGCGTGACGGCATCCGCATGCCCTAGCCCAGCACCAGCGGGCATTCCCTGCGCGAGGCGGGTGACGCGGCAGGGGAGCTCTCGGAGCATGTCTGCAAGATAGAGCGTGGTGGCCTCACCCTCGACATCACTGCCCAGCGCGAGGATAAGCTCACAGTCGCCCTCTGCCAGCAGGCGTTCTTGGAGCTTGGTGATAGCAAGATCCTCGGGCATGACTCCATCGAGAGGGGATATCTTGCCACCGAGGCAGTGGTAGAGCCCGCGGTAGATGCCGCAGCGCTCAATGGGCAATACGTCGGTAGGCTGCTCGACGACGCAGATCTGGCCCGTGTGCCTCGCAGGATTATCACAGGCTGCACAAAGCTCGCCTTTTTGGGCAAAGAAGCCGCAGCTTGGGCAGTAATCAATCTGCTCGCCGCTCGCCTCTAGAGCGAGTGCGAGCTGCTGAGCCTCAGAGCGTCCCTGCTGCATGAGCCACAGGGCAAGGCGCTCCGCCCCACGACTACCTATCCCCGGCATGCGCTTGAGCTGCGCTATGAGTTGCTTGAGGGCTTGCGGGTAATCGAGGGCGTTCATGAATAGCGTGAGCTCAATTGCGTGAGCAGTTGGGCAGGCCTATGTGAAGAAAATAAAGAAAGAGTAGCCCCATAGTCGGAGCCGTGATGGGCATAGCCATGCCCCAAATGAGGCTGACAAAGGGCGCGAGCATCAGGCACATCAGCATGAGGATACAGAGGTGCATACGCGCCGAAGCACGCCCCTCACGCAGAAAGATGAGTGTCATGTAGCAGGCGATGAGCATCGAGGGGTAGAGGACACTCTCTTGAGTGAGTACCCCTTCACTCGTGACCTGGTGCATGCCTGTGAACTGGGCTAGCTGGCGTACGAGTGACAGACTACACTCGCCTAGGCTCAGGCTGAGTGTGCTGAGGTACTGAAAGAGTGCATTGGCTAGGCTCAGTAAGAACCAGAGCAAGTAGAGCTTTCTACTAGCCAGCCATGAAGAGCATGTGATGGGGGGAGTGGAAGGAGTATTCACGAGATAGGAGGGTGTTATAGGGTAATAGTTTGTACGTGAAGTTACTACATGGAGCGACAGGGTCTATCCCTGTCGCTCTATGAGAATCTTGAGTGTAGCATAAGCCCCGAGGGGGTATGTCACACTTGCGCTACCTAGTATGGCTAGATAGCGGTAGAAGCCCGCTTGTTGGGAGATTAGGCTTCGTAGCGCTTGACGATGAGCGAGGCATTGTGTCCGCCAAAGCCAAAGGAATTGCTCAGGGCTGCGTCCACCCTCATGCTGCGACCCTCATTGGCGCAGACATCGAGATCGCACTGGGGATCCTGATTGTCCACATTGATGGTGGGAGGCACGAAGTTGTCACGTATAGCCATAATGCAGGCGAGTAGCTCGATGCCGCCTGCGGCACCGAGGAGGTGTCCCGTCATCGACTTGGTGGAGCTGACGACGAGTCCGTTGGTGGCGTAGTCGCCAAAGCTTTTCTTGATACCATTGGTCTCGCATATATCCCCGAGGGGGGTGGAGGTGCCATGGGTGTTGATGTATTGGATATCTGTTGGCTGCATGCCCGCGTGCTTGAGCGCGATATCCATGCAGCGCGCTGCTCCTGCGCCATCGGGGACAGGGGAGGTGAGGTGGTAGGCATCAGCACTCAGTCCATAGCCGACGAGCTCGGCGAGGATGTTCGCACCACGCTTTTGTGCATGCTCCAGTGTCTCAAGGATGAGCACCGCAGCACCCTCTCCCATGACAAAGCCGTCGCGATCGACGTCGTAGGGGCGTGAGGCGCGCTCAGGCTCATCATTGCGCGTGGAGAGTGCCTTCATGTTTGCAAAGCCTACAATACCAATGGGTAAAATGGTCGCCTCTGCACCGCCCACGAGCATGACGTCCGCGTCTCCAAACTTCATAATACGCCACGCCTCACCTATGCAGTGATTGGAGGTAGCGCAGGCCGTGGAGATGCTCATATTCGGGCCTCCAAAGCCGTAGTCTATGCTCACCATACCACTGGCCATATTGGTGATCATATAAGGGATGCAGAAGGGGGATACACGGCGTGGTCCCTTGGTGATGAGTAGCTCATAGTTCTCCCCATGGATGCCCAGTCCACCTATGCCCGAGCCAATCATCACGCCTACGCGGTCTTTGTCGAGCTCGGGGGATTCGGGGTCGAGCGAGGCATCCTCCATCGCCATGACAGCTGCCGCCATCGCGAGCTGCTCGTAGCGGTCCGTACGGCGTACAGACTTGGGGTCTTTGCGGAAATAGGGAGTAGCGTCAAAGTCTCGGATCTCGCCTGCTATGTGGATGCCATAGGCTGAGGTGTCGAGGCTCTCAATGCGAGAGATACCACTCTTGCCAGCCTTCATGGCCTGCCATGTTTCTTCGGCTGTATTGCCCAGTGGGGATACGGCTCCGATTCCTGTGATTACAATGCGACGTTCGGTCATAGTTTTCTTGATGTTGTTGATCGTCCCCTTGGGGTGTCAAGCTGGGGGTGCAAGAGCGTGGGGAGCAGGTTGTTTTCAGGTTATTGATATCTACTAATAAAGGCGTGAAAAGGGTCAGTACTAGGATTTTTTGCACTCATCCTTGCCAGAGCTGCGCTGGGCAAAGGGGACAAAGCGTCCGCGACGAGCCAAAATGAGAGTGTGCAGCTTCATCTGCTTGCCCTTCGAGGCAGCGGGTACGTGTGTAAAGCTCACCTCAAAGCCCGCGCGACGCAGGATGCCCTCCAGGCGCTTGTCAGTTTTTCCTATCGCGATGACGAGCAAGCTGCCGCCCTTGAGCGCGTTGAAATAGATCTGCGCCTCCTGCACCGTGATCTGACAGCGTGCATGGGTGTGCTTGAGCAGGATGGTATGCAGTGAGCCGATGCGCTTTTGGCAGAGATCTAGTGCTGAGGCGCATTCAATCTCCACGCGAGCATCCTCGCGCAGCAGTGCGGCATTCTCGCCGTACTGGCGATTCCAGTCAATGATTGCCTGTACGGGCTCAGCGACGATGAATTTTGCCTTCTCGCGCTTGATCTGCTGGCTCACGCGCGCGAGACCATAGCCCAGCCCCAGTCCTGCGATCATGATAATAGGCTGGGTGGCTCGCATTATAGGCGCGATGCCCACATCTGCCATCATATCCTCACTCCCATGGGTAAAGGAGGAGGCGCAGGGGATACCGTCTTGGAGTATGGTGAGGATCTCGTCGCGCTCCCAGAGCTCCCAGAGCCCTCCTTGCGCGTCAAAAGCTTCGCCTAATTTGTTCAGTGGTTTCATGCTCGTGTGCCTCTATGATAACAGCTCAGCCCCCTCCTTGCAAGGATGATATCCCATTATCTAACTAAAAAAGCCCTTTTCCTTGATAGAAAAGGGCTTTTAAAATGAGAAAAAGCTGGACTTAGCCCTGAGCTTGTCCTTCCTTTGCCTCGACGAGGCGCAGGGGTGTGCGAGCGATGAGCTCACCGTCGAGAGAGAGATCGACGCTGTAGTTGCCTGCCTTTTCAAACTTAATGCCTTGGAAGTTCATGATCAAGTTGCGGGTCAGGAAGGAAGCACCCTCTGGGATAGAGGCTTTGAGATCAATGACGTAGGGCATCTTTGGGTCAAGGGACGCACCGTCCTCATCGACGATGGAGACACTCAGCTTGTGATCACCTGAGTCTTCGGGGGTCATGCAGAGACGCAGAGCCAGCGCGCAGGAGGGGTGAATAACGGGGAATTGGCGTGCGAAAAGCGTATCGTATGCGCCTTGAACGCAAAGCTTTCCTTGGTAATCAGCAGCGTAGTCGCAAATAACGGCAACTTGGGTATCCATGATGTATGATATAGTTGTATGTTGAATGATTAAAGTATCAGCTAGTAGATAGCGGATCACTTGATACAAGAGTTTACAGGAAAGAATAGAGCACTAGCAAGCAAAAAAACAATAGCCCGCACCAAATGACAAAAAGAATTTAGAGTCGTGTGCTGACAATTTGCTTCACGTCGCTGAGAAAAAAGGGTATAAAACCTCCCATGCCAGTATGTCCTCAATGCGCTAGCGAGTTTCACGCCCTTGCTCACGATCAATGTCCCAGCTGTGGCTACAGTCTCATGCTCTGCGATCAGGTCTATGGGGATGGCTACTTTGACCTCATGCGCATCAACGACCCCGCTGGCGCCTTAAAGCAAGCAGATATAGACAAGCTCAGCCGCTACCTCCAGTCGCTAGAAAAACGCCTCGCCCCCGTCGCCCTCGTCGTCTATCTCACAGACCAAGGTCAGAGCTCCACCTTCACCCAGCACGCTCACTGGGTGCTCAATCACGGCCGCATCAGCCCCGCTTCCTTTGGCAAGCGCAGCACGCGCCCTCACGAGCTACCCAGTGCTCACGCTCTGCGCCTCCGCGCTCAGGGAGAAGAGCCTGTCTTTCTCGCGCTGGAGCACAGCAATCTCGTGGGGCGCATCTGGCGACGCTTCCAAAAAAGCTTTTACAACCCACTGCGCCCCGTCGAGAATCGCTGGATACTCATGCTCGTCCTCGATGTGCAGCTCCAAGCCGCCTGCTTTAGCTGGGGCTACATGCTCGACCCCTACATCCAGCGAGAGCAGCTCGACAAATGTATACGAGAGAGCCGCCTCCAATTCCGCGAAAAAAGCCTCTATGCCAGTATCAAACAAGTCATGAAGCGTGCCGTGAATCGCGAGCTGCGCGAAGGTCAGCGCATCCTCGCGCTCACCCCCCCACCCAGCAGCAGTGCCGCTCTGCGCCAGCAGGTCACCAGCAAGCTCGTCGAGGATGTCGAGCAGGCCCAGCAGCACTACGAGCGCCTGCTCGTCGAGCAAGAGCGTCTCGCCCGACAGCATGAGCAGCTCCTCCAGCGACAAGAGCAGCACCGCATTGAGCAAGAGCAGCTCGACAAGGCCACAGCACAGCAGCAAAAGCGCAGCTGGCGGCAGGGCAATCACAGCCTACTGCTCCCCCTCGCCCTCGCTAGCCAGCTACTCAGTCCCAAGGACTGGAGTGAGCAGGACACACAGAGGCTCTATCAGCAGCAGCAAGCCGCTCGCTACCTCCAGGCTCTGCCCAGCACACAAATACGTCGCCCCAACACCACCCCCACGCTCGTCAAGCAAGCTCCCATCAAGGCCTTTCAAGTCATCAATCATCTACGGCAGCACAAAAGCCTCCTCGTCGATCCCCAGCAGCTGCTCTCACGCCCCGAGCGTCAAGAGCTCGAGCATCGCCTCCAGCTCATCAAATCCCAGTCCCCCTACCGCGTCTACGTCATCATCCATGCAGGCACGCAAAGCGTCCCCGAGAGTCTCCACCCCCAGCAGCTGCTCAACCATGCGGGAGAGTCAGGGCACTACGCCGCCTTTATCGAGTACCACATCGGGCAGCAAAAGCCACTCGACATCGCCTACAGCCTCATCCCCTTCACCGCGCAAGAGCAGGTGCAGCTGCTCCATCAGCTGCGCCACGCCGCCAACCTCAAGGCCTCGGACAGCGGAGCCATACACGCCGCCCTCGATCATCTCCAGCAGCGGCTCAACGCCAGCTCTCACCACTGGGATGCTAGCTCCACACACAGCCGCAAAATCCTGCCGCGTCTCGACATCCCGTGGCAGAGCAAGCCCAGCTTCCAAAAAGAAAGAAAGCTCTCCCTCGCCCACAGCGTCAGCACAGGCGACATCGGGGTGCTCGGCTGGATCATCCTTTGCTCACTAGTCTCTACTCTCAGCTATCTGCTGCTGCGCCGCTGGTATAGCAGCCACGCTGAGCTCTACGTCACACGCGCTGATGAGCGACTCTCCTCCCCTGTCGGAGCAGGGGTCACTCGCCAAATACGCTACATGGAGGCACGCGAAATCGCTCCCTCGCGTACCCCCATGATGGGGCCGCAGCAGAGGAGTTAGGAATTAGCACAGCTCGCCTAGCACATCGCCCTGACGGGCGAAGGTCTCGTAGCCACGCTGCGTATTGTCGAGGAGATCCTGCGCGATGGAGACACGCCCCGGTAGATAAAAACTCATCACCGTCGAGCCGCCAAAGGCAAAATAGCCCTGCTCTGCGCCCCGCTCCACAGCCACATCGGGTGCGTAGGTATGGTGGATAGCCCCCACACCCGTGGCTCCGATAGGCAGCAGCAGCACATCCCCCGCCGCCTCTGTGCGCAGCAGGGTCAGATCGCGCTTATTATTCCACAGCCAAGAGAGCTGAGTGCGCAGACAATGAGGCGACACACTCGCCAATGCCCCCGCGATACGCCGAGGAGCCGCGGGCACACCCGCTAAGGGGAAGTGGAATCGATGATAATCCACAGGACACAGACGCGAGAGCACGATACTACCCTGCGCATAGCGCTGCGCCAGCTCCTCGCTACCCAGCAGAGCCGCTAGGTCGAATCTCTGCCCCTTGACAAAGACCCCCTCCATCTGCGAGGCATCCTGCCACGCCTGATGACGCGCATCCGCTGGCAGAGCCACACAGCCCTCCGCGCAGAGCGGGCGTGCGCCCGCCTTGAGCTTGCGGTAAAAGAACTCATTAAAGCTGCCAAAAGAATCCGGAGACTCCAAAGCCTCCTCAATATTGATCCCATACTGCGCGATGAAAGGTGCAATATCACGACGACTCGCGGCACGACTCTTGCTCCAGCCCAGCAGCCGCGAAAAAACCCCTCGCTTGATGAGCACATGCAGGCTCAGTCGCCCCAGATGACTCCCGTACACCCAGCGCAGAGCCGCCTCGCCGAGCACCTGCTCACGCACACGCTCACCAGAATAACGATCAATATAATAAATAGAATCAGAAGCAGCCATAAGTCATAAAAATACCTAACTAGGGTGGAGCAAGCAGATCCAAAAGTCAAGGAAAATGTCTCCTCCCCAGTTGCTTGAAAATAATAGTTAGTATAATAAGGAGCTTGGCACTCCATTTTGCCTTGCTTTCCCATCGGAGAAAAGCTATAGTCTTGATGTGCTACCCTTTTATTCTAAGAATTATATTTTTGATTTAAATACTATTAATGATAATCATTATCTATGAAAATTATATTACCTTTACGATTACGTAAGCTCCTCATGCTAGCAGTGATGAGTCTTACAGTATTAAGTTCCTATGCGGAAGAATTTGAGGTCATGGGCAGCGCTGATCGCGGCGACTTCGCGGCAGCCCAAGCAGGCGACACGATCATCGTGGACATGCGCGGTCAAAGTGACGACTGGCTCGGCGATGCCTTTACCGTAGTCGAGGGGGTCACGATCTACGTCAAGGCTTGGGATCTTGTCAATGGGTCATCCTCCAAAACCTATACCTTTGATTGCACTATCGTTGACCATGCTGACACGGAGCAACATGGCAACATTGAGTTTAATAGCTGGAGAGATGAGACGAGCATATTCTCCACGCAAAGCTATGTTTTCAACGGTGACATGAGCGGCTTTAGCGGGGATATTATCTCCACGCGCGGTGGTCTGAATATCAGCTTTGGTGGTACAGCTCGCGAGACCGTCGCGGGGGAAGGTGCTCTTAATCTGTACGTTGCAGGCAAAGCAAGAGGAGATGTCACCTTCGATGTAGGTGCAGGTACTTCAAGCATCACCAATAGTGCTATCAATTCTAATGTCCTCTCTTTCAATGGAGGTGATGGCGTTGTTTACAATGTCTCAAGTGCTATTACCACACAAAGTCTCAGCGTAGCCGCTGGCACGGTGGTAAACATGGTTTCGGGCTCAAGCCTCACCGTTAGCAATGCCGCAGTGAGCACGACGGGCTCACTCAGCTTCGCAGATAACAGCTCGCTTACCGTGCTCAACGGATCTTCAATAGGCAGCTTGACGCTCGATGGCAATGTGTTCTTGAATCTGGGACTCGCTAGCGACCAAGCTGCTTTGACGACGACGGGTCTCACGCTCAATGCTGGAGCGATGGTCACGATCAATGCCAGCATCGTAGGAGGGCTCACCGCCGGTCAGAGCTACACGATACTGGACAATGCAGACGCCTTGACAGATCTATCACAATTTACAGTTGATTTCGGTGCTGGGGCTTCGTCTACTGGACTGAGCATTGATAGCAATGGGAATCTCATCTACACCGCATCACGCGCCTCCGTCTCGCTTGACTGGTTGGGTGGTTCTGGCACATGGAGTACAGGTAGTACGAACTGGGTGGGTGCGGACGCGGAGTTCGCCTCCTTTGATAGCGTCACCTTCACCACCAACTTGGGTGAAAATAGCATCGAGATTTCGGGCAATGTCGTCCCCTCAGCCATCACGGTAACGGGACTCGCCGATACCACCTTCGCCGGTACTGGTAAAATCACAGGGACTGCAGCACTGCTCAAAACAGGAGTGGGCACACTCACCATCGCGAATGGTGGCAATGATTTCACGGGAGTCATCGACGTTCAAGGTGGTACGCTCGCCATCACCAGCAGCAATGATCTCGCAGGTGGCGTCACCGTCAGCACGGATGCCACCCTGCTCATCGATGCGGACAACGCCCTGGGCAGCGGCTCAGCCACGATTGCAAGCGGTGGCACCATCGCCTTTAAGGGGCTTGACCACTACAGCAGCACCAGCGTCACCCGCGCGAATGGCTCGACGCTTGAGTTCATCTACGATGCCGACAACGTCGCGAGCAACACGAATGCAACGCTCAAGCTCACCACAGGCAGCCTCAGCGGAAGTCGCACTCTCGCCGCCTCGGGTGGTGGCACCATCAGCATAGGTGGCGCGATCAACGCGACGAGCATGACGGATCGCTATGTACGTCAAGACGAGGGCTATACTGTCAGCGTCGCTGCAGGCACCATCCTGCAAGACAATGTGCGCTTGGGACTCAGCAGTGGTACGACAACGATCACAGGCGGAGGTGTCTATGAGGTGCACAGTGTCGAGCTTAGCGACTCATCTGGTAGCTCAAATACCACATTAACGATCGAGCAAAATACCACTCTGAAGGTCTCAAGTACAGTAGAAGATCAAGACAGTGGTGAAGGGGGCTTCATGTTATCAAATTATGATACCGATAATACAGTCAATGTTGCAGGCACACTCGATCTCGCTGGTGGCATCTCGGATCGCGACGGTGAGGGGCTCATCGCCGTAGCCAGCACGGGGACACTCATCATGCGCGAAGGCCTCGTCACCCACACAGGTAGGGGCAACAAAAATGTTGATATCAATGGTGGCACTCTTGTATTGTACACACAGGCAGATGGGAGCAACCATGCGGGCAATGGCTTGGATGTCGATATAGCCAACGGCTCGACCATCATGGGTGCTAGTGCCACGACGCGAGTCAGCACGGCTCTCGGCTTTAGCAATGCCGCAGGGGATGTCTATACCTTTGCCTCAGCTCCTGCGTCAAACGGCGATGCGACGGCGAATACGATCAGCCTGCGTCAGACAATGACCGCTAGCAACGCGACGGTCAAGGTCAGCTCGGGTACGCTCGAGTTCGGAGGTGCCAACAACACCATAGGCACAGCAGAGCTCAGCGCGGGAACTACGCTCAAGACCGACACGAGCGCAGGCTCCAACATGACGATCACCACCGCCACCCTCGCCGAGGGGGCAACGATCAGCTCCAACAACATGTCTGTTGGAGGCGTCACCATAGCAGGCAAGGGCGGCACAGATGCCACCATCGTGGGGCAAACAGGAGGAGGCAGCGTCTCAGCGGGCAGCTTCGACAAGGTGAATCTCAGCAACGCCACAGTCACAGGCTCACTCGTCGCACGCAACGTGCAGAATATCACCTCCAATGAGAGTAACTACGAGAATGTCAGCTTCACCGATGTGAATCTCACCGCAACAGATACACTGACCACGCTCACGAATGTCACCTTGACCAATGTGAACCTCTTCACCGAGAACTCTGGTCACTTCAACCTTGAAGGCAACGTGAGCATCGTGGGCTCTACACTGGATGTCGACGCCGTCACCGCCGCCGCTGGGGCGAATATCACCTACAGCAACACAACGCTCACGGGGGGTATCACCGTGACAAAGGAGACGAATGATCTCACCTTCACCACCCTTGAGGGAGGAGAGGCAAAGGATGTCCAGGCTTGGACCATCTCTGGTGCCGCTGCCCTGCTCACGGGAGCATCGGGTACGCTCACACTCGATCTGGGCGTGATTGACGGCTACACTGAGCTCGGCGTAGGCGATGGTCAGGAGCAATTCGCGGCCTTTATCCTCCAGGACGTTGAGACATTAGGAACGCTGTGGTACAATAACATCACCCTCGAGTACACAGTAAACGGGACAGATTACAGTCATGCAGCCCTTGGATACACCAAGTCGGGTGATAATATCGTCCTCTACATTCCCGAGCCTAGCACCGCGACACTGAGCCTACTCGCTCTAGCTGCTCTCGCCGCGCGTCGCCGTCGTAAGAGTGCCTAAGCTAGTAGAATACACACACAATCATACGAAAGGCTCTCCGCTCAATGCGGAGAGCCTTTCTTTGCCATTTCAAGGACGCTACATGTACAAAAACAACCCAAAGCCGCCTCTCAAGGAGAAACGACTTTGGGCATCATACTAACGAACAGGGAAATTGGAATCATTGAGGATCATTAACGGCGGGCGAGCACGACAGAAGGACGCTTGACGACGACCACGGGGCGCTTGACATTGACAGGGCGGCCTGTCTTCTTGACCACGACCACGGGCTTGCGCACGACAGGCTTCTTCACGACGACCTTCTTGTGTACGACCACCTTGTTTTTGCGCACGACGACCTTTTTGTGTACGACCACCTTGTTTTTGCGCACGACGACCTTTTTGTGTACGACCACTGCCTTTTTGGCTACGTGCTTTTTGGCTGCGGGCTTTTTGACTACCACCTTCTTGACTGCAGCGGGCTTGTGCGCAGAGGCTGCACGGGGAGCAGCAGAGGCGGGCATAGCGACAACAGCGGCGAGGAGGAGGACGGAAAGGAATGATAACTTGTTCATAATGTTTTATTTTCTATTGGTTTGTTTTTTGTGTTTTGGGGTTACTCTAAAGAACGCAGACCAACAGAAAAGATCTACAGCGAAAGCAAAAATCATTTGCCCTCGCCATCCGCCTTACTCCGCGACAGACCCTGCAGGATGAAGCCCCACGCCTCCGCATCGAGCAGCAAATCATTATGCCCCGCAGGCAGCCAGTGTACACGAGGTAGCCTACGCTTGAAGGCAGAGATCAGTCGCCGCGTCTGCTCGGGCAGCACGATACGATCACGTCTCCCAGCTAGAATCGTCACGGGCACATCGAGCTGAGAGGCCACTGCTGCGCTATCATACACATCTTCACGTATCAGTGAGCTGAGCAGTCCTCCCACATGCAGGCGTGCCGTCTCCTTCAAGCTATCAAAGGGGCAGAGTAGCACTACCCCATCCAGCTCGCCACGCGGGCAGAGACGCGCCGCCACCTGCATCGCCACCCCTGAGCCTATGCTAAAGCCCATCAGATACACTGGTGGCTCGCCTCCCACACGCACCCGCGCCCATGCCAGCAGATCGCAAGCATCATCCACCAAGAGGCGCTGGCTGGGTGAGCCTTCACTCTCGCCGTAGCCGCGATAATTCATGAGCAAATAAGAGCGCGACTTGTCCCGCAGAGCTAGATCGACAAAGTCGCCTACATCCATATTGTTGCCCCCATAGACGGCGACGAGCGGTGCCGCTGTCCCGCGATTGAGCAGCCAGCCGCGCAGCCGCAGACCATCGCTCGTCGTGTACTCCACCGCAAAGTTTCTATAATGAGCGGGAAAGTCCGACGCATCACTCTGTAAATGCTGCCCAGGATAAATCAGCTGTCGCACCACGCAAGCTGGAAAGCAAAAGAGCAGCAGCAGCGACACCAACAAAAATAGAAGCAAAGTCTTCATCCCCGCTATCCTACAAAGCCTTGCCCCTTTCTGTCAAGGAGTAAAAAATCAAGTGATGGCGCGCAGCGAGAATGAAGTCGAGCAATGGATTATGCATGCAAAAGAGCTAGGGCTGAGTGACATCCCACGTAGCCAGTCTCTTTTGTTCAAGAGCGATCGCCTATGGTGCAGCCTCTGAGCTATCACAGCCATAGATGGTAGATGTAGGTGCTTTCTATTGTCTTGAATTGGAGTTTTTGATAAAAGGCACAGGCGACTTCATTGTGCTGCTGGGTTGTCGTGCGGATGTATTTTATTTGCCGCTTGAGGGCTAAATGCTCGAGGTAATGGACTAGTCGCGATGCGATTCCCATTTTTGTAGCATGGGGGTCTACCGCGATGAGACAGATATCGGCATAGCTATTATCTCTCCAGCGGTAGGCGATAAAGCCCATGATGCGACCTTCGTGCTCATAGACGATGACGTCATCTGCTAGCTCTCCAGATAGGGATTTTTCAATCCATATTTGATAGAGAGATTGGAATTGTGAGTCTAGGAAGCGGGGTTCGAGTAAAAAGCGCGAGTATTTACCGCTTTCATAAGCAAGGTGGAGTAAATCGCTACTGACTGTATTTTGGCTGTAGCTATGAATAGCACTCCAGTCTCCTTGATGCTGCTGTGCTTCTTTTTCGCACACAATTTTTATGTCAGCAGCTTGCATCCCATCTAGCTCTTGTTTTGAAAAGAGATAGATGAGATCGTAAGCTTGCTTTCGCGCGGCTTCGAGTATTGTATCTCTATCAAAAGACTGCTGATCTAGCAATACGCGACCTATTTTATAGCCAAAGTGCTGGCTATCCCAGGCTAGAAATTCTGGCTCACTCATGCTCATTCAAATTTAGTTTATCTTTGACGATGAAGCTAGGGCGTGCCTTTACCTGATTAAAAATTTGCCCTACATAGATGCCCACACTACCGATGAGCAAAACGATAAAGCCTAGAGAAAACCACATGGACAAGATAAGAGCCGTAAAGCCTGTCACAACAACTCCATAGATCAAGTACTTGATGAAGAAATAAAGGATGAGAAGCAGCGACAGGGTGACAATATAGCCTCCCATATGCATCATCAATCGTATAGGCTTGTTGGAAAAGCTGATGATTGTATCAAAGGCGAGTGCGAAGAGCTTCAACAAGCTGTAGCTTGATTTGCCCTCATCTCTTTCAGCGTGCTCCACGGGAAGGTAGCTCTGATGAAAGCCTACCCATTGAACCATTGCGGGGAAGTAGCGAATACGATCCCCCATAGATAAAATGGCATCAATCACGCTGCGCCTATAAATTCCAAAATTCGCGACGCTGCCATCTTGGACAGTGTCGGTGAGATAGCTGAAAGTCTGATAAAAAAGCTTTGAGCCCAGTCGCTTCAAGAAGGAGTCCTTGCGCTCTACCCTCTGAGCAAGGACAGCATCAAAGCCTTCGTTGAGTTTTTCTAGCAAGCGAGGTATCTCTTCGGGTCTATCCTGCAAGTCGCAGTCCATCACCACGATGACTTCTCCCTTGGCATGGCATAGCCCTGCTGTGATGGCATAATGTTGTCCAAAGTTGCGGCTGAGGTTTATGCCTTTTACGCGGGGATCTTTTTCGCACTCTTGCTTTATTTTTTCCCATGAATTGTCAGGTGAGGCGTCATTCACCAGCACAATTTCATAAGTAAGATTCAGAGCTCCTATAGCCCCATGGAGGCGAGATACGAGGCTTTCTAGCATGCGCTCGCCTCTATAGATTGGTGATATGATGGATAGATACATAATAAGCTGAGAGTTTGCTTGTCACGATGATGGCCGTGGGGAGGGCTGCGCTCTCTGACAGTGAAGGTGGAGGGGGCAAGATTCATCTTATGAGATTAGATATTGTTTCATAAGATGAACAAAATTGATTATAACAGCAACTTCTACAATGTCAACTTTGAAATATTGAGCCTTATGCTGAGATGTAGACTCTATGCAGCTCTGCGCATTGCATCAGGCGGACCTTGTGCATTCTCTCAAGGTGGGCATTGGATACGAGGTTGCTATCTGTGTTAAGATGTTTGTTGATTGGGCTTTTGGGGCTAGGGTGAGGCTACTTGAGCTCAAGGAGATCGGCTACCATCTCGGCGAAGACCTCGCTGATAATCTTGTTAGCATCCGCGTCTTCGCCAGCAGCTTGCATTTTTTCTATCATGCGCCTCTGGATTTTCTCGTCTATCTTGAGATCGGACAGGATGTATCTCGAGGCGGTGCTGGGATCCATGAGGCGTGCCGCCTCTGTGTGCTGGAGGTTGATGAGGCGTTTTTTCTTGTCCCATTCTTTGATGATGCTGCTTGCGCTCTGCTCATCTTGTGCTTCCTTGAGCTTGGGGAGGGTCTCTCCGTGGAGCTCTTGGATGAGCTTTAAGTATTCTTGGCAGTGGCTGGGGAGCTTGTCGCCGGGGATGAGGAGCTGGGCGGTGATGCTTTGGAGGATGAGATTGTTGCTATCGCCGAGCTTGCCCTCGGCAGCGACGCGGGAGAGCAGCTCGAGATTCGCCGCAGCGAGTAGGATGTGATAGGCGCGTAGCTCAGCGGGGATGGGGGCGGCGGGTTTGCTGGATTGTTGCGCCGCGGCGCATCCGCTACAGCCCGCGTGGGTGCAGTCTGCTGTGGGCGCGTGAGGGGTGGTGGAGGCTTGGGATGCTGGGGATGCTGGGGATGCTGGGGAAAGGGGGACGAGTGCAGCTGAGGTCGCGAGTACGAGAGTGTGTGGAGTCATGTCCTCTCCATTGTCTGTCAGGGATGCTTATCTATCAAGGGGGAAGAGTGTCATGTTTTTTGTTATACGTTAAATTGCTAGCATTATTTTTAAGGTTGTTACAAAGTTGTTACACTCGCACGCCCTTAAATACTCTTTTTTGTGGCTTGGTCGGTGGCGATTATGCTTGCATTCTTGTGATGAGCTATGTTATATATAGTGTTAGGAGTTTAATGTTATTACTCATCTAAACGTTCACTCAAAATTATGAAACTACACATTCCTTCTGCGCTACGCGCTGCTCTGCTCTCTTGCTTTGTCACAGTGGGCTCATTTAGTTATACACTTGCGACGAGCACCATGCTGCTCGGTGTCGTCAGCTACTCCCTCGCGCAAACGCAGGCACAGGCGGCTGAAATCATCTACACTGGTGGTAATTCTGACCCGATGAGAAACTCAACGATAGATGATTCTATTATTTTTGATGCTACAACTCACTGGTTAGATAATGGCAATCCGAATGTCTCGGGTGTGGTCTATATCCGTCAGGTGGGGTTCTGGGATGGTCTCACTACGGGGGATCACCTCGGTCTTGACGGCACGAGGACGGGGATCACGGGTATCTCTTCCGCGCGCAGTATTACCTTTAAAAATGCGATTCGTGACTTTTCTATCTATGAGGCCGCTCTGACTGCGGCGGGTGAGACCTATACTCCTCCTGTGGGTGCAGCCCCAGCAGGAGCGTTCTCGGGTGATATTTACTTTAATGTCAATACGAGTGGGGTGAATGTAGGCCCCATGGCCTTATACTTTGCAGGGGCGATGAAGGACTTCTCCGGTGATATTATTAGCTCTGGATCGGGCTTGACCATCGAGTTCGAGGATTACACATTGGCTGCTGAGGGCTCGACGACTCAAGCAGATCGCAATACCGATGCCTCGGGTACTGGTGAGATCAAGATAGGCGGTCGCCGTGTGAAGTATGATATGACGGGTGATGTCACGATTGGGAATACCAAGATCACCGTCACCAATGATCTCGATGGCGATGGCGTGGATGAGGTCACGGCGAATGGTGGCAATGCGCTTGATCCCACGCTGGAGTTCACCTGGTCGGGGAATTACACGGTAGAGTGTGAGGTCATCGCAGATAATCTGATCGTCGAGGTCAACGCGACGGCAAACTTTGAAGAAAATGTCACAAGTAAGGCATCCCAGCAGATCAAAGGTGCGGCTCATTTCAAGGGGGGCGCGAGCTCCTTTACAGGGACGACGAGCGTCACAGGCTCGCTGACCATTGATGATGGTGCAGCACTCTCGCTACTGGGTACGACAACCCTAGGTAACACGACCAACAACGGTCAGCTCACTCTCGGTG
>CAYJJA010000051.1:16539-16763 GCA_964370355.1 uncultured Akkermansia sp. | reverse complement strand
GGGTTGGTAGCTTTGGACGCGGTAGCGTTTCTTGGTGAGGAGTTTTGCGGGGGATTGGTTGCCATAGGAGGTGAACCAGAGCTCAAGATCCACGACGAAGCTACGCAGCGTGTCGGACTGCTCGATGGTGAAGAGGGGCAGCGAGTGCAGGATGCCCGAGTCGCCAGGCATCCACTCCTCCTGGAGCATCCAGCTGTGCAGGGAGAGGGGGATCTCGTGGCGGA
>CAYJJA010000051.1:12425-16529 GCA_964370355.1 uncultured Akkermansia sp. | reverse complement strand
TTGATGTTGATGAGGTTTTTGCCTGTCTCTACATCCTTGACTTTGAGGCTGAGGTAGCCTTTTTGTGAGGAGTTGGAGTAGACCTCAGCTTGATAGCAGCCGTATTGGGAGGGGGGGGAGTTCAGACGTATCTCTGCCTGATTGTTGAGGATCTGAGTCTCTGGATTGAGCAGCTGCTGGAGTGTCTCTTCGCTCGGGGCGGTGCTGAGGGCTTCAAATTGATCGTCAATGGCGCGGATGGCGGCGTTGAGGGCGCGTCGCGCCGAGACTACATTGGGCATGCCGCGCCACGCGAGCAGGAGGATATGGCTGCCTCCTAGGTCGAGTGCTATGTCTGGTACCTCTCCGATGAGGTAGGTCTTAAAGACAGACTCGCTGGGGAAGGGCTCTCCCATCTGGCTGCTTGTGTAGCCTTTGGGGAGGTTGCTCCCCTCTGTGATGCGGCGAAAGCTGGCATGCACGCTGCCCTTCTCTCCCGTGGGGTCATTCGAGTCGGTGAGCACGACGTGACCGAGCTTTGCGTACAGTTGATCATTCATCTGATGACGCCAGCGTCCCGATTGGCTCAGGAAGCTATCGAGTAGCTGTGGGTGCTGCTCGGCGAGGTTTTTGAGATGGGGGGCGTTGGCGATGTTTTGGGTGCTGCTGTTGACTGTATCTGTCGTGTCGTTGCTGAAATAGAGCTGGAGATTGGAGCTGCCCATGAGCTTTTCTTCGGGCAGATGGATGGGGATATCCTGCTCTAGAGCGTGTCTGCTGTCGGGAGAAGGCGCGGGGAGGTAGGCGATGTAGGCGAGCAGAGAGAATGCCCCGAGGTTGGCAGCCCAGATTGCTAGCCATATGGTGAGCCTTGCAACGAGCTCTTTGTTGCGTAGATACAATGCCTCAATGACGAGGCTCACGAGCAGCCAGAGCAGGGAGAGGGTCAGGCTATAGATGATGACGTAGCCGAGTGTATAGAGCTGTGTCTCGTCTAGCAGCTTCCAGAGTATGGGGATGGTTGCAAGGAGGCTCAGGAGTCCTAGAATACTGTGTATGATCCAGTAGGATGAGATGAGCTTGAGGGCTTGTCTGGGTAGAGTAGGGGACTTGCCAGCTGTGTGTGGGGGGGGCATCGTGTGTCAGGGGCGGGTGAGGAGTCTTGCGCTGTTGATGAGGTCTTCGGCGACGATGTAGAGCGGACCGCGCTTTTCGATATTGCGGTAGTTGTCGCGTGCTTTGTAGATTTGGGCAGCGTCTTGGGAGATGTGTTGCTGATCAGCACTCAGGAATTGGAGTAGGGCCGCCGCGTGCAGGGGGAAGCCCTTTGCCTTCCAGTATTGAGCGGTTTCTCTGATTTTTGCCGCGCTCATCCAGTCTACAAAGTGCCCCTCAAGCGCACCGTCATGGGCAGCGATGCATTCTGCAATGAGGCGTTGGGGATGGCTGAGCTCTGCGAGATCCCGCGCGCTGTGTACCTGCCAGTGCTTGCGAACGAGCTCGTTGAGCGTGGGCTTGGGGCGGTGACGTAGCTCGAGGGCTGCGAGTTGTGCGGCGTAGCTCAGGTAGGGATCAGGGGAGCGGCGGTACTTCTCTATCTCGCTTTGCGCCTTGATCTTGTCTTGGTAGGCGAGTAGCTGGAGCAGCTTGCCTAGGGGCCTGCCTGCGGCGCAGTCTATCATGTCTTTTTTGTTGGTGGGCAGGAGGCTTTCGAGCTTCTTGATCGCGCTGCGCAGCAGATCTGTCCTCACGGGCCATTTGAGCTCGACGAGTACGTCGAGAAAGAGGCTAGGCCGGTATTCCAGAAAGTGCTCACTGTGCGTCCAATATTCGAGTGCGTCCACACTGCTATAGGCGATGGCTTCATTGAGCTTGAGCATGTAGACGAGCACTGCGTAGAACTCTCTCCTCGTCTTCTCAGCGGGGTCAAATTGTCCGTGGCACAGCAGGTACTGGAGGTGGAGATGCAGCTTGACCTGGGTGATGTCTTGACTGGGGCGTGGCGGGCGTGTCTGCGTGCTAGCGTCGAGATGCTGCTCGTGCCACTGGCCGTAGTCGAGTAGAAACTCCTGCTGCAGGGGAGGCAGTGGGCTCTTATTGACATTGAGCGCGTGAGCTGGGCTCAGATTGATGAGCAGCGCAAGCGCAATGAGACTGTAGTGATACGAGCTCATGGGGCTGTGTGGTGGTGGGGTAGATGTGTGATTTGTGGCCTGCTGGGTAGTGGACTTATTCGAGCTCAGCTTTGAATTGCTCTCGATGTTGGAAGAAGTAGGCTGCTATAGCTTCATTGAGCTCATATTGCCAACTCTGGTCTCCAGACATGATTTCGTCGAGCTTTTCAGGATTTTTGAGCATGGGGATGATGCGCTTGTACTGTGCGGCAGCTTGGTGCGCTCCAATTTCTACCATGCTTGCAAGGAGGAGGTCAATATCCTGCTGAGCCATATCGCCAAACCATAGCTCATCGAGTGAGGTGAGCAGGAGGGCTTTTTTCATGAAGTCTGACTGCGCGACGCGCTCACGCTCATGGAGCCACGTGTGTACGGCCTGCTCCTCGGGGAGGGGGAGACCATGGGCGAGGAGTCGCGCGTAGTGCGCGCCCATGCGCAGCACCACATTGTCCGAGCTCAGCAGCTTTTCTATATACTGGCTGCTGTCGGGGCAGCGTGCGAGTAGCTGCATGCACAGTAGGGCGAGCTCATCGTGGTCTTCCTCGATGAGGGATTGGGTGAGGAAGAGGATTTTTTCGCTGGGGATGACCCAGTCTTTTTGCTCACTGATGGATTCGAGGATGGGGCGCAGGATATGCGACTCATGTCCGCAACCGCTGCAAGAGAGGCTCAGCAGATGCGACTTGCTGGGCTTGACCGCGGGATTGTAGGCGGAGGCGCTAGGTGCGGGGGGATTCCAGAAGGGGAGCTGGTTGAGAATATCGCGAGTCTTGTCCGCATCGAGCTGATGGAGGATGGTGATGGCACTCTTCAGCGCGGGCTCATAGAGCTCGTGGTGGAGCATAGCGCTACTGGGACTCAAGAGGATGGAGGCGATGCGGTCGAGGTCAGACTGCTGTAACTGGCTAAAATCAAGTCCTGTCTGAGTCACGCGGCAGAGTGTCGCGAGCAGGGCCGTGTCGCTCTCAGGTAGCACGAGGGGAGGGGCTTGTAGGGGGAAGCCGCGCTTTGCGAGCTCGGCTAGTAGCTGTGGGCGCAGGCTGAGCAGGTCATAGGGGGTAAAGCCTGGGTACTCTTCGTGCTCACCCGAGGCCATATCGGTGCGCGCGCCGCGCTCCAGTAGGAAGATGATCTGGGCTGCCATGTCCATCTCTTTATTGATGTCCGGTGTCTGACTCTGGGCGGTGAAGGCGAGGGTAAAGAGTGGGCTGCGTCCCTGATTGTCCGTGAGGTTGATATTCGCCCCATGCTTGAGCAGGACCTCGATGGTCTTGTGCTTGTCGGCTGTGTTCGCACGTCCCAAATTCACGAGGGCGAGCAGGGGGACTTGCTCGTTGTAGAGGCGCGTATTGGGGTCATGGCCGAGCTTGATGAGCTTTTCCATGAGACGGCTGTAGCCAAAGTGTGCGGCTGCGTGGAGGAGTATTCCTTGATTCTCTCCGCCGAGAGGTGCTGCGATGCTGGACTTGGGCGTGAGCTTGAGCAGCTCTAGGATGAGATCTTCGCGTCCCTCGGCGAGCGCGGCAACCTCGACAGGAAGCGCGTTGTAGATGCCGCGCTTTGTCATATCTCCACCTTTCTCGATGAGCATCTTGATGATGCGCAGGCTGAGCTGCTGGCTCTCCTCATTCTCCTCATCTTCTGTGAAGCCGGCTGCTGCGGCATAGGTGAGCGGGGTGTCTCCGAGGACGAGCTCTCCGTTATTGTTGCGATTGAGCCGCTGGGCGTTGGGGTTGGCTCCATCTAGTAGCAGGCAGCGTACGAGCTCCTCTTTCTTGTAGGCTGCGGCGAGGTGGAGTAGCGTGAGCTTGGTCTTGGGGGCGGTGACATTGACGTCATGTGTCTGGTGGAAGGTCTCGATGAGTGCTCCCATTTGCTCGAGATCTTCTTGCTCTTCTTTGCTGAGGGCATCAGGATTGAGCTGTGAGAGCTCGTTGGCGATGATCTCATT
>CAYJJA010000051.1:0-12415 GCA_964370355.1 uncultured Akkermansia sp. | reverse complement strand
GCTTGAGGTGTCGCTGATCCCGTCGTTTCAGGAGCACAGCTAGATAATCCTATTGTGAGACTAGAGCTTAGGAGCAAATGGGCGAGTGTTCTTCTCATAGAAAGACGATAACATAAATAATCGTTGATTCCAAATGAAAAATACAACAGCTCTCTCTTCCTAAGTGAAAGAGAGAGCTTTAGTAAAAGGACAGTATGAGAAATGCGCCTACATGCTCAGAGCAAAGCTCTGCTTGGCATCAATCGCGGCGGCGATCTCCGCGCAGAGCTCAGGGGTGACTGGCAGGCTGGTCTTGAGTACCGCGAGGGACTCGCCTGTATCAGGGTTGAGAGGGGCGACGATATTGTCGATGTTGATCCCCGAGCTCGCGAGACTTTGTGCAATGGTCGCGATGACACCGGGTCTATCCTTGTAGCGCAGCACGAGCGTATTGCCCGTGAGCGCGGCATAGAGATTGGAGAACTTGCCAATGCGTGAGACTACCGCTTTGCCGTCCACGAGCATGCCGCGCACGCTCGTCTTGTACTGCTCATTGTTCTCCTCCATAAAGATATCCAGCGTGAGCGCGTCATCGTATTGCTTCTCATCCATGGGCTCACGCGCCTTAAAGACAATACCATGCTCGCGCAGCGAGGCCTCGGCGGCAGCGGGCATGAGACCATGCTCTGCCCCAGGGACGCAGCCCTCGAGAATCCATGGGGTGAACCACTTGCGGCAGGCGCGTAAGTTGTTGTAGAAGGTACACTCAATCTTGCGGATGGGCTTGCCGCCGCCCGCGGTGTAGCAGAGCTTGCCGAGCATGGCGGCGAGCTGGAGATTGGCGGGATTGAGATCTTGGGGCTTCTCGCTATTCACCACGCATTCTGTATCGTTGTGGGTGGCTGCACGCATGGCGGCGAGTTTGTTCGCCTCCTTGGTATTCGCGCCGAGGTGGGGCAGTAGGATGTCGGCGATGTCGGCGCTGGGCTGCATCGCTGCGGTGTCCTTGGGGTGGACATCGGTGCAGTAGATGAAGCTCTTCCCCGCGGCGCGTGCCGCGCGTAGCGCGTCCTCATCCACCACGCCATAGCGCGCGCAGTTGATGATCATGGCTCCCTCCTTCATCTTGGCGATGAGATCAGGACCTATCATCCCCTTTGTCGAGGGACCGCCTGGGACGTGGATGGAGATGATATCCGCATTGGTAAAAATGTAATCCAGCTCGGCAGGCGTCGCCCCAATATTGAGCGCGCGCTGCTTGGAGAGGAAGTGATCGTAGCCGAGCACTGTGCATTCAAAGCCCTCCAATCGCTTGACGAGCAAGCGGCCAATATTGCCAAGACCCAAGATACCCACCGTCTTGTGCGTGAGCTCGCGGCCGAGGTAGTGCTTTTTATTCCATTCTCCCGCGCGTGTCGTCGTGTCGGCGGGGATGATGGAGCGGTAGGCGGAGAGAATCATGGCGATGACCTCCTCGGCGACCGCATTCGAGTTCGCCCCAGGGGTGTTCATCACATCAATGCCCTTGGTGCGGGCGTAGATGTAGTCGATGTTGTCATAGCCTGCACCTGCGCGTATGACACACTTGAGATCGGGGAGCGCGTCGATAATGGCGGGCGTGACTTTTTCAGAGCGTACCACAATGCCAAAGGCATCGGGGTGCTCAGCCGCGAGGAGCTCAAGTGGCGTATCGGGTGCTTGGATGACCTCGTGGCCAGCAGCACCCAGCGTCGCGCTGGCGGCTTGGTCGAGCTTGGTAGGAATGAGAATTTTCATATTCTTGTATGGGGGAGGGGAAGGGGATTAGGATTCAATCTCGTGGACAAAGAGCCCCGAGCGCAGCTTGGGCTCAAACCACGTTGACTTGGGTGGCATGATCTCGCCGTGATCGGCGACGGAGAAAAGATCCTCCATGCTCACAGGATAGAGCGAGAAGGCAACACTCATCTCCCCGCTGTCTACACGGCTCGTCAGCCCCTCAAGACCGCGAATACCACCGACAAAGTCGATGCGCTCACTCGTGCGTGGATCCTCAATGCCGAGGATGGGGGCGAGTAGATTCGCCTGCAAGATCGCGCAATCGAGACTCTCGATGGGGTGGGTCGCATCGTAGCTCCCCTCCTTTGCCTGTAGCGCGTACCATTGCCCCTTCAAGTAGAGACCAAAATGATGCTTGCCCTGAGGAGCACCGCTCGTCGCAGGAGACACGATGAAAGACTCTGCCACGCGGGTGAGGAAGTCCTGCTCACTCATGCCGTTGAGATCGCTCACGACGCGATTGTAATCCATGATAAAGAGATCCTCATCGCAGAAGCAGACCGCCATGAGGTAGTTGAACTCCTCATCCCCCGTGTAATCAGGGTAGCTCGCGCGACGCTTCGCCGATACGGCGGCACTCGAAGCCGTGCGGTGGTGGCCATCCGCGATGTAGAGAGCAGCGGTCTCCTCAAAGCCGAGACGAATATCCGCAATCACCGCGTCATCATTCACCGGCCAGAGCAGATGCACGACGCCATCGTCACTCGTGAAGTCGTACTCGGGCTTGTGGAACTTGATCCACTCATTAATCGCGCGACTCACACGCTCACTCTTGCGGTAGGCGAGAAAGACTGGCTCAGTCTGTGCGGAGCAGGCGTCGAAGTGATTGATACGATCCAGCTCCTTCTCCTTGCGAGTGAGCTCATGCTTCTTGATCGTGCCGTCGAGATACTCATCCACGCTGGCGCAGCCGACAATGCCGGTCTGCACGCGACCCCACATCATCTGGCGGTAGATGTAGTAGCAGGGCTTGTCCTCGCGGGTGAGAAAACCCTTGACGATGAAATCTTTGAGATTCTGCGCGCTCCTTTGGTAGCACACATCATCATGGATGAGCTCTTCACCCGTATCAATATCGGCGCGGCAGATATGGAGGAAGGAAGAGGGATTGCCCGCGGCCATCGCCGTGGCCTCGCGGTTGTTCATTACATCGTAAGGAAGACTTGAAACCTGCTCGACACATGATTTCGGAGGACGGAGGGCGGCAAAAGGTCGTAACGTGGCCATGGAAATAAAGAGGTTGATTAAAGAAGGAACATACCCCTTTTCCCCCCTCCCTGTCAAGACTAATCGTGAACAATGCGCCTTAGACCGTCCCACTAACCACAGGGCGTAAAGGAACACACACAGAATCCGCATAACAAAAGATGCGAAGCATCTCGGATTCTTAAGACCTGGGCCTTGAGCGATCACTGGCGATCGTTCGCCAGCGGGTCTGGGCAGAGCCCAGCAGGGTTAAGGGACAGAGTCCCTTACGGGGTCAAGGGCAGCGCCCCTTGCGGGTTCGGGCAGAGCCCGAGGCAAGGCTGGATCGCAGATCCAGCAGGGCGTCAGTCCAGCAAAAGTCACACATGCCCGCGCGGCAAACCCAGCATCGTGCCACCGTCCAAAAACTGACGCCCCCTACCACCGCGCCCGAAGGGCGACAAATTTCTTACCGTGGCAAACGCGAAGCGTCCGCGCCGAGAGAATAAACGCCACCGAGCATCAAAGCATCAGAACCCCAAATCACGCAAACTGACGAAAGGCTTGCCATCATGGAGCAACATCTCCTCCGCCAGCCTGAGCTGCACAATACCGCGCAAAGAAAGCTCCACAACGAGAAGCTGCAAAAAGGCAAGACGACAGCCGAGCGCATCGCGGAATGCAGCATGAGCACAGCGAGGGTAGCGGCTGGCGGCTTCCTCTTTGAAAATCTGAAGCTCAGGGCTGAGCCCTGCCTCCTCGCGAAACCAGAGATGAACCTGCTGCGGGCACGCGCCCGCACACATCCTCTCGTAGGCGAGGTCGAGCTCTATCTTCGTATAGCGACCGAGTCGCGTGGCAAAGAGGACGAGACAGAGATCACATGCGCGTAGCTTGTCGTTGTATTCCTCCTGCTTGTGCCTCTCACCCATGGAGGAGTCGAGGTGCTCCCAGAGGATGAGCTTGATCTGGCAGAGATGCGCTCGTAGATAGGGATTGAGCAGGAGGCAGAGCTCGGTGAGCTCGCGACGCTCTGCCGCGAGCTGCGCCGAGGACGCGATAAAGAGCTGGATGATCTGCATGGAGGAAGGGGGTATTAGTGAAACCATCCGAGGATGCGAGCGAGGAGACCTTGCGGCTTGCTAGACTCTGTCTGTGATACGACTTTACTCTTCGCAAGCGCGTCTTGAATTTCAGCAATGTTGTCGTAAATACAACGCGTTTGTGTATGCTCCTTACCGAATAGCTTTTCACAAATAGCATGAGCCTTGAGGTAGTACTCAAGAGCATGCGTGAAGTCGTCTTGCTTATCGTAGATGACGCCGATATTGTTGTAGGTTGCAGCGGTGTTGAGATGCTCCTTGCCGAATACCTTTTCGCAGATAGCGAGAGTCATGTGGTAGTATTCGAGCGAGCGCGGATAGTCGCCTTGCTGATCGTAGGCGGAGCCCATATTGTTATAAATTTCAGCGGTGTCGGGATGTTGCTTGCCGAAGATTTTTTCGCGTATAGCGAGGGCTTTGAGGTAGTAGTCGATGGCGCGTGGATAATCGCTTTGAGAATTGTAGACTCCTCCAATATTATTGTAGGACGTGGCGGTGTCGGGATGATCCTTGCCTAGTACGGTTTCCCAAATAGGGAGAGCCTCGTGGTAGTATTCGAGGGCTAGCGCGTAGTCTCCTTGGGCGTGGTAGAGTGAGCCAATATTGTTGTAGGATGAGGCGATGTGGCGATGCGCCTTATTGTGTAGAGTTTTCCAAATAGAGAGAGCCTTGAGATAGTATTCGAGGGCTAGCGTATAGTCCTGCTGAGAATGGTAGACTGAGGCGATATCGTTGTAGGATGAGGCGGTGTCAGAATGCTGCTTGCCTAGTACTTTCTCGCGTATTGTGAGAGCCTTGAGGTAGAATTCGAGGGCTAGCGAGTAGTCGCCTTGAGAATTGTAGAGAGCTCCGATATTGTTGTAGGATGAGGCGGTGTCGGGATGCTGCTTGCCTAGTAGCTTTTCGCGTATCGTGAGAGCCTTGAGGTGATATTCGAGAGCCAGCGAGTAGTCGCCTTGATATTTGTAGAGAGCTCCGATATTGTTGTAGGAAGTGGCGGTATCGGGATGCTGCTTGCCTAGTACTCTTTCCCAGATGGCGAGAGCCTTGAGGTAGGATTCGAGGGCGCGTGCGTAGTCGCCTTGCGAATGATACACAGCACCGATGTTGTTGTTGGATCTGGCGGTGTCGGGATGCTGCTCACCTAGCTCTGTTTCGTATATGGCGAGCGCTTTGAGATAGTATTCTAGGCATGGCGCATAGTCGCTTTGGTAGTAGTAAACGGCGCCGATGTTGTCGTAGGTAGCGGCGGTGTCGGGATGCTGTGTACCTAGTACATCTTCGTATATAGCGAGCGCTTTGGAGTAGAAATTGAGGGAGCGTGCGTAGTCGCCTAGCGAGTTGTAGATTGCGCCAATATAACTGTAGGAAGTGGCAGTAGCGAGATGCTCCATGCCCAGTGTCTTCTCGCAAATGGCTGAGAGCTTTTGGTAGAGCCTCAAAGCCTCTGGATAGAAGGCGCGATCTCTCAGAAAGCTTGCGTAGCGCCAGAGAAAGTCCCTGTAGGTCTCGCTGGCATTGCTCGGGTAGTCGAGCTTGAGCGCGTCGGCGTGTGCGCGCTCGTAGGCGTTTTTCGCCTCGGTGACGCTCTGATCCATGTCCTGTCTAGTGTCGGCCAAGGCGGTGTCCACCTTCAGCAGCCAATCCTTGAAGCTCTGCCCGATGAGCTCGCCTACCTCCTCCGTGCGCGCCTTGTACTCATCATAGAGGCGGTGATTCTCCTGCTGATCACGCATGAGCTCCTCGGTGTTGAGCACGGCGTTTGCCTCGCTCGCCTTGCCAAGGTGAAAGAGGCGAATCGCCTCTTGAGAACGGCGGCTGATACGCTCGCCGGCGAGCTTCGACGCCTTGCGTGCGAGACCAAAGAGAAAGCCTTGATACTCCTCAAAGCTCTCCTGCATCTGGGCGCGTTCGTAGAGGCATTCGTCGAGCTCCTCGCGCGAATCGCTATCGCCATTATCCTTTGCTAGCCGTCTGTGGCAGCGCTCAATGCGCGTGTTGAGCTTTTCTATACCATCGCGCAGGCGGATGTATTCTTGGTTCTGCGCGGCAAAGGAGAGTTGATTTAAGTTGGAGATGACCTCTCCCTCGATGAGTACCTTCTGGTCTTGGACCTGGAGCAAGTCGCCCTCCGTGGGGCTTTGGGTGTGAGCCTCAAGCTGCAAGAGAAAGTGCAGTCGCAGGGTATCCACATTCTCAAATTGGCAATAAAAATGCCCGTAGCGATTCTCAAAGACCGCCTTAAAGTCCCGGAGCTCGTCACTGATCTGCTCCGCCCCCTCCTTAAAGAAGACATAGAGCTTGCGCGGATTCTCCCCCGCATTGCGCCGTTGATGCGCCTGTGAGAGTTGCTCCTCAGCGTGTGCGCCCATCTGGGTGTAGTAGAGGGAGAGGGCGAGCTCGCAGGGGGCGAGTCTTTCTTTGTAGCTTTCGATGGACTCATCCTGATGATTCCAAAGCTCCAGCTCCAGCTCCCATCCGCGACGCTCAAAGAGGCTATTGAGCTGCACAATGAGATCGGCGAAATGGAGACGCTCATCGCGCAACTCGTCGCTTATGGCTAAAAAGACCTTGATTGTTTTCCTCTCTCCTGTATACATAATCTATCTCTCTGTTTGACTAACATACTCATTCTAGCGAAGTGTATAGATGATGTAAAGTAAAATAGCCATAGTCTAGAAGGCCTCCATCAGATACAAGTACACAGCAGGCGAAATTTTTGCTTGCTTTCTGCTACTAAAAAGCGCATGCTCTCCGCAGAGCTCCCGAGAAAACCTGCCTCAAGGGGTGCTTTTCGATCCACATTTACCCCCCGCACCGAGCGATGATTCGTATATACTCTCAGACCGATCAGGGCATTCGTCGTAGCGAGGGTATTGAGCAGGAGCAGCTGGATTATGATCGCATCATATGGCTCGATATGCTGACCCCCAAGCCCGAAGAGCTCGAATACATCGAGGAGCTCTGCGGCATTGAGCTGCCTACGCGCGATGAGATGCGCGAGATTGAGTCCACCTCACGCCTCTACTGCGAAGAGGGCGCGCGCTTCATGACCACCACCGTGCTGATGCGCGTGGACACCGATGAGCCCATGATGGCCGAGCTGAGCTTCATCCTCTTTAAGAATCTGCTCATCACCATACGTCACACCGACTCCTACTCCTTTCGCGTCTTCTCCCACCAGCTGCTACGCATGCAGCAGACGAATAGAGACTTCGTCTTCATCGGACTCTTGGAAAGCCTCGTTGACAGACAGGCCGACGTGCTTGAGCGATTCGGCGCGAGCATCGACACCCTCTTCAAGAAAGTCTTTGGCTCGCACGGACGACGCGGCATACGCAAGCAGCGCGACCACGACCCCGACACCGAGGATCTGCGCGTCGTGCTCGAAGAGCTAGGCCGCATCGGGGACCTCATCGCCCGCCAGCGCGACTCACTCGTCAACCTGCTGCGCCTCATCACCTACGCGGGCAACGAAGACTCCATCCTCAGCTCGCATGACAATCTCTACCTCCAGCTGCGTCCCGTCTCGCGCGACGTGAACTCGCTCTCCGAGTACGCCTCCTTTCTCTCCAGTCAGATCAACTTCATGCTCGATGCCGTGCTCGGCTTTATCAACATTGAGCAGAATGAGATTGTCAAGGTCTTTACCATCATGTCACTCGTCTTTCTCCCCCCCACGCTCATTGCGAGTGTCTTTGGGATGAACTTTGCCTACATGCCCTTTTTGCGAACATCCGCTGGCTTCTGGATAGCAGGAGTGCTGATGATACTCGCCGCCATTCTCCCTCTTGTTATCTTCAAAATCAAACGCTATATATGAATAACATTCCTATTCGCCAAGTCCCTCAACCCGAAGAAGAAATCCGCCTCGCCAACGTCCTTGTCAACGCTCTCCCCTACATCCAAGCCTACAGAGACAAGACCGTGCTGATCAAATTCGGCGGCTCCGCCATGGACAACCCCGAGCTGGTAAAATCGCTCATGAAAGACATCGTCCTCATGGAGGCTCTGGGGCTCAACCCCGTCGTCGTCCACGGAGGCGGCAAGGCCATCTCCAAGGCCATGCGCGAACTAGGCGAAGAGGCCCGCTTTGTCAACGGACTGCGCGTCACCTCCCCCGACGCCATCAGCATCGTCGAGCAGACGCTGACCAATGAGATCAACCCCGCTCTCGTCGAGCTCGTGCGCGAGGCTGGCGGCAAGGCTGTCGGCATCCCAGGGCCCAATGTCTTTGTCGGTGAGCGCATCTTTGAGCGCGACGCAGACGGCGCACGCGTCGATCTGGGCATGGTCGGGCGCGTCATAGGCAGCCTGCTCTCACGCGTCAACGAGGCCATATCCCTCCAGATCACCCCCGTCATCTCCCCCCTTGCCCGCGAGCTAGGTACAGATCAGAGTCTCAATGTGAATGCCGACCTCGCCGCCGCGGCTCTCGCCCGCGAGCTGCGCCCCGTCAAGCTCATCTTCATCTCCGATGTCCCCGGTCTCATGCAAGACCCCAGCGACCCCAGCACCATCATCAAGAGTGTGAATCGCAAAGAAGCTCTCAGCCTCATCGAGGAGGGAGTCATCACTGGAGGCATGATCCCCAAGGTACGCAGTGCCTTGGACGCGCTCAATGCTGGGGTACGCAAGGTACACTTTGTTGATGGACGACTCCCACACTCCCTTCTGCTAGAGATCTTCACCACAGAAGGGATAGGGACAGAAATTGTACGCGAGCAGCGATAGACAACACTGGCGATGACGACGCGCCCCATCAGAAAAATAGCCCTCTTTGCCCTGCGTCGCGGTGCCGCTAGCCAGCGCGCGCAGTACCTGCAGCGCAGCATTTTCCAAGACGCAGGCATCGAGGTCTACGACATACGCGAGAGAGACAAGTACGGTCGCCCGCAGATAGAGCCGGGCACCGACATTGCCCTCTGCTTTGGTGGAGACGGCACCATGCTCTCTCTGGTCAACCAAGTCGTCAAGGAAGGCTGCATCCTCGCAGGGGTGAATATGGGTCACCTCGGCTTTCTGAGTGCCTGCTCACGCACCGAGTCCGAGCTGCTCGCCCACGCCATCGTGCGAGGCGACTACGGGATTGAGGAGCGCACCATCCTCTCCATCGAGCAATACGACGCCAAGGGGGGGCTCATCAAAGGCCCCCTTCTCGCCCTCAATGAGCTCAGCCTCATGCGTGCCCAGACGGGCAAGATGATAGAGGTGGATGTAGAGCTCAATGGCTCGCGCTTCAACCGCTATCATGCCGACGGCATCCTTGTCGCCACGCCTACAGGCTCCTCCGCCTACTCGCTTGCGGCGGGCGGGCCGCTCATCTGGCCCAATAGTGGAGTCATGTGCCTCACGCCCATCTGCCCCCACAGCCTCACGAGCCGCTCTGTGGTCATGCCTGACAATGTAGAAATCACCCTGCGTCCTCATGAGCGTCGCGGGCGGCGCCACGAGAGCATGATCTACTCGCTTGATGGGCGCATGGTGCATCAGATCAAGCTCAACGACACGCTGCTCATACGCAAAGCACCGCAGAGCCTGCGCCTGCTCCATCTCAAAGGCGCGGACTATGCCTCGCGCCTACGCGTGAAGCTAGGCTGGTAAGGGGCAGGGGGCTACGCGCTGGGACTGGCATGCCTTTTGCAAAAGAAAATGAAAAAAATGTTTTTTCCCCTTGACCTCGCAGCGAGATTGCTCTATAATGCCCTCGCAAGAACGCAAACGCGGCTGGATAGCCAAGTGGCCTAAGGCATCGGTTTGCAAAACCGACATTCGTGGGTTCAAATCCCACTCCAGCCTTTACGAGCGGCACTTCTCCCATGAAGTGCCGCTCTTTTAGTTGAAGAATCTATGACTAGCAATCCTCCCCAATCCTCCTCCCTCCAAGGGCATCTCATAGCCTTTGCCGCGATGAGTCTCTTTGGCATCATCAGCCCCTACGCCAAGCTCCTCGTCAGCGAGAGCCCCATGACGGGCATGATGCTCGCCACGCTGCGCCTCATGACCCCCGCCCTCTGTCTGCTCTGCCTACTGCCTTTATTACCACGTCAGCGCGTCGCTGCTCGCGATATTCTCCCCCTGCTGCTCATGTCGCTCTGCGGGATGGCGCTGAGCATGTATAGCTATACGGTGGGCGTAGGACTCACGCTACCATCGCACGCGGGTATTCTCTCGACGCTGCCGCCTATGTTTGTGCTCATTCTGAGCGCGATTTTTCTGAAGCATCGCATCGACTGGCGTCGCGCTCTGGGTATCGTCATCGCCAGCGCGGGGGTTCTCGTGCTCGTCCTCAGCGGCAGAGTGGTCGAAAGCGGCTCGGCGAATCTGCTAGGCGATGGGCTCTGCCTCTTTGCGCAGTTGCTGCTGGCCTGCTACTTTGTCTTCTTTACCCGATTGATCAATAGCTACCATCCCTTTGTCTTGCTCACCTGGCTCTTTGGACTCTCCAGCCTTCTCGCCCTCCCCTTCGTCGCCTCGGATCTCATCAACTTCCCCTGGGCGGAGATGAGTGCGCAGGCATGGAGCTATACAGCCATCATCGTATTGGGTAGCACGCTGATCCCCTATCTGCTCATCACCGCTGCCCAGAGGCTGCTCCAGCCCTCACTCGTCGCTTGTTACAACTATGTACAGCCACTCGTCGCGCTACTACTCAGCCTCTCGTGGGGGCTTGAGTTGATGAGTGCCAGCAAGGCTGCGGCTATAGCTCTCATCGTCGCGGGTATGCTCATTATCACGCAGATCATCCGACTAGGCAGGCGGGAGAAGGCTTGAATGGAGGAACTTTTTCGTGACAAATTCTGATTTATCCTTGACAATAGCTGAGTGCTATGTCATATTGTCGCACCGCTTGAAAGCCCGTTGACGCAAATCGCGTGAGAGTGTGACCTTTGAGCTAGAACAACCAATCATATCTAATTTATATTCAAACATTATGGTAGCCATTCGTCTGAACCGCCAAGGTTCCAAAGATCGCCCTTACTACAAGATCGTCGTCGTTGATAGCCGCGCTCGCCGCGATGGAGCATTCATCGAGCAGGTAGGCACTTACAACCCCATGGCCGAAGGTGAAAACTACACGCTCGACCTCGCGAAGGTTGACAAGTGGATCTCCTGCGGTGCTCAGCCTTCTGACACGGTCGCTTCTATCATCAAGAAAGTCCGCGCGTCCGCCTAAGAGCGACGGTTGCATTTTTTCTTAAAGTCCAATTTTACTTGGTTGTTAATCCCCTCTGTTCACACAGAGGGGTTTTTTTTGTCAGTGTAACAACACGCATCATAGGACTTGAGCTCATCAAATAAGCGAGTACTCCAGACGGGGAAATGTGCCAATACCGATATCACTCAGCAAAGAAAAGACAAATATTGCTCAATGAAGGTAGCTAGCCCTCAAAAAAAGTCTTTATCAGTGATGAGAATAATGATAGACTCTTCTCGCCGGCAGCCTCCATGCCTCGCGAGTGGCATGTGCTAACCCCGGGAATTTTCATTGAACAACATGTCTACATATACCTCACGCGTATTTGAGCAGGTTCAGGCCAAGAACAGCCACGAATCTGAATACCTCCAAGCAGTACAAGAAGTACTCGGCACCATCAGCCCTGTCCTTGCAGCACAGCCCAAATATGAAGCCAATGCTATCCTTGAGCGCATCGTTGAGCCCGAGCGCGTCATCACATTCCGCATCCCCTGGGCGGATGATAAGGGTAAGATCCACGTGAATCGTGGCTATCGCGTCGAGTTCAACAGCGCGATTGGTCCCTACAAGGGCGGTCTGCGCTTCCACCCCAGTGTCAATCTCAGCATTTTGAAGTTCCTCGGCTTTGAGCAGGTCTTCAAGAACTCCCTCACCACACTCGCCATGGGCGGCGGTAAGGGTGGCGCAGACTTTGACCCCAAGGGCAAGAGCGACGCTGAGGTCATGCGCTTCTGCCAGAGCTTCATGTCTGAGCTCCAGCGTCACATAGGTCCTGACACCGATATCCCTGCTGGTGACATCGGGGTCGGTGGTCGCGAGATCGGCTATATGTTTGGCCAATACAAGCGCCTTCGCAATGAGTTCACAGGCGTGCTCACAGGCAAGTCTCTCAACTGGGGGGGCTCGCTCATCCGTCCTGAAGCAACAGGCTACGGTGCTGTCTACTTTGCCCAAAATATGCTTGCCTCACAGGGTCAAGATCTCGAAGGCAAGGTCTGCACGGTCTCTGGCTCGGGCAATGTCGCTCAGTACACCGTTGAAAAGCTCAACATGCTCGGTGGCAAGGCTGTCACGCTCTCTGACTCCGCTGGCTTCATCCACGACCCCGCAGGTATCGACGCAGAAAAGCTCG
>CAYJJA010000050.1:0-16814 GCA_964370355.1 uncultured Akkermansia sp. | reverse complement strand
TGCAACTTGAGCGCGGCGAGCAGCATGCTGACTTGGTCTCCCCCTACCCATCGCGCCTGACTCAGCCTGATGAGATGGCGGATGCCATCAGGAGGCGCAATGAAGCATTCAATCTCAGCATCCTTGCCAAGACACTGCGTCGCAAATCTGAAAATAAAAACCTAAGCTCGAAATTAAAACAGATCATCACTTCTGCTCTCAAAGGCAAGCCTCGAAAAGGTGGCAAGCGATATAAGTGGGTAGGCAAGACACCATCATTAGAGGCTATAAGAGACTGCTTGCAGGCGCGTTTTGCTGAGAAAAATGCAGCTCAGCTGGGATTTGATCTCGCAGTGCTCCTTCTGGATTTCATCAATGAGAACAGCGACTATGGTAGTCTTCGGCTCTATGTGGAATGGGCAGATGCCTTCAAGAACAAGAAAGCCAATCATCTAGCAAACTCTCTTTATAGCAATGCCATCTTGAACGCACAGGCAAGCCATGGGAGCGTGACAACGACAGCCCGCACAAGAGCCCTAGAAGCCTGTGCCACAGTCCTACTCGATAAGAAGACAAGCACACAACGCCTTGATCTTTCCGCGTGTGAATCCAAGCTCCAGATCACGATGCTCGCGCAATCGCTGCAAAGCACCTACAAAGTTCATCAGAATAGCCCTGCGCTCGCCTCTCTGCTCAAATCCACCTTGCAGCAGCACTGCCATCGCATTTATAAGGAGTATCTTGAGCTCAAAGAGACGAAGCCCGACGAGGCAGTAGCAGAAGACGATCTCACTAAGCAGTATAGAGAAGAACTCAAGAAATATCTCGAACGTCATTTCCCCATCAAGGGGATACGCAAAAAGGCTAGACGTACCAAGCAGTCCAACCAAGCGAAAAACAACACCACCTGCTCTCGGTCTATCTTCCTCAACGAGGACAAGATCAAGACCAGCATCGAGCACCAGCTCAAGAATGCCACCCTCCAGTACATCATCCAGCAAGGCAAGCTAATACACTATGGGAGAGGGAGCTACACGAGTCGCGATCTGATGCAGATACGCAGTGATGAGAGCTTTGTGTCGCACTTTATCCTCGCTTGCGGCTTTGCCGCGAATAATATCCGCAACGCCCTTGCACCTACCTTAAAGAATGATATTCTCGGCAAGGATGATTTCATGAGAGAATTAAAGAAGCTCAATAGCCTAGGTGCTATCTCTGCCCCTTGGCAGCAGCTGCGGGGATTTTTTTACCATCCGAGCGATGAGTGCAACAAGATTCTTGATGCGATCGGTGGTGATGTGGCTTGCTTTCAAGATGTCGCCTGCGCGTTGCGTGCCTCTATCAGGAATATACGCAACAGGGTGAATCATTTTGAGAAAGATGCCTTAGACGGCATCGCATCGGACACGCTGTATGAGTGTGTCGATGGTAGTGAAAAAAGCTTCACCCTGTGCGCGCCTCTGCAAGATCTCATGACGCATGAGCTCGACTCCCTGCCCGATCTCTATCGTGAGCAGCTGCGCAGTATGCTTTTATTTGATTATTATGATGTCGGTGATATTACCCAAATCATTGCACCGCGTGTGCTAGCACCACGCGCTCTGCCCTTTACCCCTAGCTTTGGCAAGGTCTTTGCAAAGGGGCGTCATTTGCAGCATGAGGCGGGGGAGAAGGTGTATGATTTGGACTGCTACTTCGCGCATCATAGCGCAGAGGAGCAGGGATGCCTCGCGCGAAAGAATGCCATGCAGCTGCTCTATGAGGGGCAGTTTGTGCCGCGCTTCCTCTCAGATAGGAAGCTCTTTGCCTCTGCCGTCAAGTCGGTGCTGGATGGCAACAAGCAACTAGCGGAGGATAAAGCCAAGGAAAAGCAAGCCAAGAAGAGAGGCTACAAGAATCAAAAAGCCCGCGTGGCTGTGAAGCAATACGCCTTTGAGCAGGTGCCTCAGTATTCTGACGAGCTCGCCCCCGAGAGCTACTTGAAAGAGCTGCACAGCCGCTTGGTGCTCGATGAGCAAGCAAAGCGAGCAGAGGGGAAGCTAGGGCATGAGGAAACGGGCTATTTCCAGCGTTTCCTCCTCTATGTGTTTATGAAGGGCTTTGATTGCTACATCAAGGGGAATAGCAAAGCCTTTCAATTTTTGGCTCATCCTACGAAGCAGTTAGATGGGATGACTACGGCAGAGCGTACGAATCGTCTTTCTGTCTGCGCTGCAAGCCTGCCCATCAAGGCTACGGATACAGCTGTGTCGCCGAGCTGTGCTGGACATCTCGCGTTCTGGTGCTTTGGAAAGCTGCTGAGCCCTCAGCATATCAACGAGCTGAGCAATCAGCTGTTGAAATATAAGCTCCATTGCGAGCGTCTGGAGCACCGCATGAGCTCTGATGCCGTGCAGCGATTGGATGATTATCGAGATATTCTCGCGCTCTGTCGCTTGAGCGCGGAGAAATTCGAGCCTACTCAGCCGTGTGCACTTGAGCGCTATGTGGAGAAGGAACTACTACAGGACGAGCCCTATACTCAGCAGAATGGGGTGACTCCCGTGAGCTTTGCACGTGTGCAGGTAGCTCAGCGCTATGCAACAGAGTCTATTCTCGCAGAGGTACTCAAGGGGCACAAGGTCTCTAAGACTGATTTGAAGGAACTGGATAACAAGGAAGCGAGCATTGAGCGCTACGTGGACGAGCGGGAGCGCCTGCGCAAGAGTATCTTGTCACAGTCGTCTACGGGCGATTCGGATTATAAGAGATATGGATTCTTGCAAAGGGAGATAGATCTCTACAATTGGCTGCGCAACAAGGTCGAGCTGGTGCATGTGCGCTCTCTGCATCAGCTGTTGTTTGATATTCTCGGGCGGTTGGCTGGCTTTGTCCAGCTCTACGAGCGCAATCTACGATTTTGCTATGATTATATTCGTCTCTATCATGGAGATGTGGACAACTACCCCGTGTTGCCATGGGAGAAGGGGCTTCCAGGATTTCGCAAGGAGAAGTGGAATGATTTCAGAGGGCAGGTCTTTTCTCCGCATTTCATGGATCATAAGCTGCGCGATTTCGTCGCGCATTTCAATTATATAGGGAAGCGCAATCACACTCTATTGGGGCTGATGTATGGGGTGCGTCAGATGATGGCGCATGATAGGAAGCTGCAGAATGCGGTGATGACCTCGATGATTGATCTGCTTGATAGGCATGGGATTGCCATTGCTTTTTCTAGCAATGACTTGCATGATGGGGCTGTGAAAATCACGCGCTGCGAGCCGAAGAAGGTGCAGCATCTCAAAAAGATTGATGTTGCTCTCGTGCATGCAGAATATGCGACGATGGTGAAGACGCTTTTGGAGTACAAAGTTTAGTTGTACGTGGATCTTGATCAAGCACGGGCTAGTAGGTGCGTCTGCTAGCTCGTGCCGAGCGAGTCGATAGGACATGCAGTAAATTTCCGAAATTTTGAGCCTGAAGGCACGAAAAGCTTTAATTTTGCTCGTTATTTTTTTGTTAAATTTCAGCTTGTTTTTTGATCCTGATTAAGATACACTCAGTCCCATCAAGACTACCCCAGAATTAAAGGGGTCTAAAACTCTTAATTAAGAGGGGCTGGTTAGTAACATGACATCAAGACTACCCCAGAATTAAAGGGGTCTAAAACCCACCCAGACTTACCGACCAGCCCTGTGCACATCAAGACTACCCCAGAATTAAAGGGGTCTAAAACATGATTATGATCCTTAGTTCCGTCGGGGTCATCAAGAATACCCCATTATTAAATGTGTCTAAAACGATCAGCCCCAACACATGAATCATCAGCGGCATCAAGACTACCCCAGAATAAAAGGGGTCTAAAACTCCTTGACATCTGGTAAAAATTGCTCTCCTCATCAAGACTACCCCAGAATTAAAGGGGTCTAAAACATAAGCAATACACCCTTAAGAGAGTACGCCTATCAAGACTACCCCAGAATTAAAGGGGTCTAAAACAAAGAGCACATAGCCAACATCATAGCCTGTCATCAAGACTACCCCAGAATTAAAGGAGAGGGAGAATGGGCTGCCATTTCACCATGGCAGCAGCGTTCGCAATCAAGAAGACCCCTGAAATCAGGGAAAGAAATAATGCTCGCCGCGGAGTACGGCTGAGCTGATGTCGCTCAATGCGCTCTTGCCTCAATACGAGCAATAGCTGGGCACAAAAAAAAGCTGCTCCTTGTGGGAGCAGCTTTTTTTTGTGGGAGGGGAAAGAAAGGAGGGCTTTATTTGCCGAGCAATTGGGTGATGAGCTGGAGGGTCATGCGGCAGGATTGCTCAAGCTTCGTCTTGGAGATGAGGCTCATATTATCCTTGTCGGTGTGCCACCAGTCACTGTTGACAAAATCACCTATTAGATTGATGCTCTTGACACCACGGCGCAGATAGGGGATGTGATCGTCGAGGTAGGAGGTGGCGGCGACTGTCCATTGACTGCGCGGGAGGCCTAGGGCTTCTATGGCGCGAGAGTATTCGCGGTAGAGCTCTGTAGAGGTGTCGTGCATGGGGATGGCTATGGGGATGCGGTGTCCGCCGACCATATCGAGGTTGATCTGCCAGGTAGGCAGTGTCTCTGTGCTGGCGCGTCTCTCGGCATCCCATGTCGAGCCGTAGAGACCGTCCTCGTGGGTCATGTCCCAAGCGAAGGATTCTTCGCCGTCGAAGAAGACGATCTCGACTTGCTGCGCCTGCCGGGGCGTCTTGGCGAGCATGCGGGCGATCTCAATGAGGGCCGCCGCGCCAGAGGCTCCGTCGTTGGCAGCCTGAAAGCTCTCGGAGACTCCTATCTTGGCATCAATATGGCAGCTCAGCATCATGGGGCGTAGCTGCTTGCCCTCGCCGTAGGTGGCGTAGAGATTGGTCATATTCTTCCCTCGTATGGGGAAGGTGCGCCGCTGTGTGGTCCAACCGAGTGCTTGGAGCTGCTTTTCAAGGTAGCGCAGCTGCGCTTCATAAGCAGGGGTGCCTGTCGTGCGCAAGCCCATGGAGCAAAAGGCCTGTGTATGGATGTAGGCGTTCTCGCCTGATGCATCAGGGCTATCAATAAGGCTCTGTGCTTGTGTGCGCTCTTGGCTAGGTGCGACCGTACTAGGCTTTACCGCCGTATTTTCGCCACAGGCGCTGATGAGTGCGCTGAGCGTGAAAAGCAGCGCGTATCGTAAGGATGAGGGGGAGAGGTACTTTCTCATAAAGGGTCGCTGATCCCAAATATCTGCATGATGCGGGTAAAGTCCGACTTATTCATGTAAGGAATCTCGATGGTACCCTTGTTCTCTCCCTTCATACTGATCTGGACAGGTGTGCCTAGGTCGGCGGTGAGTCGCCGGCATACATCCTCATAGGCAGGTGGCAGTGAGGCGGCTTCGCGATCAGGGCGGGGAGTGGGATTAAGGGTATCGCGCACCAGCTGCTCGGTCTGTCGCACGGTGAGCTTGCGCTGAATGATGCGCTCCGCAGCGCGGAGCTGAGTCTCGGGATCTTTGAGCTGCAAGAGCACCTTGGCATGCCCAATGGTGATGAGCTCATCGTTGAGCATCGCCCGCACGTCGTCTTGGAGATCTAGCAGACGTATCATATTGGCAATGACTGAGCGGGGCTTGCCGACGTGGCGAGCGATGTCGCCCTGCTTGACCCCAAAGTGGGTTTGGAGCATCTTGTATTGCTCGGCTTCTTCTAGGGGGCGGAGGTCTTCGCGCTGCAGGTTCTCAATGAGGGTGAGCTCGGCGACCTCGTAGTCGGTAGCCTCGCGTATAATGACACGTATCTTCTTCATGCCCAAGCTACGCGCCGCTCGCAAGCGTCGCTCACCTGCGATGAGCTCGTAAGAGCCCTCTACTGTGCGGACGACGAGTGGCTGGAGCAAGCCACGCTCCTTGATGGACTCGGCAAGCTCATTGATTTGCTCCTCGTCAAAGTGGCGGCGGGGCTGAAAAGGGCAGACGAGCAGCTCATCTATATTCACCGTGTGGATTTGCTCGCTGCTAGGTAGCGAGGCGGCATCAGCCGGCTCATGTATTTGAGGTATTGCCGCATCCTCCTTTTTCATAATCAGAGCCTTAAGGCCCTTTCCTAGTGCTTGTCGTGCCATACGTGACCCGAATTTTATATGATAAGTCTCCAAAAATCAATAAGTTTTTTACGAAAGCTGCTTTGCTATGCTTGAGAAGCATCAGGGGGGGCTACTTCTTTTTCGTGACTTTTCCGCCACATCAGCGGGATGATAGCCCAACTGAGCTTGAGAGCAGAGAGCAGTTCGAGCATCTCTTTCTTGACCTTTTAGCGCTTTGCTGGTAGCATAGCATTGCTAGGGGATAGGATGACATGAAATCGCGACTGGACGAATTTACAGAATGGGGCACGGAGGTGATTTTCGGGCGAGCACATGGTTTTCGCGCTTGGTGTTTGTGCTGTGTACTACGCGTTGCGTCGCTGTTTTTTTATGTAGTCATCAAGATACGACTCACGCTCTTTCGCTTTCGTATCAAGCGCGTACACTATCTCGGCAGCTTTGTTATCAGCGTGGGCAACATCACGGCTGGCGGCACAGGGAAAACACCCGTTGTCGAGCTGCTCGCGCGTACACTCGCCGCGCGGGGACGTCGCTGTGCCATCCTCACACGAGGCTACAAAAGCGCTGATCTCACAGAGCAACAGCTATGGAAAGATGCGCAAGGGCGTGCGGTCTCCCCCATCCCCAAAATCGCCAGCGATGGCAAGACCCGCTACCTGAATCCACTCTACGCGGGCGATGAGCCCTACATGCTCGCGCGTAACCTCGATCGCGTGGCAGTACTCGTGGATAAGGACCGCATCAAGTCGGGGCTTTTTGCGATCAATCATCTAAACTCCAACACACTCATCCTCGACGATGGTATGCAGTATCTCAAGCTGCGTCACGAGATTGACATCGTACTCGTAGACTGCGGGGCTCCCTTTGGCACGGGCAGTTTGCTACCTCGTGGCACGCTGCGTGAGCCGCGCTCTAGCCTCAAGCGCGCCAGCTACATCATCCTCACCAAGAGCTCGGGCAAGAACCAAGAAGAGATAGAAGAGCTCATCGCCAGCATACGTCGCTACAATGAAATTGCCGATATTATTGTCACCGACCACGCTCCTGTGCGCCTTGAAAATATTTTTACAGGAGAGCATCTAGAGCTCCATGCCTTGAAGGGGAAGTATGTGGCCTGCCTCAGCGGCATAGCACGCCCCGAGAGCTTTGAAAATCTCGTCGCGCAACTCGGAGCACGAATAGAGATACGCCGTCGCTACCCCGATCACTACTGGTTTGAACAAGATGAGCTAGAGAGCTTTGTCAGCCGCTGCGCTGACCGTGCGATGGACTACATCATCACTACGGAGAAGGATGCGGTGCGCTTCCTAAAGCCTGATGAAATGGATGTCCCTATCTATTTCCTGCGCATCGAAATTCAGATCAAACAAGGTCAGCAATACTGGGACAGAATGATTGAGAACATCTGTCATCTAGGCCAAGGGCAGCCCGCCCCCGAGTGGAGCGAGGTGCTCTGAGCAGCCCTCATACTGGAATAATCTGCTCGTAGAGCTCACAGATACGCGCCCAATGCTCAGGGCTATCATCACTCTCGGGGTGGATTTGGGCGCGTGTCAGACGCGCATAGCGCAAGCTAGCCTTGGGGTGCTCAAGCTCGCGAAGTCCTACAGAAAAGCTCGCCCCGAGTGACGCAAACTCACGCGCCATCTCCAAGGAGCCATTCCACGCGTGCAGATGCACACTAGGTAGCACCCCCGCGCGTCTGCGCTCGCGCAAGATGGCGAGTATCTCCGGCCACGCACCTGCGCCATGCAGGTGGGCTCGCCTCTCGTGACGAAAGGCCGCGCCAAGTTGAATGTGCAAAAGCTCTAGCTGGCGCTCCCAATAGGGGCGATGCTTCTCATGCCCATCAAGACCACACTCCCCTACCCCTGCTGATGGATAGCAAGCCAAATAATCGTCCAACTCAAAGGCAAAGCTACCCACATCACTCAGCTCACAGGCCTGCCAAGGATGCAAGCCAAAGCAAGGAATCATCTGCTGGGGAGCTCTGGCAATGCGTGACCAGTCTGCAGGAGTGACGGCATTGAGATACCCACCTTGGGGGACGACGTGGTGGGTGTGGTAATCAAAGAGCATGGTATTCATCATGAAAAAGCTATATTGTATAAAAAAATCAAGGACTTGCCATCAAGCCCTCTTCATAAAAACTAAAATAAGGGCATGGGCGTGCTGCACTCGTAGCACCAATAATCACGTGATCGAGGATGCGCATATGCAAGATATCTGCTGCGGCGAGCAATTCCTTGGTGAGCGATCTATCCGCCTTGCTCGGTGTGGGGTCTCCGCTGGGGTGATTGTGAGCGAGTATGAGGGCATGGGCGTTATACTTGATTGCATCGCGAAAGATGTCGCGCGGGTGCACGAGCACACGCGAGAGTGTGCCCTTTCCCACATTCACTCGCCGTATGAGGCGATAACGCACATCAAGGAGCAATACGACCATGTGTTCTTGCTGTTCGTAGCGTAGATCAGCAGCGAGATAATCATAGATCGCGCTTGCGCTGCGCATATCCTGCGAGCTGAGCTGCTCTTTGACCGCGCGTGCGCCTAGCTCAAAGACAGCGGCTAGCGTCGCAGCCTTCGCAGGCCCCACCCCCTTACACAGCGCGGCTATATCACTCGCCTCCATCGCACCGAGTGCGGCGAGGGAGCCAGCGGCGCGTTTCATCTTGGCAGAGAGCTCCAAGACGTTGCAGCCCTTGAGACCTGTACGCAAAAAGAGGGCAATGAGCTCTTCATCGCTCAACTTGCTACGCCCGTGCCGCATGAGCTTTTCGCGAGGTAAATCCTGCTCGGGCAAGTCGCGCATCTGTAGCGAGACCTCCTCGACTCTCTCCTCATAGGCTTTGGGCGGCTTCATAATAGCTTTATTCTATGATAGAGCTATTAGCGAATGCAAGCTTTTTGATCAAAACATGCTTATAAACCCCACATCAGAATTCATATGGGTAGCACGGACAAGCCATAGAGGGCTTCGCACGAGCCCCCCCCTGCGCTTGCAGCATGCCTAGCGTAGGGCACAAAAACGCCCCTCTCTCCGCAGAGAAAGGCGCGTTGCTCTTAATGATTCTTTTAGAAAAAATTAGATTTGCTCAGCAGGCTGTGCTGCTGCCTTGGGTCCTTTGCCTCCGCGACGATGTCCTTTACACTTGCCCTTACCGCGAAGTCCCTTACGCATCTTACCAGCTTTGTCGAGAGCTTTGGCGAATTCTTCAGAGTCGAGCTGACCGTCCTTGTTCACGTCGAATCGGTCAAGAGGTGTGCGGATGATGCCTTCAGCAGCGGCGGCCTCACGTGCTGCCTTTCTTTCGGCACGGTCGAGCTTGCCGTCCTTGTTGGTGTCGTACTTGGCGAGCATTTCTGCCTTCTTGGCTTCCATCTGCTGCTTGCGCTCAGCCTTCTTGGCTTCCATTTCTGCTTTCTTTTGCTCCATGGCGGCGGTTTCAGCGGCATCAAGCTGACCGTCCTTGTTCGTGTCAAACTTCTTGAGCATTCTTGCCTCAGCCTTCTTCTTGCGATCAGCCTTCATGGCTTCCTTTTCAGCGTCGCTGAGCTTGCCGTCCTTGTCAGTGTCGTACTTTTCGAGCATTTTGGCGCGCTTTGCACCCTTGCCTGCTTTGCACCTTTCCTTCATGGCTGCCTTCATGGCCTTTTTCTCTTCATCGCTGAGCTTGCCGTCCTTGTCGGTGTCAAACTTCTCGAGCATCTTGGCCTTCATAGCGGCGCGCATTTCTTGGCGCTTGGCGGCCATTTTTTCTTCTGCAGCCTTGTACTCAGCGGCGTCGAGTTGACCGTCGCCATTGGTGTCCATAGCCTTGAGCATTTCAGCGGCTTTACCCTTACCCTTAGGACCATTTTGCTGAGGAGCGTCTTGTGCCATGAGGGGAGCTGCAAGGAGGGCGAGAATGAATATAGATGTTTTCATGTAGATTGTCTTTGTTGTATGATATTAATAAAAGAGGTAAGGAAACCATAGAAGAACCTTGTTGTACGATATCCTTACACTCCTAAGAACGCAATCAGGTCAAATGATTCTACACATCATTTTATTTTTTTTATTTTTCTCAAAAAAGTCACTTTTGAATACCAAGCCCCGCCGTATGTATCCAATCACCGCGTGTAAAATCGGGAAAGCTCATGGGGTATCCATTGCGACTGTTGGATAGCTCAGTGAGCTCGATGACGCTAGACCAATACGCGCCTTCGTACACATTCTGATCCAGAGGCAGCCCGCGACGCAGGCATTCTACGATGCGATTGAGCATGACGTAGTCACGCGCTCGCGTGCCCGCCAGCAGCTCCGCGCGTGCCCCGAGGCGTTGCCAGAGAGGATGATCGTAGCGCTCATAGATCTCATCCATGCCCTCTCCCAGTATCCACTCACTGTGGGCTTCTGCACCGAGGCACTCGGCAACAACACGCGGGGGGAAGCCCGCGAGAATGCCCTTCGTGCCTTGGATAAAATTGTGCCGCGTGTAGGGGCGCAGACTACACTCATCCCATTGGAGCAGGATGGTGTTGCCCAGATGGGTCTTGATGATGGAGCTGTTGATATCGCCACAGTTGAAGGGGCGCTGATTCCACTCATGGTCATCGGGGAAGTTCTTCTTGGCAAAGCGCGTGAAGCTCAGAGCGCGACTCGAGAGCGAGACGAGGTGGGAAAACTGGTCCTCACCGCGCCCCAAGTTCATATACTGTGAGAGAGGCCCCAGCCCATGCGTGGGGTAGAGATTGCCATTGCGCTCACGGTAATGACGCACGCGCCACTCCGCCTCCCCCCTATCCTCATCGAGTAGGGCAAAGCGTAGATCATGCACATAGGCTCCCTCACCGTGGACGAGCTCGCCTATAACACCCTGCCTGACCATATTGAGATAGAGCAGCTCGCGGCGCCCATAATTGGCATTTTCGAGCATCATACAATGCCGCTGATGCAGCTCCGCGCTATCGACGATGCGCCAGAGATCCGAGATACTCATCGCCATGGGGACTTCTACAAAGGCATGCACGCCCGCCGCCATGATCTCGCAGCAGAGATCTGCATGAGCTTGCCAGCCCACGATGACAAAGACCGCATCGAGTCGCTGCTCAGCAAGCATGCGACGATACGCATCACGCTCCACAGTGTAGAGTGCTATACTATCAACGGGTGGAGCAGAGCCTCGCTCATCAGCGAGGACCTGGAGTATGCCATCACGTGCCTCGAGAGCTCGCTCCTCGGCCAGATCACAGAGAGCGACAATCTCTACGCCCTTGATTCGCGCGAGCAATTGCTGCAAGTGTAGACCTCGTCGCCCCGCGCCGATAAAGGCGACTCGGAGCCGATCTAGAGGAGGCGCTGCATAGTCTCCCATGTAGGATGCGCCCTGCGGGCGGGGCGGGGGAGCTGCGACACGGGCTGCGTTGAGATCTGTCATATCATTTAAATAGAGCTGAGGCTATGATGCCACAGCATACCTTTTTTATCAAGTCACTTTCGCGATATCTGCCTAAAAATACCCCAGATAGATATCTGTGATACATCTATCTACTAGAAAGTATTTTATTCTGTTCAAAAAATCTCTTCTATGCTAAAGTACGCCCATGAGCTCCATCTCACTCGTTTGTCGCCCCACTACGGATACCTTTGTGCGCTTCTTGATCATTCTAGTCGCCTTATGGGGCTTTGCTCTCTACTTTTTCTACGATGGTTCGGTGGGATACCGCAACAAAAATGCGGCTTATTTCGCCTTCCAAGCCTTTGCCGAGGGCGGCAGAAAGGCCAGCGAGCTCAGCTCCGAGCAATGGCAGAGCCAATACGCAGGCAAAGCCCTCTACGATACGATCCCTGACGCGCAACGCTCGGCCAGCGAGCTGAGCATTGTCCTTGGAGGCAAGTCCCACCCCATGCCAGCAGAGAGAATGCTCGATGCCACGCCTGCCGAGTTTCTCGACCATGCGAGGATGAAGGCGGGCTGGAATGAGGCATGGCAGAGCTACAGTAGCACGATGCGCTACCCTCTCAAGCCTAGCGACAAGCCCTATGATCAGGCCACTGTCAATGAGCAGTGGTACGCGGGAGCGGTCTGCATCCTGCTGGGCTGCGTTGTCCTCTATTTTATCATACGCACCGCGCGTCGCGTCCTCGCCATTGATGGTAGAGATGTACGCGCAGTAGGGCAGCAATTCCGCATTGAGGATATCAGCAAGATTGATCTACGCCAATGGGGACCGGGCTTCAAGGGCGTAGCCTACTTCACCGTCAAGGGCAAGAGACTCAAGATTGACGGCATGACCTATGGGGGATTTGGTAGCAAAAATGATGCGCCCGCCGAGCGCTTCATGCAGATGCTGCTCTCCCAATACAGCGGTGAGATCATCGAGTACGCCCAAGAGTCAGATACACAGTCAGATCAGACAAAGGATCAGTGATCCCCCCTACAACCAATTACACATCACCCATGCCAGCAGATCAGAGCCAGTCGGAGCAGACGCCTCCTCCCTCCGAGTCGCCTTGCCAGACGCGCCGCAAGTGGCGCGTGCTGCTAGGGCAGCTCCTCTCGTGCCGCCCAAGTGCAGCACAGCTCCGCATACTGGGAGAGCGCGTGATTGACTCTCTCATCTCCAGCAAGACAGCTCTAGGTATAGTGGGAGGGATACTGCTCGTGCAGCTAGCCTCTCTAGGACTCGGGCTTGCCCATCAGTGGCGTCAGATGAGTGCTGAGCTACTGCACGTCCAGCAACTCAAGCTAGAGGAGGCGCAAATACTCGCTGATGCAACCAGCTCTCAGGGGGGCAAGCGCAACGCGCAGCCCCAGCTCACCACCCCGGATCCCCACAACAGCGATCCAGATAGCGCCAACCCCCAACTCGTCGCACGCGATGTAGACACCATCCTCGAACAAGAGGATATGAGTGACATCCTCAAAAGGCTCGCCGAGGAAGACCAGCAACGCCTCGCCGCAGCCCAACAACAAAGTCGTCAACAAGGAGGCGCGACGTCAGCCCCCCCATCACCTGCGAATGCAGAGGCAAAGCGCGAGGAGGAGTTCCAGCGGCTCTGCCACGAAGGCATGACAGCCCTCATCGCAGGCGACATGCGCCGCTGCATCCTCTCACTCTCTCAGGCCTCCACCATCCACCCCAAAGACCCAGCTCTACTCTACTACCACGCCCTCGCCTACGACAAGCTGCTCAACCCAGACAAGGCACAAGAGTACTACATGGAGCTCTTCAACATGCGCGATCAGGCAGGTGAGTACTTCCAAAAGGCATCGCAGCGCCTCACCTATGGCTTTGCGAACCCCGAGGCGATGCGCGGCAAGCTCGCCTTTGGAGCCCATCTGACACGCATCGACTATCAAGTCGAGCGCGGGGAGAGCGTCGAGGTGGTCTTCCCTATTTTGCTCGCTCCCGAGGAGGACATACGCCCCGAGGATGTCTACATACACATCCAGTTCTTCGATCTCACAAAGGGGGGAGACATACAGCTCTCCCATCATGATCCCGTGATGACGTGGCAAAACACCACCCCCACGTGGGAAAGCGGCGAGGAGCGCCTCATGGTCAACTACAGCATCCCTGTCCCGACGCAGGAGCAGCTTGATGCCTTTGGCGAGATGAAGTATTATGGCTTCACCGCCAAGCTCTACTACCGCGGCGAGCCCCTCGACTGCATCAGCACCCCCTCCTCGCTCATCCTGCGCGAATACCAGCTGCGCAACGCCCAAAACCAGCCCCAGCAGTCAGGGAACTACGATCTACTGCCCGATGACAACATCTTCTCTGAGGATGAGGCCACACCTGCCAGCGATCAGGGTCATTTCCTCCTACCAGGGGCGGGCAGCGATGGTCTCCTCCCCGAATAAAGCTCCCGGTACCCCCTCTCAATCATGTCTCTTGATGCCACCCCCAGCCTCGCGCCACTTCCTTGCACACTCGGTCACTACAGCTTCACCGAGTGCGTGGGAGTACACATGTATCACGAGCTCTACCGCGCGCAGCAAGACGAGGTAGAGCGCGAGGTCGTCGTGGAGCTGCTACGCGAGACTTCTGATGCGTCCTCCGCGAGTGCGCAAAGCTTTCGCAACTCGGTCAAGGCGCGCGCCCATATCAATCTGCCACGCATGATGCAGGTCTATGAGAGCATGCAGACGGGGACGCACAACTTTGTCGCCTACCAGCTCCCACAGGGCGTGGCTCTATCAGAGCTTGCCAAGCAACAGCAGACACTGAGCGTTCTGAGCATCTGTCGCATCATTGAGCAATGCGCAGCCCTCTACCAAGAATGCGAGAAAAACGAGCTGCACACGCGCGTGCTCACCAGCGACATGATCTACATGGAATCCGAGGAGAGCTTCTACTTTATCTCCCCCCTCTGCGCGAGCTGCCACGCCTCTGAGGTCACCAGCAGCGCCATCCCCAGCATGCAAGCACTCGCAGAGGCCCTCATCCCCCTACTCCCCGATCAGGTCGAGGGTGCATCTCGCACCATCACGCTGGTCAGCTGGCTGCAAGAGGGCTATCAAGGAGAATTTCTCGACTGGCAGTCCATACGAGCCACCGCCCTTGATCTCATCGAGCAAGTGCTGCCCAACTGGCAACACAGTGAGCTAGCCAACGCCATGATGCGCTCCAAAGCGGCACGCGACCGCTACCAAGCACGCGCCCGCAAGCAGCAGATGCTCTGCTACGCACTACTCACTATCTGTGCCTTGATTTCACTCTTCTCACTCTACCACATCTACGACCAATTCTCAGCTCCCGATAAGCCACCCACACAACAGCGCGGCAAAAAAAAGTAGCCACGCCGTACCCTCCTCCCCCTCACACACGATCCCCCCACCCCTCCCTCTCCCATCATGAAGACCATTCTCCGCTATATCCTCATCCTGCTCCTCATCATGCTCCCCGTAGCAGAGGCGCAAATAGAGGTCCGCATCCAGCCCGATCGCCGCAACTACCTGCGCGGTGAGCAGATTCTTATGAATCTCTACCTACGCAACAACACCGACCAGACTGTCGTACTCAGCAACAAGCCAGGGCGTCCTTGGCTGCATATCAACGCACGCTCCAAGAGCTACCCTACAGGAGTACCCCGCGCGATACTTGCGAAATTCCCCACCGTCACCATCTCCTCGGGCAGTACAGTCGCCTACAAGCTCGATCTATCCCCCGCCTTCCGCTTTGACAAGAGCGACATCTACACAGTGAGTGCCACGATACGCATGCCCGATGGGGGTAGCACCTACAGCACGCCCATCACCACCTTCAACCTCAACGAGGGCTTCTCCTTCAAGAAATTCAACCTCAGCAACCGCGGCCGCTCCATTGAGCTGCACGCCAAGACGATGAATGTCCACAACTCCCCTGCCCTCTTTGGGCAAGCCATTGACAAGAACTCGCGCATCGTGATCTCCTCAAGCTTCCTTGGCAAATACCTCTCCTACATGAAGCCCATCTTCCTACTAGATGGCAAGCAACACATGCACGTCTTTTTCCAATCCACGCCCAAGTACTATATCTACGCCGTCGTCGCACCCAATGGCAAAAAGACCGTCCATGAGGTCTACCGCCGCACGCGAGGACCTCTCGACCTCATCGCCATCCAAGGCAAGATACGCGTCCTAGGAGCCGCACCCTACAAGGCACTGCCAGCAGATACAAACAAGATACGCTCCGCCTCAGACCGACCTCTCTAAGCTCGCTCTGTCTATCATTTCTTCCCCTTTTTAGTTTCCCCCCTTTTTTTATATGAATATCCCTACCCTCGCCATCGTCGGTCGTCCCAATGTTGGGAAATCAGCTATCTTTAACCGCATGGTAGGCCGCCGCCTCGCCATCGTACACGATCAGCCTGGTGTCACACGCGACCGCCTCTGTGCGCCCACCCGCATCACCGACTATCAAGCGACACTCATCGACACGGGAGGCATAGGCTCGACGCTGGACGATGGCTTTGCCAAGCAGGTCTCCCATGAGGCAGATCTAGCCATGGCGAGCGCGGACATGATCCTCTTTGTCTGCGACTGCCGAGATGATCTCACCCCTATTGATCTCGCTATTGCTGAGATGCTCCACAAAAGCGAGGTACCAGTACTACTCATCCTCAACAAGGCGGATACGGAAAAGCAAGATCTCAATCTCGGGGAATTTGCGGCTCTGGGCTTTGCCAACTACGTCTTCACCTCTGCTGCGCATGGTCGCGGATTTGACCTACTAGCTCACAAGCTCAACACAGAGCTCAAGGCGATGAAAGCCGCACGCCGCGGTGCGCATGAGAATGTCGTTGACGGCAACGCCACCCCCGAGGACGAAGGCGAGGATGAGGACGGCAGCGACACCACCCCTATACGCGTCTCCATCGTCGGCCGTCCGAATGCGGGCAAGTCCTCACTCATCAATGCCATCCTGCGCGATGAGCGCACCATCGTCTCCGAGGTCGCGGGCACGACGCGTGACGCCATTGATATCCCCTACACACGCGAGGGCAAGGAATTCATGCTCATCGACACCGCAGGCATGCGCCCGCGCTCAAAGCGCGACACCTCGGTAGAGGTCTTCTCCGCCATGCGCAGCGAGCGTGCGATACGCCGCAGCGATATCTGCCTACTCGTGCTCGATATGTCACTAGGCGTGACGCAGCAGGACAGGCGCATCGCCTCCATCATCGCGAAGGAGAGCAAGCCCTGCATCATCGTCATCAACAAGTTCGACCTCTACTTCCCCGGTGCAGCCATCTCCGAGCGCAAGCAGCAGG
>CAYJJA010000049.1:0-17184 GCA_964370355.1 uncultured Akkermansia sp. | reverse complement strand
ACCGCTTCGCGACGCTGCGCTCTGCTCGCTATTTATTCCGTTTTTCTCTTGACCAACTTCGCGTTCTGAGGTCGGTAGCATGTATCTTCATTTGGTTGAAAAAGACTTTGTCTTTTCCCTCCAAATGAAGCACATGAAAGGGGAGATGAGGCGCCTACTCTGCTAAATCATGTTACTTTTTCTATAGCTGATTTATTACTAATACTAACTTTCTTATCGAGTGAGGCATTCACGATACGATTCTGACGGAGTGCCGAAAAAGCCTCGCGACTAGCGCGCCCTATGAAAGGCTTTTAGGCTTTACCTAGAAAGCTCACCTTAAAGCTTTCTATCTCCGCTTGGATCTTCTTCATTTCCTTGAGTGCTGCTGGGAGCTGGCGTATGCAAACGATTTGACGCTTCATATTCACAAAGCTGTCAGCAGGCAGCCCCCAGTAGTTTTTGCCTGCTTTGAGGTGGCTGAGCACACCCGACTTTGCGCCGAGGATGACTCGATCTCCTATGTCGAGATGCCCCGCAATACCGCATTGCGCCGCAATGGTCACGTAGTTGCCTATGCGTGTGCTGCCAGCTATGCCCGTCTGAGCGACGATGATCGTATGCTTGCCCACACTGACATTGTGACCTATCTGCACAAGGTTGTCAATCTTGCAGCCCTCACCTATGGTCGTGCGCCCAAAGCGTGCACGGTCAATCGTCGTATTCGCACCAATGTCAACATGATCACCAATGACGACGATACCCACCTGATCAATGGTATCATAGCAGCCTGTTTCCTTGTTGAGCAAAAAGCCAAAGCCATCTGAGCCTATGACAGCCCCCGGCTGGATGACGACATGATTGCCAATCACGCAGCGCTCACGTATGGTGACACGGGCGTAGAACTTGCAGTTCTCCCCTAGCTGCGCGCCTTGACCAATAATGCAACCAGGTCCTATATCGCAGCCATCACCTATACTTGCACCGCGCTCTATAATGCAGCCCGCCGCGATGCGTACCTTATCCGCGTTCAGAGTGACCCCTTCCTCGATAATGGCATGAGGGGATATTCCAGGGGTAAAGCTCTGCGTGGATTTCATGAAATGAGAGACCAGCGCGTTGAAAGCCAGCGAGGGATTCTCCACCTCGACGTAGACGCGGCCTTCGGGATAGTCTGGCAGCGCAGGGGGGACGAGGATGAGCCCCGCCTGTGATTGCAGGTAATCTTGATAGTACTTCTCGTTGCCGAGAAAGCTAGCTTCTGAGGGGCAGGCTTCTGATAAGGTAGCGACTCCAGAGATGCTCATCTCTGGAGTCGTCTTGAGAAGCTTGCCTCCCGTGAGCTTGAGGATATAATCTATACTCAGCTTCATATGGGAGTGTCTGTGGGTGAATGATTATTGTGCAGGGGCTGCTCCGCCGTTGGCGCGTTGGAGCTCAGCTTGTGGATCGTAGCCAGCAGGCGCATCTTTGTTGAGCTTCTTAATCATCTCCGGTGTGATATCAAGGCTCTTCTTGACAAAGGGGAACACCATGGTGCCCAGAGGGGGTGAGGCGGCTCCAGAGTTGATGACGAGGTCGTAATTACCAGCACCAGCGGCTTCATCGACGAGCTTCTGGATGTCTTGGAGGAGAAGGAGGATCTCACGACGTTGCATTTCTTTGAATGCAAGCTCACGACGCTCGCGGAAGTTGTTAAACTCCTGCTCGCTGGCTTGTGCTTGATTCAGCTTTGCGGTGAACTCAGCCTCAATCTTCTTAATAGCAGCTTGAGAAAGGGAGGGGTCTTTCTTCTTGCGGATAGCGTTGAGCTCCTCGCCGAGCTTTTTGAGCTTTTCGGCGCGTGCTCGCATATCCTCCTCGATGGTGGTCTTTGTCTCGTTGAGACGCTTTTCGGCTTCAATACGCTTATAGAATGACTTGTAAAGATCTTGCATATTGACAGCAGCAATGTTGAGCTCGGCTTGTGCTGTACTTACGAAAGCACATGCTGCGAGCAACATGCCTGTAAAAGTGGTAAACTTCATGATACTAGAGTTAATTTATATTGATGTTTGAGTCGAATGCATTATAGAGATTTTGATTTCACTCGTCAAGATATAGACTGGAAAAAGTGCTATACTGACAGTTTATTGACCACCTTTGTATTCGCACCCATGCTTATTCTTGACCCCAGAGCAGATTTCTGTTAGAATCGTGTTGTGTCGGAGGTGCCAGATTTGCGTGATGAAAATACTTTCCTAAAGAGTCAGTTGATCACATGTATTGGTAACAAGCGTGCTCTGCTGCCTTATTTGGCACAAGTCTTTGCAAATCTTGAAAAGAAGCTGGGCAGAAAGCTACGCTGCTGGGATGCCTTCTCTGGAGCGGGAGGAGTCTCGCGTCTCCTCAAGTCCTATGCCACTGAGCTCCACAGCAATGATATGGAGCTCTACGCCGCCTGCATGGGACGCTGCTACTTGAGCAATGCGACGCCCTCGTTGCTGCGGCGTTTGAAGCCCCTTTATCGAGATCTCATGGCAGTGCTCGACGAGCCAGAGCATCTGCAAGCGGGCTTCATTTCCGAGCTCTATGCACCGCAGAATGAGCAGCGTATTTTGTCGGAGGATCGCGTCTTTTATACGCGACGCAATGCTCTCTACATTGACACCGCGCGTAGACTCATTGCAGGATTGGATAGGGAGCTACAGGATTATTTTCTCGCCCCGCTGCTGAGCCAAGCCTCGGTGCATACGAATACCTCGGGCGTGTTCAAGGGATTTTACAAGAATGCTTCGGGCATAGGACACTACGGAGGGCGTGGCGAGCATGCGCTCTCGCGTATCAAGAGGGATATCGTGCTGCCCTTCCCTGTATTTTCCCAATTTCACTGCCCTGTGCATGTGACTCAGGGCGATGCCTTGGAGGTGGTGAGCACGCTACCCGAGCTGGATCTCGCCTACTTTGACCCTCCCTACAATCAGCATCCCTATGGGTCAAATTACTTTATGCTCAATCTCATTGCCGAGGGCAGAGCCCCTGAGCTAGAGACGATGTCGCGCGTCTCGGGCATCCCCGCCGACTGGCATCGCTCCGCCTTCAATCATCGTGCGAGCTCACGCGTCGCGCTCCAAGAGCTCGTCGAGCTCTGCCCTGCGCGTTTCATCCTGCTCTCCTACAACTCCGAGGGACTGCTCTCCAAGCAGGACATTCTCGCTATCCTCTCTCAGCATGGCACCGTGAGCTGCGAGGAGATCCCCTATGCGACCTATAAGGGAAGTCGGAATCTGAAAGGACGCAGTTTGCAGGTGCTGGAGTATCTCTTTTCTCTGGAAAAGACTTGTTAATGTGCGCACGATGCTGTAGCATCATCGGCATGAAATTTAAGGAGATTGCTCTCATCCTTCTAGCCATTGTCTGTCTGTTTCTTCCACCCGCACTTGCCCTATTCCTTGGCATTGTCTTTGCCTTGTCCTGCGGGGCTGTCTTGAAAAATCGCAGCTCAAAGGCATCTTCTTTCTTGCTCAAGGTCGCCGTCGTAGGTCTAGGATTTGGCATTAACATTGAGGACTCACTGCGCGCCTCATCTGAGGGACTCGTCTTGACCATCCTCTCCATTAGCATGGTGATGCTAGCTGGCTATCTTCTTGCCAAGATATTTAAGATAGGTAGCAAGCTCGCCTACCTTATCTCCGCTGGCACCGCTATCTGCGGAGGCAGTGCTATTGCAGCCGTCGCTCCAGTCATCAAGGCAAAAGCGCATGAGACCTCTATGTCTCTAGCGGTTATTTTCTCACTCAACGCTATAGGCATGCTCATCTTCCCCTCCATTGGGCACTACCTCCAGCTATCGCAAGCCGATTTTGGCATGTGGGCTGCACTCGCCATCCACGATACAAGTGCTGTTGTAGGAGCTGCAAAAAGCTATGGCGCGGAGGCACTCGATATTGCTGTGCTTGTCAAGCTCAGTCGCGCTCTCTGGATTATCCCCCTGTCCATCCTCTCCATTTTCCTCTTCAAATCCAGCCAAGGCGAGGGCAAGAGCAGCATCAGCATCCCATGGTTCATCCTGCTCTTTGTCCTCGCCATGCTCATCGCTAGCTACACGCCATTGCCCCAGCTCTTCACCGATACGGTGGAGATTGCTTCACACCACATCCTGAGCCTGTGTCTCTTTCTAATAGGCAGTCAGCTCTCGCTGGATGCCATCAAGCGTGCTGGATTCAAGGCGGTGCTCTTTGGCATAAGCCTATGGATCTTCATCAGCGTTGGTTCTCTACTCGTTATTAAATTCTGCTAAACACCCCAACAGCTCAGATGCAACGCCTCGTTATTAAGATTGGTAGCAATGTCCTCACGCAGCCCGATGGGATGCTCGATCGTGCCCGCATGGCAGATCTCGTCGCCCAAATGGCGCGACTGCGTCAGCGTGGCTATGAGATCATCCTTGTCTCCAGTGGAGCGGTCGCCTCGGGTCGCGGACTGCTGCCCGCCCCTCCCAAAAAACTCTCTGCCGTCTCGACGCGTCAGCTCTACTCGGCGGTCGGTCAGGCGAGACTGATCAATGAGTATTACAATCTCTTTTCCCTCTACAGCATTTCCTGTGGTCAGGTGCTCACGACCAAGGAGAGCTTCTCGACGCGCCAGCACTACCTCAATCAGCAGCACTGCATGGAGGTGATGCTCGCACATGATGTGCTGCCCATTGTCAATGAGAATGATACCATCTCTATCACGGAGTTGATGTTCACGGACAATGACGAGCTCTCGGGGCTGGTGGCGAGCATGATGAAGGCGCAGCAGCTCATCATCCTCAGCAATGTGGATGGTATCTATAATGGTGATCCACAGGCAGCAGAGAGTGAGGTGATACGGCGTATCGATCCTGATCATGCAGGGATAGGGGAGTATTTTTCTGCCACACGCTCAAGCTTCGGGCGAGGTGGCATCTTGACAAAGCACCGCATCGCGCGCAAGATCGCGAGTGAGGGCATTGAGGTCATCATCGCCAATGGCACGCGTGAGGACATTTTGCTACGCCTACTCGATGCCCGCGAGGAGACGCTGTGCACGCGCTTCACCCCGAGTGAGAAGATGATCACGCCGCGCAAGAAATGGATCGCCCACAGCGAGGACTTTGCCAAAGGCGTGCTGTGCATCAGCGATGAGGCACGCGACGCGCTCAGGGGAGAGCAGGCACGCAGCTTGCTACCCGTAGGAGTCTTGCGCGTGGAGGGAGAATTCGAGAAGGGGGATGTCGTGCGCCTGATAGACTCTCAGGGCGAGCTCATCGCGCTGGGGCAGGTATCCTGCGATGCGACACAGGCTGCTCTGCTCGCGGGTCAGCATGGTCATAGCGCGCTCGTTCATTATGATTATCTTTATCTGAATCACTGATATGACATTACAAGAATCTTTAGTTCGCTGCAAGGACGCGAGCCGCGCATCGGCTCAGCTCAGCGCAGATCAGATCAACGCGACACTCACACGCCTCGCTGCCATCCTACGCGCCTCGCATGCTCCCATCCTCGCGGCCAATCAACGCGATCTCGCTGAAATGGAGCGCAACAATCCGCTCTACGATAGGCTATTGCTCAATGTATCACGCCTCGATGAGATCGCTGATAGTATAGATCAGCTCGTGCAGCTCCCCTGCCCGCAGGGAGAGCTTCTCACTGAGAATGTACGCCCCAATGGTCTACGCATTGAGAAGAGACGCGTGCCCTTTGGCGTGATCGCGGTGATCTATGAGGCGCGTCCCAATGTCAGTCTCGATGTCTTTAGCCTCTGCTTCAAGAGTGGCAATACCTGTGTGCTCAAGGGCGGTAGCGATGCCTACCAGACCAATGCTTGTCTGGTCGCGCTGATACGCGATGTGCTGCAGCAGCAGGGCTTGAGCCCCGAGATGGTGCAGCTACTACCCCCTGGGCGCGAGAGCACACAAGAGCTACTCCACGCAGTAGGGCTCATAGATCTGCTCATCCCGCGTGGCAGTCAATCTCTCATCAACTATGTGCGCGAGCAGGCGCGTGTCCCCGTCATCGAGACGGGGGCTGGGATATGCCATTGCTACGTGGATGCCGCCGCCGACTCGTCTGTGGCGGGGCGCGTGGTGACGAATGCGAAGACGCGCCGCGTCAGCGTGTGCAATGCGCTAGATTGCCTGCTCATCCACCATACGCAGCTCGCCAATCTGCCCAGTATCTGCTCAGGTCTCATCGCGCATGAGCTGCGCTTGCATGCTGACGAGCACGCCTTGGACGCGCTCGCAGGAGCCTATCCCCGCCATCTGGTGGAGCGAGCGGATGAGGCGAGCTACGGGCGCGAATTCCTCGATTACCAGCTCTCCATCCGTACGGTGTGGGATGTAGAAGAGGCCATAGCCCACATCACGCGCTACAGCTCACAGCATAGCGAGGCTATCATCACTGAGGATGCTGCCATTGCGCAGTACTTTACGCGCTGCATTGATGCGGCCTGCGTCTATGTGAATGCCTCGACGGCCTTTACGGATGGCGCTCAATTCGGCTTTGGCGCAGAGATTGGCATTAGCACGCAAAAGATGCATGCGCGTGGTCCCATGGCACTCAACGAGCTGACGAGCTACAAATATGTCATCTATGGTGAGGGGCAGATACGCCCCTGATTCTAGGCTGGGGGAGTGTAGACATGTGCCTTCCACGACTCGGGGATGCGCCTCGGGCGACCGCTGGGTGAGTGGACGAGGGCGAGACGCTGGCGCACGCTGACGAGCTTTTTATCATCGCGGAGGCGACGTATCTCAAAGCGGAACCAGAGCGAAGACTTCTCGGCACTCTCAAGATAGCCCCTCGTCACGACCTCGTCGGCAAAGACGGCGGGGCAGTGATAATCAACCTCGTGGCGCACGACGACGGTAAAGATCTGCTCCTCATTGGCGAGACGGAGAAAGTCGATGCCTATGGCAAAGGCCATCTTGGTACGACATTCTTCTATCCAGCGCAGATAGGCTATATTATGCACGACGCCACCGCAGTCGGTGTCGAAGTACATGACTTGATAATTCAATGAAAAAGGCTGAGACATTGTTGTAATAAGGGTTTGGATACTTGAAAAAGAGCTGCGCCTTTGTTCAAAAAGCGCAGCTCCTATGAGAGGGAATCTTGTAATTAGGAGAGCTTGAGCACCTCAGTGACAGCACTGGTGATCTCGTGCATGTCAGGCATGGTGAGCTCACCCATATGCGCGATGCGGAATGTCTTGCCCTTGAGATCTCCATAGCCACCACCTAGCAGCATGTTGCGCTCGGCAAGAGCCGCGTTGAGCTCGGGCACTGAGATCATCTCCTCGCTGCCCTTGGGACGGGCATCAATGACGGTGAGCGTCTTGGAGAGGTGATTGCGATTGGAATAGACCGCAAAGTACTCATCCGCCCATGAGCGGACAAAGGCAGCCATCTCCTCGTGGCGTGCAAAGCGATTCTCAATACCCTCGACATCGACGATGTGCTTGAGCTGCGCGTCAAGAGCGTACATGAGCGAGAGGTTGGGCGTGGAGGTGTATTGGTAGTTCTTCTTGTCGATGAAGTCCCAGATGGTGCGCAGGTCAAAGTAGAGACCGCGATGGGGCACCTCTGCGGTGCGCTCATAGGCCTTTTGCGACATAGCACAGATGGCAAGTCCTGGGGGCAGGGCGAGTGCCTTCTGTGTGGAGGTGATGAGGATGTCAATACCCAGCTTGTCCGTGTCAATCTTTGCGCCAGCGGCAGAGGAGACGGCATCGACGCACCAGATGACGTCGGGATACTTCTTCATGACCTCGGCTATCTCCTCGACGGGATTCTGAATGCCCGTAGAGGTCTCATTGTGCGTGACGGTGATAAGGTCGTATTTGCCCGTGGAGAGGGCGTCGTCGACCATCTCTGGGGTGGTGGGCTGACCTGCGACGCTGTCAATCTTGTCGGCGGGGATACCATTGGCTGTGGCCATCTGATACCACTTCTTACCAAAAGCACCGATGGCAAAGCAGGCGGCGCGCTTGGAGGTGCAGCTGCGTATGGCACCCTCCATGAGGCCAGAGCCTGATGAGGTGGAGAGGAGGATGCGATTTTGGGTGTAGAGCACTTTTTGCATGTTGTCTGAGATACGCTTCTGGATCTCCGAGGCGAGCTTAGAGCGATGCGCGATCATCGGTCCGCTCATTGCCTGCAACATATCATCCGACACGATGGTCGGCCCTGGGATGAATAACTTGATTGCCATAATGGTGGGAATGTGGTTTGAGTACCTGTTTTATCTATAGCAGTTTTTACTTGCAAAAGCGAGCAAAAACAATGCAAGCCCAGTGAAGTGCTTTTAAAATCTCATATCAAGCCCCAGCGAGAGAAAGAGCGTGGGCTTGTAGCGACTATCAAATTCAGAATCATTGTCTCCATGACGATATTCTATATCGACGTCCGTATAGAGCGGTATGCCTAGCTCCATGCGGATGAGACGCTTGGGCACTTTGGGAGGAGCAATGTTGTACTCCCAGCGCAGGCCCGTCACGACGCTAGAGACGCTGAGATTGCGAGCCCCCCGCTCGGTATGGATGGTCCAAGACTCCCCGTCGTAGCGCATGAAGGCACTCAGCGTCTGCTTCTCACTGAGCTTGTAGCTCAAATCAAGCGAGGTGCGCTCAAGTGCAAAGACCCAATCTGGTGTAATATCCCATGAAAAATTGACAAAAGGCACAAAGCCAAAGAGAAAGGAGCGTGGGAAATAGCCAGCTCCTAGACTGTAGCTGAAGTTTTCCTTGTAGTCACGTGAGTAGAGAAAGAATCCTCCGAATGTGAAGGAGCTATTGAGTGTCTCAAAATCTGAGGCCAAAGAGGGAGAGAGCATGACCATAAAGCGATCCTTTTCGCGGCGCAGCATCGTGCCTACAGGCAGTGTGAATCGCCAGAGGTCGTCATGCTTGAGGGTGAACTGCTCTGTGCTGTCAATATGCGTGTAAGACATGTTCAGCGACGCGAGGAATAGCCAGTTGGCGTAGCCTGATTTGCGAGGATCGCTCAGGGGGATCTCCATCTCCACCTGCTGCATACCAAAGCGAGAGTCGTCATTGCGTGCATCGCTCGGTAGTTGAGCACTATAGCGTATAAAACTGGGAGTGATCAGAGAGGGAGGCAGCCCATAACGCCAGCCTTGGGGGGCTTCCCTTTGAGGAGGCGCGTAGGCGGGGTGCTCATCGGCGAGGCTTGTTGCGACTAAGGCAAGAGCGGCAAGGCTGAGCGTACTGAGTAGAAATGTCTGCATGGATGCCCTAGAATGTCATAGAGGATTATATTTGTCAATGTAATAATCTAATTGCTAGCACTGTGCGCCTTGTAAAACGCTTTCATTTTATTATGTTAACTACCATCATTTGATTGAAGCCACACACGCGAATTATTCTCCCTACGGGCAGATATCACGGCTCAATAGCTACCTTGCGGCTTCCTGCGACGTCGCTGATCTTCGAGATCTTGCTTATTGCGCATCGTGTCGCGCTTTTGACGACGTGAGACGCGCTCGAGAGTCATACGCCTCTTCTCTGTCATACGCTCAAGCTCGGCGACCTCCTCCTCAAGATGAAGAAAGTGCTCGTAGCGCTCCGCAGAAAGCTCACCCGACTCCAAGGCAGCGCGTATGGCGCAGCCCGCGTCTTTCTGGTGCGAGCAGTCGGCAAACCTGCACTGATAGCTGAGCTCAGTGAGATCGTCAAACTGAGCCCGCAGCGTGTCGGCATCCGTCCACATGTGGATCTCGCGCATACCGGGATTGTCGATGAGTACTCCTCCACCTGCCAGCACGACGAGCTCGCGAGTGACGGTGGTGTGACGTCCCTTACCTGTGACATCATTGACCTCGCCTGTCTCTAGCCAGGTGTCACCCAGCAGCGAATTGACAAAGGTGCTCTTGCCCACACCTGACGAGCCGACGACGGTCATCGTCGTCCCCTTGGGGACGCGTCGGAGGTGGCGCGGGTAGCCCTTTTTCCAGAGAGCGACGACGGGGTAGATCTCTAGCTCGGCATCGAGAGCTTGCAGCTCGGCGATGGCTGCCTGCATGACATCGTCGGGGGTCTGATCCTGCTTGTTGAGCAGCACGATGGGCCTAGCACCACTCTTGCGCACGAGGGCGAGGTAGCGCTCAATACGGCGTGGGTTGTGATCGGAGAGCGCGTCGGTGACGATGACGACGATATCAATATTGGTGCCAATGACCTGCTGGGCACTGCTGCGCCCGGGTGCTTTGCGTGAGAAGCAGGTCTTGCGAGGCAGCAAGGCGCGAATGACTGGCAGATCAACACCCTGACCGGGATCCACAGCCACCCAGTCACCGACACTGGGCAGATCTGCGTCATTGATCGCATCATGCCAGAGCTTGCCCGCGAGTACGACCTCATGGTCTCCCTTGCCCTTGGCAATGACGGTGTAATTGATCTTGGTTTCGCGTATGATGCGAGCGGGGTACCAATGCGGGTTTTGCGCCTTGAGAAGCTCAAAGCTGCTGCGAAAGCCCTCATTCCAGCCCAGCATCTCAAGGGTGACCTTCATAAGTGTAATAGCAGGGCGTGCTCGATGATGCGCATCGCAATTTGTTCTTTGCTATCGCGTGGGAGATGCTCCTCGCGGTCAGGGTAGACGAGCGTCACCTCATTCTCACGGCTATCAAAGCCTATATCAGCTTGCGAGACATCGTTGGCCACGATGATGTCACATTGCTTTTTCTGGAGCTTTTGACGGGCGTAGCTGACAATACTCTGCGTCTCTGCGGCAAAGCCCACGAGCACCCCCTTGTAGCAGAATACCTCACGCATGCTGCCGAGGATGTCAGGCGTGCGCTCGAGCTCTAGGGTGAGCGTGTCATTGTGCTTTTTAATTTTTTGATCACAATAGCTCACGGGGCGGTAGTCCGCGACAGCCGCGCAGAGGATGGCGATATCGGCGTGCTTGCACATATCACGCACAGCCTCATACATGTCTTGGGCGGACTCTACGGAGATAAAGTCTACACCCGCAGGGATATCCAGAGTCGTAGGGCCTGAGATAAGGATGACCTCATGCCCCTCGTGAATAGCAGCACCTGCGAGCGCGTAGCCCATGCGCCCCGAGGAGCGATTCGTCAGGTAGCGCACAGGGTCAAGAGCCTCACGCGTAGGACCTGCCGTGATCAGAAACTTCATGCGCACAGTCTAGCACAGTCAAGCGAAAGGATCAAACAAAATTGAAGAAGCTCCCCTCTAGCAGCCTTAAATTTTGCTAAGTAATGGCCAAAGCCTGCCTTCAGGCTTGAAGATGCACAAAAAGTCGGTAAGATAGCCCCATGAAAGAACAGATCATCCTCGGGACGCGCGGCAGCAATTTGGCGCAATGTCAGACGCAGTTGGTAGAGCAAGCCCTCCAAGCCCTCCAGCCCGAGCTCTCGATGGAGCGTCGCATCATCATGACTGCTGGCGACCAAAGACAGGATATAGCCCTCTGTGAGGTGAACCGTGCGACGCAGACTCAGGACAAGGGCGTCTTTATAGCCGCCTTGGAAGAAGCTCTAGCTGCCGGCGAGATAGATTGCGCCGTGCATAGTCTCAAGGATATGCCCGGAACGCTAGATGAGCGATTTGAGATAGCGGCTATACTCCCTCGTGAGATGATCAATGACGTGTTGGTGATCAAGCAGGGGGCAGATGTGAACAATCTCGTGATTGGGACAAGTAGCGTGCGTCGCGTACGCATGGCGGAGAGCTACTGGGGGGGACGTGCTCGATGTGTCAGTATTCGAGGGAATGTGCAGACGCGCCTGCGCAAGCTCGCAGAGAGTGAGGAGATGACAGCGATCATCTTGGCGCGAGCTGGGCTCAATCGTCTCGGCTACCATCAGGATCAAATCGAGGTCGAGGGCAAGAAACTCTCTTTTGTCAATCTATCGCTGAGCTCCTTTATGCCCGCACTGGGTCAGGGGGCCATTGCGGTCGAGATACGCCGCGATGATCATCGCATGCGAAAGCTCATTGCCGCGATTAATGACGAGAGCAGTGAGCTATGTGTGCGCTGCGAGCGGAGTTTTTTACGCCATTTACAAGCGGACTGCTCTGTACCTGTCGGCGGCTATGCGGAGTTGATTCAAGAGACTCTCTACTTTCGCTCTATCTATTTTACGCCTGATGGGCTCGCATTGCGCGTCAGTCAGAGGGGATCAAGACTTGACCCCGAATCATTGGGCGCGACCGCCTACGCGCAGCTCGAAGAGCGACTCCGAGGGGAATGAAGCCCTTTCTTGAAGCCCTTTCTAGGAGCGAGGAGGGAAAATCGCGCCTATTACCTCATCACTCTAACATGTCGAAATGTGCAGACCCGCCCCATGAGCTATCATCAGATCACTATCCTTCTCATATAGAGGCAGAAGCTTTTCTTGTCTTATGCCTCACAAAATGGCATAATCCCCCCCATGCAGGCGCAAACGCATCTCAATAGCAAGGGACTCACGACCTTATTCCAACAGCAGGGGGACACCCCCATCCTCTCTCTCCAATTCTGGGTTCGCACGGGCTCCATCCACGAGGCTCCCCATCTAGGATCGGGACTCTCTCACCTGCTTGAGCATATGGTCTTTAAAGGCACGCGTAGCTACGATGCCACGCAGCTTGCGCAGCGCGTCTCCTCGCTAGGCGGTCAGTGGAATGCCTACACGAGTACGGATCGCACGGTCTATCACATTGATGGGCCTGCACAGCACTGGTCAGAGTTCCTCCACATCCTCCACGAGCTTGTCTTTTTCCCCACCTTCCCTCGCGATGAATGGGAGCGCGAGCGCGAGGTCATACGCCGCGAGATGGCCATGTATGATGATAACCCCAGTGATATCAGCTACCGAGCGCTCATCGAGACACTCTATCATGCCCACCCACGCCGTCTCCCAGTCATCGGGCACCCCCAGCTCTTTGACGCTCTTAGCTACGAGCAAATGCTTGAGTACCACCAGCGACGCTACACTCCCGAGAATAGCTTCATCGTATGCAGCAGCGGGGGAGGCATCGTCGATGAAGCAGCCTTCATCCAGCAGCTAGACGCCCTGCAAGAGCAGCTCACGACTCACCACTCCCCCACCCCCTCCATCTCCCCAGAGCCACGCCAGTGGGGCGCGCGTCGCCATCGCCGCGAATTCGCCCAGCCCACCAGCACCCTCATACTCGCCTGGCGCACCCCTCCCGCCACTCATCCCGACACCCCCGCTCTGGCACTGCTGAGCTCCATACTCGGCTCAGGACGCTCGGCATGGCTGCATGCCCTCTTTCATGACGACAAAGGACTCGCCCACGACGTATCTTGTAGCGTCATCGCAGATAGAGAATCTGAGAGTGCCTTTATCATCGAGGCGGACTGCGAGCGCGATACGCGCGATGAGCTGCGTGATGAGCTGCTCGCCTATCTAGCAGAGCTCGCTGAGCAATCGGGCTTTGAGCAAGCACTCCAACGCGCCCTGACCCAGCTCAAACTCGCCCGCCTGCGCGGTCTCTCAAGCGTGCATGGACGCGCCAATGCCTTGGGCATTTCATGGCATCAGAGTCGCAATCTGAAGCTCTCTGAGGAATGGGAACAAGCCCTCACACAAGTAAGCGCGAGCGATCTCGTGCGCGTCATCAAGACCTACTTCATCCCGCAAAAGCTCTGTGAAATCAGCATAGACCCTCTAGGCACCAACCCCCAAGTTGACCCCTCTACCAGCAGCACGACACAGGCAACCCTCAGCACCCACGAGCTCAGCAACGGACTGCGGCTCGTCACACGCCCCGATGCGAGTCTACCCATCATCCACATCGCCCTCGCCATCGGTGCAGGCTGCGCATCAGAGTGCGCGGCACAGGCGGGAGTCAACCAGCTCCTCGCCGAATGCCTCCTCAAAGGCACACTCACACGCGCCTCGCGCGACATCGCCGAAGGGCTAGAGAATTGTGGCTCGCCCATCAACAGCAATGCGGGCAACAACAGCATCCTAATCGACCTCCAATGCCTAAGCGAGCACTTTGAGAAGACCCTTGATATCCTCGCCGACATCCTACTCAACCCCAGCTTTGAAGAAGATAGCATCAACACAGAAAAGCAAGCCATAATCGCCGACATCCTCGACGCAGAGCAAGACCCGCTCGCCTACGCCTTCCGCTGCTTGCGCTCACACTGCTTTGGCGAGACCAGCTATGGACTAGTACCCGACGGCAGCGTCGAGAGCGTCAATAGTCTGACGCGCCACGACGTGCTCAAGCAATATGCACGCCTCTTCTGTGGGCGCAATATGGTCATGAGCGTCACAGGGGATATCCCCCACGACACCCATGATCAGGTGGAGCGCGCCCTGCTCACACTCCCCACAGGCAGTCCCGTCACGCGCAGCAGCACCCCCCCGCAAAAGGCAGGTGAGCTCCATAAAGCACTCGACAAAGAACAGGCCGTACTCGTCCTAGCCCTGCCTGGGCTAGCTGTAGACTCGGAGCAAGATACAGCCATGGACCTCATCCTCGAATGGCTGCGCGACATGGCAGGGCCCATCTTTACAGAGCTACGCGAAAAGCGCGCACTCGCCTACTACGCCACCGCGACTAGCCTCAAGGGCGTGGATGTGGGCTGTCTCTACTTCTACCTAGGCACCTCCCCCCAGCAGCTCGGAGAGGCTCGCCAAGCCCTCGATGACTCTCTCCGCGAGCTCTACGAGCACGGCATGCCCAAAGACATCTTTGAGCGCACGCGAGGTCTCGCGCTCGCCGAGCATCAGATGCTCATCCAATCCCAATCCCACATCTGTGAGCAGCTCGCCCTCGACAGCCTCCTTGGTCTACCCAGCGAGCACAGCCTCACACTACCCGAGCGCCTCCGCAGCACCACACATGCTGAGGTCAACGAGCTGCTGCGCCACTTACTACGCCCCGAGGCGACGCGCAGCTACATCACAGTGAGCAATTAATAGCTTGATAGGCTCTAGCAAATCAAGTACGCAAGCCGCTGTTGCTGCATGACCCCCTGCCAAAGTAATAACCCCAGCCAAAGGAATGAATCAAGCATATGGGGATGCGGCGTAGAAACGCGCATAGAGCTCCCTGCATTGATTCAAGTCCTCAGCTACACTCGAGGAGATGCGTGATCTTGGCATCTCCGAGTGGTCTCCTAGTGAAGACTCTGACATGGGGATAAAAAATACGGCTTGCCAAAAGGCAAAGTGTCAGGTATCATAGCTACGCATTTTTATGCAAACTTATCTATGTCTGGCAAGCTCACGTACAAACAATCCGGCGTCGACACCATTGAGGCGCAGTCCTTCGTCTCTGATATAAGCGCACATGTCAAGAGAACACAACAGGCACGCCAACTGTGCAACGCCTTCGGTCTTTTTGCCGCGGCCTATGACCTATCCTCTTATAAAGAGCCCGTCATCGTCACAGGTACGGATGGCGTAGGCACCAAGACGGAGATTCTCTTTGACCTCGATATGCTTGAGGTCGCGGGCAAGGATCTCGTCGCGATGAATGTCAATGACATTCTGACAACTGGTGGCGATCCCCTACTCTTCCTCGACTACCTCGGTATCTCTAGCCTAGAGAAGGAGCGTCCCCGCATCACCCGCCTCGTCGCGGGTATGTGCGACTACCTAGAGAGCTGCAAGTGTATCCTCGCGGGAGGCGAGACGGCAGAGATGCCCGGAGTCGTCCCTGAGCAGCTCGTCGAGATGGCAGGCTTTTGCATAGGATGCGTTGAGAAGAGTGACATGATTGACCCCAGCACACTGAGCGTCGGCGATGTCTTCATCGGCTACCCGAGCGATGGCTTCCATGCGAATGGCTGGAGTCTTGTACGCCGCGTGCTCAAGCAGCAGCCTGATGTACTCTGCGAGCAGGAGCTACGCGATCTACTCGCGCCTACGCGCCTCTACTATGATGTCGTCACCGATATGCGTGCGATGAGTGTGACCCCCAAGGCCTATGCCCACATCACGGGTGGAGGGCTTCCTGAGAACTTGGAGCGCTTCCTCGGAGAGCGCGGTGTTGACCTTACAATACCCTACTGGGACAACGTGCCCGCGCAGAAAATCCTCGAGCACGCCGATGAGCAAGACCGCTTCAACACCTTCAACATGGGCATTGGCTGGGTGAGCATCGTCAAGCCCGAGGATGTAGACCAAGCACTCAAGGCAGGACCTGGTGGCGTCGTCATCGGCACACTGCGCGAGGGCAAGGGTGTCACCGTCACCGTGGCACAATAAGCACACTCCTCTATTATACAAAGACTCCAACATGTCAGATCTCATTCAGCATGAGTGCGGTGTCGCAGCCATACGCCTCCTCAAGCCCCTGTCTTACTTTGTCGAGAAATACGGCTCTGCCGACTGGGCGTTCAACAAGCTTTTCCTCCTGATGGAAAAGCAGCACAACCGCGGACAAGATGGCGCGGGCATAGGCTGCATCAAGCTCAACATGCCCATAGGGCAGCCCTACCTCTTTCGCCAGCGCAACGCCAAGCCCAATGCACTGGGTAACATCTTTAATGGCCAGCAGCGCAACCTGCGCCACATGCGCGAGCGCGGCGAGGTGCTGCCCGAAGATGCCGATAGCTACAAGCATCACTTCAACTTTGGCGGAGAGATCCTCATGGGACATCTGCGCTATGGCACGAGTGGCCTCTTTGACGAGGGCAGCTGCCATCCCTACGTGCGCCGGACGAACTGGTCAACGCGCACACTCATGGTCTTGGGGAATTTCAACATGACCAACACGCCCGAGCTCAATCAGCGACTCATCAATCGCGGGCAGCACCCCATCTTTGGCACAGACACACAGTCCGTACTCGAGGAGATAGGCTACTACCTCGATGAGGCTCATACCGACATCTACCGCGAGCTGCGCTCCGACATCTCGGGCAAGGACATACCTCATCAGATCTCGCAACGCCTCGACATGTACGACATCATCGGCAAGGCATCACAGGCCTGGGATGGGGGCAGTGGGCAATGGCGACTTCTTCTGCCTGCGCGACCCACATGGTATACGCCCCTGTCACTACATTCTCAATGACGAGTACCTCGCTGTTGCCAGTGAGCGCGTGCCACTCATGAGCGTCATGGAGGTCGATAGCGACGATGTACACGAGCTGCCTCGTGCGAACATGATCAGCGTCAAGAATGATGGCAAGATCGCCATCAAGGAATACACCTCCCCCCTAGAGCCCACGCCCTGCTCCTTTGA
>CAYJJA010000048.1:0-17651 GCA_964370355.1 uncultured Akkermansia sp. | reverse complement strand
CCCCGAATGGCCCAAGGAAGAGCGCCTCCAGTCAGAAAAAGACTACACAGGAGCCTACTTTACAGGACACCCACTGGATAGCATGCGTGGTATCATCGACCACGAGCGCTATACGCGCATCGGCAGCCTCCTTGACATGAGCACCGAGGAGATGAATGCTCGCCACGAGATGGCAGGCATGCTGCGCTCCGTCGAGATCAAGATGAGCAAGAGCGGGCAAAAATTCGCCCTCATCACCCTCGAAGACTTCACCGGCACCACTGAGGCTCTGCTCTGGGGCGACTCCTACACCAAGAGCGCCGCCAATGAGGGCACGCTGCAAGTCGGCAATTTTGTACGTACCCGCGTGCGTATCAGCCTTGATGAACGCTCTGGCGGCAAGAAAGTCTCGGCAGGAATGCTCGACCTCATCAACACGCGCAAGCGCAACGCGCCCAAGGTCAGACAGTACTACGAAATCGTGCTCAACACAGCGCGTCATACCAAGCAAGACCTAGATTACATCAAAACAAGTCTCCTTGAGCACTCCGGTACGCTCCCCGTCCACATCACCTTCCGCAACTCGCTAGGCTCACGTATCAGCATAGAGCTCGACGAGCGCTACCGCGTCTCAGAAAGCAGCGATCTGGACAACAAGCTCTCCTTCTATCTCTAAACTATCACACCCTGCACACTCATCATGAAATTATTCCAAAGCTTCTTTGCCATCTTCATCCTCATCTGCTGCATCGGTGTCCTCCTTCAGCTCAACTATAAAGATGGGGCATTCAAGCTAGGCTGGGATTCCTTACTATTCTGGAAACAGTCAAACACCACCATCACAGAGCCCGAAATCCCCCTTCCCAAGCAAGGAGTCCAGAGCGATGAGCTTGCGCTTCGCTGCCTCAAGCTCCAGTTACACGATCTACAGAAAAAGAATATCGTTTTTTCCCCCCTCGCCGTCAACATGCTACTGAGCCAATGGCTGCCACTCGTCGGAGAATCACAGGCAGCTCGCATCCAAGAGTTGCTTGCGAGCAGCGGTAGCATCATACAGAGCGAAAATGCCACCAATACCCCCGCTGGTCTCGTCTTAACGCTCACCGACATAGCACTCCCTCTTGTAGCCAATAAATACACTAGCGAACTCCCCCGTATCCCCTTCTCTAGTGATAAAGTTCAAGCACTGCGAATTATTAATAACTGGACAGCGGTCAACAGCAAGGGCGATATCCAGCTGCCCCTCTCCACCTCCGACCTCAGTGAGGATACAAAGCTCACCTCACTGACCGCGCTGAGTGCTGCCTACCCTTGGCTGCATCCCATGCACAACGAAGAGCACAAGCCCATCTCCTTCTACGATGAGAATAGCAGCACAGGCTCATATAGCGTCAATACACTGCAAATGAATGCCCCCCTACGCTATCTCGATACTGCCGAATACATAGCCGTCGCACTCTTCTTTGAGAGCAAGCTCACCGACCCGCAGTACGCACGCACTTGCCTGCTGCTGCTCATGCCCAAGGTCTCAAAGCTGCGCCCCTTCCTCAATGAACTCACCACGGAGCAGCTCAGCACCATACGGACCCAGCTTGCGAGCACTCAGCCACGCGAAGTGGAGCTGCGCCTCCCCAGCTTTCAAATCCACCCCCTGCGCGAATCTCAAAAGTCACTGATCATTCAACTCGGACTCCCCAGCCTCTTTGGTACGACAAATGCCTTCCCCCAGCTCAGCAGCGCGCCCTGCGCCCTCCAAGATGTCTGGCAGGTATTCAACTTCCAAGTCATCGCCAGCCCCGAGAAGGAGAGCAACAGCGCGAGTGCAAGGAGCATAGAGGCAGAAAACAGTCTGACCATCAATCGCCCTTTTCTCTGGATGCTCACCGACCTCAGCAGCCACGCCAGCCCTCAACTCATGGGAACGATAGAAAAGCTCTAAGAGAAGGATAAGCAAAATCTCGCCCTCATATCAACATTAAGACACACATTTGCAGCTAACTAGGGGAAATATACTTGTCATCTGCTATCTAGCTGTGTATGATCTCCCCATGCAAGAAGCTCTCAAAAACCTCTTAGCCGAAAGCCAGACCTACATCAATCGCTTGGAAGGTATCCCCACACCTTCTCCTGAGCTTCAGAAGATAGCGATGCGTAGTGCACGCGAACTCCAGCGAAGTATCCACCGCTTCAAGTCCAAGCTCATCCTCATGGCAACCATAGGCTCGGTGAAGAGTGGCAAATCCACTCTCAGCAACTGCCTTGCGCGTCGTGAACTATGCGCGACGCAGCTCGGCATTGAGACCACGCGACTCCCCCTCATCGTGCTTGCGAGCAATGATGGCACGGAGCGCATTGAGCTCTTTTCCCCAAAAGCCGCGCATGAGCTTGATGAACAGGAGCTCTTTGAGCTCGTCATCGACCACCTCCGAGGCATAGAAAAGGATAACTTCAATCGCAAAGTGACCCTTGATCGTCGCCCGCTCACCTCCAGCACTCTTGAGGCATGGGCACAGGGGCGCACACAGGCACGCTGCGCAGCCATCTTTCTCGTTGAGCCCGAGGCGACACTTCTCCAGTCGGGCATTGCCCTCATCGACATGCCTGGTATGGATGGGCTCAACTCCAACTGGCACGATGAGAAGCTCCATGCATGGATGAATCAAAATGCAGACTACTTCCTGCTGGTCCAGAGCAGCTTTGCAGCTCTCACCCCCGACACGAGCCGCTACCTCAAGCAGGCCATGGAGCTCTCACCTCGCCCCATACGCGTCGTGCAGAATCGCATTGAGGCACAGTTCTGGGAGGGAAGACAAGGACTTAATATGCAGCAGATGCTCCAGCAGCACAACACGCAAAAGAATCTCTTAGACATCCTCAGAAAGATCATTCCCAGCAGCTCGGTCAACGCAGGCTTGGCATGGTGGCAGCTGGAGCAAAAAATCACCCAGGGCAGCCAAGTCATCCCCAATAGCGATATACACTCCCATGAGTCACATCTCGTGGAGCTTGAGTCAGACATTCTCAATGACTTGAGTGATAGTGATCAAGTCTTGGAGAAAAACTCGCTAGACCACCTCCACAAGACACTTGAGGAGATCGACATGCGCCTCAAAGTGCAGCAAGAAGGCGCGGAGAATCACCTCTCCCACCTTCACCTCATGGAGAGTCAGATAAAAATGCTACTCGACAAGGCTCGCCTACGCGAAGCCATTGAGACGCAGAATCTCATGGATGCACGCCTGCGCAGCAAGTACCTCGCCGATGAGGCCAAGGACAATCTCAATCGTCGTCTCGATCAGATCCTCAACATTGAGGTAGACGGCTACTTCCCCAAGGAATGGCTGGAGCACAAGCGCACAGGCGAGGAGCTCAATCGCATACGCGTCAAGCTCGAGAACGACCTTGCCGAGGTCGCCGCTGAGCAAGAAACACATGTGCTCGCCCCCGAAAAATACTGCGAGCTCACCACCCTAGAGAAGGAGAAAATCGCCGCCTGCGCCCAAATCCTCCAACGCCGCTCTGCCGCAGACATAGAAAAAGACCTCGTAAACTCCATCCTCGAAGCCTGGGTCAACGTAGCGCTCAACTGCTCCCCCTTCGCACTTGGAGAGCTCAACAGCCGTAAAGTACTCGGGATCATGGACAAGAAGTACAGCTACATGGATGTAGCCCCGCAGTGGCGCAGCAGTGGTCGCGATACGATCACAAAGCGACTCTACGAGTGGCATCAACAGGTCAACGAGCAGTTCAACACCTTTATCAACCAACGCATCGTTGCTATAGAAAACTGCCTCATACTGGAATGGGAGCGCTACCACAAGTCTGAGCAAGTCGGACGCACCAGCACCCAAGCCAAGCGCGATATCAACGCGGCAGAACAGCTCCGCGAGCAACTCGCCCCTGTACTGCATCGTGCGCGTCAACTGCACGCTAGTAAATAAGCATGCAGATACTATGAGTTCCACGAAGTGCGCTATCGGTGCTGTGGGTGTAACTCTTCTTGACAATTGATGACCTAGGGATTTTCCAAAAAATAAGCCACTGGGTCAAAATCGTAGATCCATAGCTAGTCGCGATGAATCACGGATTCTTGCTTTGGCATAGGGCGATGCAGTAACAACAGCTTGCGTACTTAGCTAGATCCCATCAAATCGTCGTCTGGCACAAATTACATGCCCATTTGAGATGAAGCAAAAGGCTGAGAATAGGCTGCCTAGCTCCGCACCCTCAGCATACTGCTTCGCAGGATCATTCGAGAAGTGTCTCTCGCTTGCTTCGTCTCTACCTGCTCAACCGCAGACTGTATTCCATTTACTCCTTAACAGACTCTATCTAATCAAGTTAATCTCACCCAACAAAAGGAAGCTTTGATATTCAGATATATCCATTTGCCCGAATCCTGCAATCAGTTATATTAACTATCGCCAAAGTAATAATTTAGATTGATTATTACTCAGGTTAGATTTTTAATAAAGGGATGACCACAAAACTAGAACAAGCTGTCATTTGGAAAATTGAGGGGAAGATCACGGATCATGAGGAGTTTAATCATATTCTCTCCGAGCTCGTGATGCGAGCACGCAGCGAGGTGGGCACACTTACCTATTGGTGGTGTCTGGACCAGTCGGGAGTAGGCTATACAGATCTAGATTGTTACCGCGATGAGGAGGCTGCACTGCGCCATCTCGATGCATGGGAGGAGCTCGCGGAGGATTTTGCACGCTGTGCGACCATTGAGCGTTGCACGGTTTATGGGGATGTATCAGAGCAAATACAGCAGAGATTGCAAGCACTCTCACCTTGCTACTACTGCAATTATGGCGGCTTTATCAAAGAGCCCTCAGGCCTTGGCGTGCCTGTGCATGGCGATGTGCTCTGGATGATGGAGGGGCTTATTGAAGATACGGAGAAATTCCTCGAGGCGATGGAGCTGCTCACGACACATTCATACCATGAGCCCAGTTCATGTATGCACTACTGGACGGTCAAGCCCTTTGAAAACGAGAAGGAGGGAGCCGCGCATGAAAGGCTCTTTCACGTCATTGTCCATTATGCGAATGCGCAGGGTGCATTGGAGTACGTGAAGCTGTGGGATAGCTACGGTCATCTGCTTGTGGGCTCAGCAGAGATCATGCGCGTGGGTGCGTATAGTCTCTTCCCTCTCGAACTCAGTGAGGCGATGAAGCCCTTTGAGCCGGAGCAGATGACCTGGATTGCGGGCTTTGCACGATGAGAGAGCGACTCCACGACGCTCAGAACTCCCCCTCGCGCTCACGAAAGAAGTCGTAATACGCGCGTACAGTCTCTAGCTCCGTCCACTGACGCGTGCGCACAGGCTCGCTGTCAAAGTCATAGATGCGCGCCCCTTGGAGCGAGAGAAAGAAGGGGGAATGGCTGGCGATGATGAATTGGCAGTTGAAGTAGCGCACGCTGTCCTCAATGAGCTTTACGAGCTCGATTTGACGGCGTGGGGAGAGGCTGTTCTCGGGCTCATCGAGGAGGTAGAGCCCGTTGTCTTGGAATTTCTCGACAAAGTAGCGAAAGGCGCTCTCGCCATTCGAGCATTCGCGCACCGCGGACACGCTGCGCCCGCGTACGTACTGGGAGAGGGTTCTACCCTTGCTGGCATTGGATTTCTTGAGCTCTTCGTAGTCGTCGAGGGAGCGCAGTTTGTCAAATTTATTATAGCGCATCTTGGTGTACTCGCGCGCGAGGTTGTTGCGGCTGCGTGTCACGCCTTCGTTGATGCTGCGTAGGTTGAGCACGTAGTCAAAGACATCGTCACTGGTGATGATCTCGCCCTGATCGTATTCTTCTTTGCTGACCAGCGCGGAGCAGAGATCGACGTAGTGGGGGAAGAACTCGGTCTGATTGAAGAGCGTGCTGCGCTTGAGCTCAAGGTACTCCGCGATGATGTTGAGGGCACTGGTCTTGCCGCTGCCATTGCCTCCGCAAAAGACGGTAATGGGGGAGAAGCTCAGATGCTCAAGCTCCTTTCTCGGAAAGAGCCCAAAGGGGTAAAAACTCTCGTGGTAGCTCGCGTGCTTTTGCAGGAAAAAGGCACCTTCTTGGTCAGGGCTCGCAAATCTGAAATGCTCAAGGTAGGTCATAGTACTTAAGGGGAGGGCTTTGATTGATAGCTGCGTGCAAGGGCAAGGCTCGCCTCATCCATCCATCCCTCGGGTATGGGCTGGTCATGCAGGAAGCAGTCGCGCAGCTCAGAGGAGGAGGCGGGGTGGTCGCCCTCAAGGAAGATGGCTCGTGCCTGCTCGCGGGGCTGGGGGGCATTTTGTCTATGGTAGACGAGGAAGGTGAGCTGCTCGCATAGATAGTCGTAGCGAGCCCAGCGGTGGAGCTGCTCCCATTGATCTGTCCCCATGAGCCAGTAGAGCTCGCTATGGGGCTGTGCCGCGCGCATGTGCTCTACGATGCGCCAAGACCAGCTCGGGGGCGGGAGCTTCAAGTCGAGCTCGGAGATGCTCGCCCAGCTGAGCTCGCGTGTCATGCTACGCAGCAACGCGACGCGCTGCTCGTTGCTAAAAAAACTCTCACTATCGCACTTGAAGGGCGATCGCGCGGCAGGTAAGAAGATGAGCTCATCGAGCTGCGCTGCCTCTCGCGCGGCGCAGGCGAGGTGGAGATGTCCCGCATGCACGGGATCAAAGCTTCCTCCAAAGAGGCAGAGGCGGCGCGTCATGGTATGATCAGAGACCGATGGTGTTTTTGTAGGGGATGAAGCCACCGATGGGTACTCTGACCCACTTGTTTTCAATGCGCAGCTTGCGGTAGGCCTTGATGAAATTCGTGAGGTGTCCGTAGTTGCGCGGTGTTTTGGCTATGCCCTGCTGACCGCAGTTGACGAGCACATTGTAGTGGAGCTCCGCGTGGAGGTGGGCGGGATACATGCCATTGTTGGTTCCAATTGTACCGACCTGATCACCGCGCTTGACGAGCTGCCCGAGCCTGACGGTGATTTTATCAAGATGGCTGTAGAGGGTTTGCACGCAGAGAATACGATTGGTGCGCGGATCGCGGAAGGCGTGGCGCACGATAACATTCTTCCCCCAGCGGCCCTTGGCGTCGGCGGCATAGGTGACAAGACCATGACCTATGGTGTAGACAGGGTGGCCCAGATCGGTGTTGCCTCCTCCATTGCCATTCCAGTCTTCCCCGAGATGGCGGGGGGTTTTGAAGCGTATGCCACGAGCCTTGTAGTAGCCCTTCGCGTCGGGTTTGCCTACAGGGTAGTCAAAGCCATCTGCGAGGAGCACATAGGCCCATTTGCCATCTGGCGTTTTCTTGGCCATCGTGACTCCGTAGGCGGCTGCTGTGCACATGACATAGGTGAGGAACAAAGCGATAAAGCGAGGACGGAAAAAGGACATGGCTTTATTCTATCGAAAAAAATATGCTTGATCAAGCATCAATTATGCGCTTAGCCTTCAATCATTGTTAACGAGTGCCTCTCGATAGCCTCTGGATCGACTTGACGCGCCCCGGCCCCGATGGTAAGGGGGCCGGGCCCGGTCCGCGACAATGATTATTTAATAAGCTGCAATTTATGACTATCACCGTACGTCTCGAAGAAAAACGCGATCAGCGCCGCCTTGAAGAAATCGCACGCGACGCCTTTTGGAATCTCTATATCCCCGGCGCACACGAGCATTATGTTGTTCATGTCCTGCGCGAGCATCCCGATACGATACCCGAGTTGAGCCTTGTCATTGAGGAAGATGGCGAGCTGCTAGGAGCAGTTTATTACACGCGCTCTTGCATCGTGCGCCCCGATGGTCCACGCGTGGATTGTATCACGCTAGGACCTGTGTTCATTGATCCCACAAGGCACAGGCAAGGGCTGGGTCGTCAGCTCATTGCGACCTCGTTGGAGAGGGCTCGCGAGCTGGGCTTTAGCCGTGTGATTATCCTTGGCTATCCCTATCATTATCAGCCCTATGGTTTTGTCGGGGGCAAGGTCTATGGTATAGCGATGCCGGATGGGGAGTTTTATACGGGCTTGCAGGCTCTAGAATTACGCGCAGGGTCATTGAGTGAGGCGGCGGGCTATGCCCAGTTTTCTTCTGTCTTTGAGATAACGCAAGAGGAGGTTGATCTCTTTGATTTAGAGTTCCCCACGCGGGAAAAATGCGTCTTGCCTAGCCAGGAGGAATATGCACGCGCTTGTAGTGAGATAGATGTATAGTAATTTGTAATGATCACCCTAGCGACAGCTAATGCCGCAAAGGGTGCGTACAAAAGCTTGGCTTTGACACTGCGACTATGACGCGGAGCTCTGTCTTCGATCAGAATCACAAACATCCCTATACTCAAATGGTACGCCCATTTGAGTATAGGGATGCTCTTTAAACTGTTGCTATATTATAAGCTGCTTGAGCCTAAAATACCTGGATAAGATCCCCTGCATCATCATCTTCGGCATCATAGGCCTCAGAGTTGACATCAAAGTCGTCTTCCTGATATTTCTTAAACTTACGCACACGCTGATTTTCTGGGAGTGGCGTAAGCACCATATTTACCGTATTCCCACCGAGCTTTGCAGCCTGATCAACGGCAGCCATCGTTTTGAGATCCTCGACAACCTTGGCCATCATCTCGAGCCCAAGATTGTGATGCGCGTTCTCGCGTCCACGGAAGCGCAGCTGAAAGCGCACCTTGTGTCCATGATCCAAGAACTGCTCGCTGCGTGCCATCTTGACATTGTAATCATTGACATCGGTGCCGATGCGCAGCTTGATTTCTTTCATCTTTACAGTTTTTGCCTTATTGGTCTTTTGCAGCTTGGCTTGGAGGTACTTGTACTTTCCATAGTCAATAATACGGCAAACGGGAGGGTCAGCAGTGGGGGCAACTTCGACGAGATCAAGACCGATTTCTTTGGCACGAGCCAAGGCTTCGCGCGTTGTCATGACCCCGAGTTGATCACCCCTGGCTGTAACGACACGCACCTTGGGCGCACGGATGCGGTCATTGACGCGCACTTGCTGGGTGCGCTGTTGGTCACGGCGGTTCTTGTTGCCGGATGATTTCTTTTTAATAGGAGCTGACACTGTGATTGATATTGGTGTTTTGGTAATTGCATGGGGTTAGCGTGTACTGCTCACCCCTAGCAGAGAGTTGTTATGATTATAAATTAGGATTCTACGGAGCTCTTAAAGATAGGGGCGATGTGACGCTCATTGACCTCTTTGGTGATTCCTTCTACAAAGGCATCTATGGACATCGTTCCGATGAGATCGGTATCGCGGTGTCGCACGGAGACTTCGCCATTTTCGGCCTCACGTTGGCCTACGACCAGCATATAAGGCACACGATCAAGACGCGCATTGCGGATCTTGGCACCTATCTTGTCGGCGTTGTTGTCCAAGGTGACTCGGATCTTAGCCGCTGCAAGGCGGGCTCGCAGCTCTTCGGCGGCGTCGCTGAGCTTTTCGGAGATGGGAAGCACTCGTACCTGCTCGGGTGAGAGCCATGTGGGGAACTTTCCTGCAAAATGCTCGATGAGTAGACCTACAAAGCGCTCCATCGAGCCAAAGGGGGCACGATGAATCATGACAGGGCGGTGCGGCTTGTTATCCGAACCCGTATAGCTGAGATCAAATCGCTTGGGCAGATTGTAATCCACCTGCACTGTACCCAGCTGCCAGTCGCGCCCGATGACATCGCGCACGATAAAGTCTATCTTTGGTCCATAGAAGGCAGCTTCATGCTCGGCTTCTATATAGTCAAAACCACTCTCATCGAGAACCTCACGTAGAGCTGTCTCAGCGAGTCTCCAGTCCTCGGGCTTTCCTGCATACTTTGCGTCTGTATAATCGGCATCACGCAGTGATAATCTTACGCGGAAATCATTCATCTCCAGCGTGCTGAGGATGAGCTTTACGATGCTAATACACTGCTTGATCTCATCTTTGATCTGATCGGGGCGGCAGAAGATATGCGCATCATCTTGGGTAAATCCACGTACACGCGTCATGCCCCCTAGCTCACCGCTAAGCTCCCAACGATAGACCGTGCCAAACTCCGCGAGCCTCACAGGCAAATCGCGGTAGGAATGCGGCTCACTGGCATAGATGCGTATGTGATGAGGGCAATTCATAGGCTTGAGCATGAAGCCTGAGATCGTACCGCTATCCAAGCTATTAAAGAGCTCGGCGCAGGAGGAATCCTCGTCGCGTAGCTTCTTAAAATCATCAGGGTCGGAGATGGGGGGGAATTGGCTTTCCTTGTAGTGCTCCCAGTGGCCGCTCGTCTTGTAGAGATCTAGCTTGCCAATATGCGGAGTAAAGACCTGTGAGTAGCCGACGCGGTCGAGCTCCTCTGTGATAAAATCTTGTAACTGACGGCGAATCAGAGCACCTTTAGGCTTCCAGAGAACAAGCCCCTGCCCCACCATTTCATCAATCGTGAAAAGACCGAGCTCGCGACCCAGTCGACGGTGGTCTCGCTTGCGAGCCTCTTCCAGTCGTACCAAATAATCGTCTAATGCCGCGCGGTTGGGAAAGCAGGTACCATAGACGCGTTGGAGGCGTGGGCCACTTGCATCACCTTGATAGAATGCAGATGCTACACTCATGACTTTGAAAGCCTTGCAGTTCCCCGTACGACCTACGTGAGGACCTGCGCAGAGATCGGTAAAATCCCCATTGCGGTAGAGGGTGATCTCCTCCCCTTCGGGGATGCGATCAAGTAAATCGACCTTGAACTTAGAAGGAACGTCACGAGGAGCTACAGAACCAAGCTCGCCAGATTGAGCCATGCGCATGGCGTCTTCACGAGAGATAACGACGCGCTCAAAGCTCTTATTCTCCTTGACCACGCGCTTCATCTCAGCCTCAATCAGAGCAAATTCGTCAGAAGAAATATTGTGATCAGCGATTTCAACATCGTAGTAAAAGCCGTTCTCCACAAAAGGTCCCGCTGCCAGCTGTGCTTGAGGCCATAGACGGCAAATAGCGGTCGCTAAAACATGGGCGCATGAGTGTCTTAGTCGTTCTAAATCACTGATTTGGTGACGTTCTTCTAGTGTTTTTCGTTCTTTCTTCTCTGACATATAAATGGTATGTGCCTCTACTATGACTACTTTAGCCTGAAAATTCAAGCATATTCAGCTCATTTCCCAAAAAAAGAGCGCCCATCGCTAGCAAAATCTCTCTTACTAATGAGTGGCGCGTGCAAGCTAAGGCTTGAGTCGTCCATAATCATCCTCATAGCGAATGATGTCATCCTCGGAGAGCAGAGAGCCCAGCTGGATTTCTATAATAACGAGGTCATCCGCTTGGCAATTCGTGAGGCGATGCTTGACATGGAGTCCAATATTGATATGACCATTCTGTGCAACATCGGTGATCAATCCATCTAGCTCAACTCGAGCTATACCTTGGAGTACAATCCATTTTTCCATCCTATACTCGTGACTCTGGAGAGACAACCTCGCGCCTGGCTTTACCGTAATCTTTTTGATTACAGCGCCATCCGTCACGCCCAAAACCTCCCAGCTTCCCCAGGGACGCTGATCTCGCTCACCTTGATGATAATTGCAACACTGCATAATTTTCGTAGAGTATGTATAATAGAAAGTAGTAATAGAATTGTGAGTGCATCCTATCATATAGCTCTGCAATAGCGCAAGTCTATTCTCCGTGAAATCAAGAAAAATCAGGGCATCAATTGCACGTCTGACGCATGCATCTCACTATTCTATTCACTAAGGTAAATTCAGCTTATGATCGAGCTTCTCACCCCCTTGTCGGTCTCTCTCGTAGTGGGGGCTGTTCTCATAGGAGCATACGATATGGAGTTGATTCTTACTTAGAGATGAAGTTCACAGTGAATGAGTTCTGGAGTGTGTAGCTGCCTTGTTGAATGAATCTAATTCCCCTCTTTGAGTCTAGTGAAGTCCTAATTCATCGAGGTAGTCGAGGAGTACCTTGTGCATATCAATAGCCGTTTCCTTTTCCTTTTGAACACTGTGCGAGTGGGGAACGATGGTTTCGCTACCCCAGTTGATATGACTGCTCCAGTAGGGGACGACCCCGTCGGAGCTACGCGGTGAGTCGTTGTCTCCTTGGTCGCCTATGATGGAGTGGGTAGGCACGTCTTGGAGCTTCAGAGGGGTGAGCCCGCGTATGAAGGGGTTTCTCGGTGAGAGTTGTGCCGCACTGGTGAACCAATCCGTGATGCGCGTGGGCTGGAGTAGCAGGATGTCATCATGTAGGGTCAAGACCTTGAAGGTCTCGGTGAGAAAGTCCTCGGGTAGCTGAATGGCGCGACTGATGAGCTGGGAGAAGTAGTAGTCGGCGAGCGGGGCACCGCGATGAGGGGTTGCCATGTAGATGACGCGCCCTGCGGAGACGGGGCGGAAGAAGTGCTTGGCGCGGAATCTCTCGAATGATTTGTCCGGAAAGGGCTCATCGACGTACTCGGGCTTGAGGTACTTCGCGCGCGCTTGCGGCTTGATGAGGCGGTTGAGCATTTTCCACGGCTCAAGGGCTTGGCTGTAGTGGGTGATGAGCCCTCCCATGGAGTGGCCAACGAGCACTTTGCGGTCCCAGTTCTTGTTCTGACGCTCGGGATCGACCTGATTGCGCACCTCGGCGAGGGCGGCTCGGTATTTTGCCGCAGAGATCGTCCAGCTATCGCCAGTCGCGTAAGTGAAGTACCAGAATTGGTAGTGACGGCGGATGCGGTCGTCGATGAGGAGGCGATTAACCATCTGGTTGAAGGTCTGGGGCGTGGAGAAGACACCATGCGTCAGGATGACGGGGATGCGATTCGGGTCGTAGGACTCCACACAGGAAAGGCCTTCGATTTTCTTGACCTTCCCGGGGCGCAGCAGACCGAGCACGCGCCATCCTGTGGCGTCGATGACGCGCCAGTAGATCTCGAGCGCGGCGGTGTAGTTGGCCGAGAGGAGATAGCTGCTTTTTTTGCGCTGAAATCTCTCCTGCTTGAAGCGCGTGATGAGTCGTAATCGCGGTTTTTTGTGAGAAAAGTCCATCACAGCGGTGAGTGTTCGCGCTGTCCCTCGCGAGCGTATCGCATAGTCAATGCCCGCCTTTTTGGTCATATCCGCGGCAATGAGTCCCACCATCGAGACGCCGAGCCCTTTGACTTCAAACTTATCGTCGAGACTTTCGATGGAGATGTCAACGGCGGGGACGATGTCGCTATAGACCTCGGTGAGAGGGATGTCTTCCCCAGAGAAGTCTTCATAGCATAGATCGATCTTGGGAGGCGTGAAGCTGCGCTTCTCCTTTTGAGCCCTATGAAAGCGCATCCTCATGTGACGCATATAATCAAGGAGGTAGGCATTATAACGCTCAATTGCAGCGAGCCTTCGCTCCATGGGTTGACCTCTGTCAGTGAGGATGAGCCATTCGCGCTTCCACGCGGCAAAATCTTCTGGGGCATCCCCCCTAGAGTGAAAGTGGTATTGTGTAGGCTCGATGGGGTCACATACAAGCTGATCGCTACAGCCAGCCGTCAGGCAAATAGTGACAATGAATACCTTTTTTTTGAAATCCTGTAGAATATGCAACACGATTACGGTTATACCAAAGAAGAGATCTGAGGTCAATACATCAGTGTGCAGGATGCCCACCTGTTTTAGATGTTTGTTCTAGAATATCTTACATGTCCTAATAAAAGCTTGATCTTTAGTGAAAAATTTCGTACTACACCTTCGGTAAACTGTCATACTATGTCTACACACCCCTTTTTTAGAAGAACAAGTTTAGCTCTCCTTGCTAGCATGAGCCTCGCGCAGGCGCAGATGCCAGGAGGTGCTGCTCCCACCGTCCTTGTTGCGCCCGTCAGCACGGGATTTGACTCTATTGAGCGTCGCAGTATAGGTCACACGGAGGCGATACGCACGGTTGACGTGCAAACTGCGGTCCAAGGCTATCTCGCCAAGATCAATGTCGAGAATGGTGCCTATGTCAAGAAAGGGGATATTCTCTTCGTCATCGACACCACCCGCTATCAGGCCGAGCTCGATCAGGCCAAGGCGACCATAGCCGAGCTCCATGTGCGCATCGACTATACGAAAAAGCATCTCAAGCGTCTCCACGAGCTCGTAGAAAAGCAGGCGACCTCCAAGCAAGAAGAGGAAGACTACGTCCACCAGCTAGAGAGTCTCCAAGCCAGTATGGCCGAGGCTCAGGCCATGCTCACCCTCGCGGAGAAGAATCTTACCGACTGCACGATTCGCGCCACCATCGCGGGGCGTGTCGGGCGCATCCAGAATGCCGTGGGGAATTATGTCGATAGCGGCGCACAGCTCGCCACCATCAAGCAGATGGACCCCATTTATGTGAAATTCCCCCTGAGTCAAAACGACGTCAAGGGTGTCTTCCACGGACACAAGGAGATCAAGGATGTGACCGATATCACGCTGCGTACGGCAACAGGCTTTGTCCTGCCCACGCAGGGCAAGATCACCATCGTGGACAGCCAGCTCAACGAGGGCACCGACTCCTACACCCTTTGGGCGGAGTTCGCCAATGATGAGGGCACGCTCACACCTGAAGGTATAGGAGAGGTCAGTGTGCGTCTCAACACACGCCAAGCAGTCAAGGTGATCCCTCTCACAGGCGTACGCTATGATGCCTCGGGAGCCTATGTCTTCACCGTCGAAGACGACAAAATCGCGCGCCACAACATCACCGTAGGCAATGTACAGGGCTCGAGTCAGACCGTCTATGATGGAGTCGATGAGGGAGACCTCATCGTCATTGACGGCGCACACAAGATACGCGTGGGCAGCACGGTGAAGTCCATGATGGCTCCGGCACCTAGCTCTGAGGAGGAGGTGGGCAAGCCCAATCTCAATGACACCCTCCCTCCCGTGCCTGTCAGCATCGTCACCGCGCAGCTCATCGCCGATCCTACGGTCTTGAGTAGCCATGGCGCGCGCGTCGAGGAGGTACGCCAAGTTGACATCAAGGCCAAGGTGGATGGCACGCTGGAGCACATAGGCTTCACCGAGGGGCGCCCCGTCAAGGCGGGCGAGGTGCTCTTCCAAATCGACCCGACACGCTACGCTGCCACTGTTAAGGCGCAGAAGGCCAAGATTCAGCAAATTGATGTCCAGATCAAGGACGCCAAGGCAAAGTGGGAGCGCCAGCAGTACCTCTATCAGCGTCGCGCTACGAGCCTCAATGATGTGGACACAGCTCAGCTCACCTACGATACACTCATCATTCAAAAACAAGCCGCCGAGGCGCTCCTCGTCATTGCCGAGGATGACCTTGCACGCTGCACCATCGAGGCCCCCATCAATGGCATCATCGGGCGCATCCACTACACCGTGGGCAGCTACATCAAGGGGGACAACGAGCTAGCCACCCTCATTCAGGTGCGCCCTATGTATGCGCGTTTCTCGCTGAGTGAGACCGATATTCTCTCCTACTACGGAAGTACCAAGAAGATGCAGGAGCAGGCCGAGATCACCCTCATTGACGCAACGGGCAAGAAGTACGATGCTAAAGGGCGTATCGAGTTTGTCGACAATACGATACAAACAGGTACGGGTACGCAGAACTGCTGGGCTGTCTTTGAGAATTTCAAGGGCTTCCTCAAGGCGGGCTCTGTCGTGAGCATTGAGCTGCGCCGCAAGTCTGAGTCCCAACAGCTTGCCATCCCTGCGACGGCGATTCAGCTCGATAGTCAAGGACGCTACGTCTACTTGCTTCGCGATGGGCGCGCCATCAAGACGCGCGTCATCGCAGGTGCTACCAATGAGGCTGGGCTTACGGCCATCTACAAGGGTATCACTGATAAGGACCAAGTCATTAATTCCAACTTTTCTACACTGGTGCATCAGGCCAAGGTCGAAGCTTTGGCTCAATAATCGCATGCTTCTTCTCTACTAAACGTCTTTCTTTTTATGTTTTCACAATTCTTTGTCACGCGTCCCAAGTTCGCCTTCGTCATCTCTATCCTGATGATGCTCGCGGGCGTCATCTGCATCACGCAAATCCCCATTGCCGAATACCCCGAGGTATCGCCGCCCTCTGTGCGTGTGAGCATGACCTACTCGGGCGCGAGCTCTGAGGAGCTCGCGCAGGTCATAGCAGCTCCCGTCGAGGAGCAGCTCATCGGTCTGGAGAATCTGGAGTACTTCTCCTCGGAGAGTAGCAACAATGGTACCTATGCACTCTCGCTCTCCTTTGCCGCAGGGGCGAATGACGATATGGCTCAGGTGAATGTCACCAATGCCATCAGCCGCGTCGAGTCCAAGCTCCCCGCTGAGGTCAAGCAGACGGGCTATCAGGTGAGCAAGCGCAGCAGCGACATGCTCTGCACGCTCACCTTTATGGGCGATCCCGCCATCATCAGCGATCTTGAGCTCACCAACTGGGTGCGCGCCAATGTGCGAGACCGCCTCGGTCGCGTCCCCGGTGTCTCAGAATCGGCCATCATGAGCAATCGCAGCTACGCCATGCGTATCTGGATGAATCCCACGCGCATGAGTGCTCTGGGCATCACGCCTCTCGATGTCAGTGCGGCTATCCAAGAGCAGAATATCCAAGCTGCCGCAGGCTCGGTGGGCTCACAGGACGATGAGTCGCTCGCCACCTTCACCATCACGGCGACGGGCCGTCTCAAGACGGTCGAAGAGTTCAGCAATATTGTTGTCAAGACGGGAGCTGATGGACACGTGACGCGCCTGCGCGACATCGCCACCATCGAGCTGGGCTCGGAGTCGAACAACGCCTACACCCGCTTTGACGGCAAAGATGCCGTCGGCGTACGCATCTCGCGCACCAATGCCGCCAATGCGCTCGCCACCATCGAGCTGGTCAAAGCCGAGATCGAGAAGCTGCGCCCCAGCTTCCCCAAAGGGGTCAGCTGGTCGATGTCCTACGACCCCACGCTCGCCATTGAGGCGACGATGAAGGAAATCATCATCACCCTCCTGCTCGCTCTCTCGCTCGTGGTTCTCGTCACCTATGTCTTCCTCCAAGACTGGCGCGCGACCATCATTCCCGTCGTCTGTATCCCCGTCTCGTTGCTCGGTGCCTTCACCGTCATGTTTGTGCTCGGCTACAGCATCAACGTGCTCACCATGTTTGGCCTCATCCTCGTCATCGGCTCACTCGTCGATGATGCCATCGTCGTCGTGGAGAATGTGACGCGCCTCATGCATGAGGAAAAACTCAGTGCCCGTGAGGCCACCATCAAGGGGATGAAGCAAATCCCCCGCGCCGTCCACGCCCCCACCCTCGTGACCCTCGCAGTCTACGTCCCCATCTTGTTCTAGGTAGGGATGTTCTGTGAGATCTACACGCAGTTCTCCGTGACCATGTGTATCGCGCTGAGTATCTCGACCTTCAACGCACTCACCCTCTCCCCAGCTCTCTGCGCCCTGCTGCTGCGCGAGCCCTCTGAGGGCAAGAAGAGCATCTCGGCGATCATCTTCACCCCCTTCAATATCTTCCTTGATTTCAGCCGCAAGATCTACATGGCTGGCACACGCCTTCTCGTGAAGAATGCTTGGCTCACCGTCCTCATTATGCTCCTCGTGGCAGGGGGGAATTACTTCTACTTCAAGGGCATCCCCATGTCCACCCTCCAGCGCATCACAGGCATGGACAAGATGAGCGAGGAAGAGAAAAAGAAGATGATCCAGCAAAAGATTAAGGAGGCTCACA
>CAYJJA010000047.1:11843-17703 GCA_964370355.1 uncultured Akkermansia sp. | reverse complement strand
GGCAGGAGTATACACAGATCTCCCCGATGCGTCAAGCAAGTTTTTCTATTTTTTTGATTTTTTTCGCAAGAAAGTTTCAACAAAGATGATTATATGTTTATTCTAAAGAGATAAAAAATAATCGCTTTTTTTCTCTAGCCTTGCTTGCCTTCGATTGCGAGAAGGAGAATGACCATGGCGAGAGCGAGTCTCTTGTCGAGCTCGGGTGCCCAGTCTCTCAGATCACAGCGGTAATGGAGCAGGAAGGGGTTGAAGTTCTGCTTAAACTGGCACTGGGTCATGATACCGTCGCGCTCCAGCTTGTAGGTGGCTGGGATGAGTCGTATGATAAAGCGGCGCAGCAGGGAGAGCAGCAGACTGTCCTCACTGACTTTGTAGAGCGCCTGTCCTGTCGCATCACTAATGACCCATGTGTCGCGCACGAGAGAGGTGAAGCCCTCGCGGCGTATGCAGCCGAGGAGCTCGCCGCTGCTGCTGTCCTTGACTTGGTAGCTGGCTGAGAAGTCTATTATGTTTCCTGTAGTAATGCTGACGAGCTCTTTGGTCATGGCTTCATCGCTGTAGATGCGCATGTCTTCTTTGAGCTTGAAGCCCTTTGCCTTGGTGATAGCGATGAGCTCACCTGCGTCGTTGTAGACGCGGTAGTAGCTGTGGATAAAGGACCAGAATTTGGTCTTGACTTGAAATTGCTCCAGATCAGAAATAGTATTAGACATATGTGTGTAGAGGGGGATGATTCCCTTGTTGATAAGGTAGCAGAGTGCCTAGGGGTGTTCAAGTCGAAAGTAGGGAGGGGCTGGGATACTCCTTGAGTAACTGTACCAGCAGTCGCACGGTGCAATTTGCACCAATGTACTTGATCAGGCTAAGTCAGCATTGCGTTACGCATTGCGAAGACCATTGATGATGTGCAAATTGTCAGCAGCACTAGAGCTGGAGCAGGCGGTCATTTCTCCTGTGAACATGACCGCAGCGGTGGCAGCCAAGAGGGCTGATTCTTCATATCGCAGCTGCAACTAGTGCAGATTTGGTCTGATTTATAGACTCTTCATCAAGGCGTGCATGCTATCGCCTGTCAGAATTCATCGAGTCGCTTGATACCTGCGTGGGCTAGCGTGTCTTAGCATCTGATCTGATACGGTGGTACTCATGCTGGCACTATCTCATGAGCCTAGTCTGAAGACGAACTAACTTTCTGCTTTTTACATAGCTTTTTCAGCTTGCTCTGATCAGGAGCTGCTACAGGGATAGATCCTCTTCTTGCTCGGAGCGACGCTTGGCGCGGGCGCGTCGTTGATTCCACCATTTGCGCACGTCGGAGAGGCGAAAAAAGCAGCGTTTTTGTGGACCTTGCTCTGTCATGAGCCGTACTTTGACGGAGGGGAGTTTTTCCTCTTGTATCGCCCGTATGATTGTGGAGCGTCCTACCCCGACTCGGTCAACGACATCATTCATGGAGAGAAATTGCCCCATTTGCGCTTTCTTATCCACCAGCGGGGGGCGATTCTTGCAGAGCTGGGCAACTCTGTCCTTTTTCCAATAATGGCGCGGGCTAGCTCCTTCTAAGGCGACGAGATGGAAGGGGATTTTGTTCTTCTTGAGCATCACGCGGGCGGCTGATGCTCCGCTACCCAGCATATCGGCGGCCTCTTGCGTGGTGATCCCCCATCGTGGAGGGCTCGTGTAGGGCTTGCCTGTCGTAGGGCAATAGCCTTCTTTGGGTTGATTGCTTGAGGATGGGTAGACCACCCCTGGTATATTGCTATAGCGTTGCGGGCCGGAACGACCTGATTGATGTTTCTCTAAACGCATAATGTGTTTTGTTATTAAAACACATCAGCCATTCGCTGCTAGCTTGCAGCTCTATCACACACTATGCTCTTGGCGAGCACGGTGTAAGTAAATATAAAAAGTGTATCTTTCGCAAATACTTATAATTGACTTTCAATAGCTCTATTGAATTACATTCTTTCTATAAAAAATCACTTAAAAACATACGATTGGAATATTATAAAAAATAAAACACTTTTAATGAAACATATTATCAATCTATTATGACAGGTCATCTCCATGGAGCTGCAGGGCTGCCAGCTTCCCATAGGTGCTCTGGGGGTAGCTCGTGGCGGCTTCGCGCAAGAGGCGTTGCGCCTCGCTCACGTCCTGTAGGCTATCGCGCTGCATGATTGCTGCGCGGTAGAGCATCAGGGCACGGTCTTCTTTGCTGCGCAGCGTGGAGGCGGCGCGCTCGAGCAGCCGGCTGGCTTCTCGGCTGCGCTTGAAGCTACTATGTAGGAGGTTGGCATATTCTTGCCATGCGCGTAGACGCTGGGGATGCTCCACGCAGTAAGCTTCTAGCTCCGTGAGTCGATCCGCATCACGGCTCTCTCTGATGCTCTCGACGAGGCGGTGGAGCTCGTCATCTGCTGACTGATAGTTGCCATTATCCCCTGTAAGAAAGGCGCGTATGTGCTCCGCCACAAAGGGGAGGAGGGTGCGCTTGAGGCAAAACCAGATAGCGATACTCGCGAGGATGACGACGGCGAGCCAGAGGAGGTTGTCTAGTATGTGACCGAGAGATTCAGCTAAGGGGGATTGCATAGCGGGTGGTGAGGGCTTGTTTTTGGATGCACCAGAGCTGAGGGGCGGCGGCTGAGGCATTGAAGCAGCAGAGCTGCATGACGGTGAACTCGCGCTGAGGGAGTGCCGCAAGCTCGGAGGCGAGCAGCTCGTACTCCTCGCGCCCTCCGCGATGGGAGGGGTAGACCATGATGGTGATGACGCCACCGACGAGGATGAGTCCTAGAGCGAGGCGCAGGGCGGTGAGGCTGCTCTCGGGGCGTGTGACGAGCGTGTGATCACCTCCGGGGAGGTAGCCTAGATTAAACATCACGGCGCGTACTGGCAGATGAAGGGGCAGGGAGTCGAGCATGCGCTCATGACTCTGTAGGTGCAAATCCACGCGCGCACTCACCTGCTCTCGCTCCAGCAGGGCACGCGTCGCGTCGAGAGCTGATTGCTGGATATCAAAGGCACTGACGCGCCCCGTCGCACCGACACAGTGCGCGAGAAAGAGGGTATCATGCCCACCGCCAGCTGTGGCATCAATGACATGATCGCCGAGCCCAATGTGCTCACGCAGCAGCTGATGGCAGAGGGGGATGAGGCGCATAGATGGCGGCTTGGATGAGCGATCCCACCACCGCGCAGCTCTGTGGCTGCTGGTGGGGGAAGGAGGGGGGAATACAAAGGAGGCTTACTCGGGGAGGTCGTTCATCTCTAGATAGTTCACCGCGACGGTGCGCTTGGGGTTGCGCGAATCGCGTACTTCGAGCTTCATCTGCTTGAAGAACCATGTGCCATCGCCTAGACGCTGCACGGAAGTGATGCCGTAGCGCTTCTTAAGCAGCCCATTGCTGCCGTGACCGTCGATCTGCCATGTCGTGCCATTTTCCTTGTCAATCCAGATACGCACCCAGGCAAACTGCCCGACACCGGGGCGGGGATTGGCCACCTGCACGATAAAGCAATCGCGCCCCTTGATGCGGCTATCGGAGGTATTCTCGAGCACTTTGCCGCCCTTCCAATAGAGGAAGCGCAAGGAGAGATCTTCGTAGGAGACATCTGTCGCACCTATCTTGGCTCCGTACTGCTTGGCGGGCATGCTGGAGGCGCGCCCACGGCTATCGACGATGAGGAGGTCAGCGGCGCGCTCCTTGATGCGTACGTCAAAGCGATGCCATGCTTTGTTCATCAGGTACTGGAAGACAAGGGTGCTACCGCGAGCACTGATGCTAAAGGGGGTCTTGCTACGTCCCTTGCGTATATTGCCCAACACATCGCGCTCCCCCTGGCTCACCATGGAGCGTCGTACGCCCTGGAGGATGGCATCTGCCTGTGGTGCGGCATAGAGCACATCGGAGGCAAACAGGGAGACGGCTAGCGTTCCAATTGTCATACATTTCTTGAACATGGCATTATGTATATCATAATGGGAGGGGGTTGTGGAGTTTTTTCTTTAAAAATTCTCTGTCAGCTAGACGGGCTCATTCGAGCTCACGAAGTCATCAAGTCGTACGGCTTTACGCTTTACACATGCCTATTTTTTGCTATACTCTCTCGCGCATGAATACAGAAATTCTTCAAAAGGCCGCCCAAGAAGCGCGTGGACTCGCCATTGATGCCATCTACGACAAGTCTTCTGGCCACATGGGGCTTCCTCTAGGTTGCGCTGAGATTGGTGCTGTTCTTTTTGGCTCTCTTCTCAACATCAACCCCACCGAGCCACGCTGGATCAATCGCGATCGCTTTATTCTCTCAGGGGGTCATGGCTCCATGTTTCTGTACGCATGGCTTCATCTGAGTGGCCATGATCTGAGCTTGGATGATATCAAGGACTTTCGCGTGAAGGGCTCTAAGACACCAGGACACCCTGAGTTCCAATGCTGCCCTGGTGTGGAGTGTACCACCGGGCCCCTCGGTCAGGGGATTGCCAATGCCGTAGGCTTTGCGATCTCGGCAAAGCATGCCGCCGCGCGTTTTAACACAGAGGAATGTGAAATTTTCTCCCAAAACATCTTCTGCCTCGCAGGGGATGGCTGCATGCAGGAGGGCATCGCTCGCGAGGCGGCCGCCATCGCTGGCGTGCTCAAGCTGGACAATCTCGTGCTCATCTATGATGCCAACGGCATCACGCTGGATGCCCCCATCGAGCGCACGCAGGTCGAGGACACAGAGGCTCTCTACCGCGCCATGGGCTGGGATACCGTCACGATTGATGGCAATGACATGCAGCAAGTCGCCCAAGCTCTGCGCATCGCCACGCTCGAAAAGAACGCGCGTCCCAAGCTCATCATCGCCAAGACCGTCATCGCCAAGGGTGTCCCCGGCTTTGAAGGCACCACCAAGGGCCACGGCGAGGGCGGAGCCAAGCTCTGGAAAGAGGCTCATGCCGCATGGGGTCTCCCCGAGCAGATGTACTACGTCTCCGACGAGGTGCGTGCCTACATGGCGGATCTCAAGCAGCAACGCATCGCGACCTACGACAGCTGGATGGAGCTCTTCATCGCATGGCAAAGTGGCAACCCCGAGCTCGCCGCCGAGCTGCGCGCTGGCTGTGAGCTCTCCACCGCAGGTCTCGCACCCGAGGTCAGCGACAAGCTCATCGCTGCCTTCCCCGGTGACAAAAAGCTCGCCACACGCAGCTCGGGCTCTGTCGTGCAAAGTGCCTTGGGAGCTGCCTGCCCAGGCCTACTGAGCACCAGTGCCGACCTCTTCTCTAGCAATAAAAATTACCTCAATGGCGCAGGCGACTTCTCCGCGCAGGACTACACGGGGCGCAACTTCTGGTTTGGCGTACGCGAGCATGCCATGGGGGCGATCTGCAATGGCATTGCCTACGATGGGCTCTTCCGCGTGAGTGCGGGGACCTTCTGCGTGTTTGTAGACTACATGCGCGCCTCGATTCGCGTCGCGGCTCTCGCCCACCTGCCTGTCACCTACGTGCTCACGCATGACTCTGTAGCGGTGGGTGAGGATGGACCTACCCACCAGCCTATTGAGACGGTCTCTGGCCTACGCCTCATCCCCAATCTCGATGTGGTACGCCCTGCCGATGAGGAGGAGACAGCGGGGGCGTGGATGTGTGCCATGCAGCGCAGCACAGGCCCAACAGCACTGATTTTTACCCGTCAAGACATTCCCAGCCTCAGCAGCGTCCAGCCCGACCTCACAGCAGAAGCACGTCGTCAAGGCACGCTCAAGGGTGGCTACATCGCACGCCGCGAGCGCACGGAGAGCCCTGAGCTCATCATCATCTCATCGGGCTCGGAGCTCATCCTCGCCCTACAGGCCGCAGAAGAGC
>CAYJJA010000047.1:0-11833 GCA_964370355.1 uncultured Akkermansia sp. | reverse complement strand
AGCTGGGGGATGGCGTGCGCGTCGTCCCCATGCCCTCGATGTGGCGCTTTGAGCGCGAGGAGGCGAGCTACCGCGAGGAGGTACTGCCTGCCTCTTGCACGCGTCGTATCGCGATTGAGGCGGGGCGTGCGGATCTGTGGTTCCGCTATGTGAATGATGCGCGTGGTATCGTCAGCATTGACGAGTTCGGCTTCTCGGCACCGGGGGATCTGGTGCTACGCGAGATGGGCATGAATGTGGAGAATATCATCGCTACTGCCAAGGCTCTCTAAAAAACTCCAAGCTTTTATTATCAACTCGAAAAACGATGTCTCTGTAGGGAGACATCGTTTTTTAGAATAAAATCATTACCATGATGAACACATACAGTATAGCTCAACGACTCTTAATAGCATTCTGCATTTTATCAGCGCTATGCGTGCTTGCGCTGAAATTATATTTTCTAAACACTTCGTTCATTCTCAGCGACGACGCTTGGTATGCGGTTCTGCTGAGGGATAGACCCAGCCAGGCATTAGTCTCTCAATTCTATTACTTATATGGATCAGTCTTTGGTGGTGATATACTGAGTTATAGATTATTACATGTCATAAGCTATCTACTTAGTCTCTCGGTCTTGTCCCTTGCCCTGACGCAGTTTTTTTCTGAGAAGGGGATTGGTAAGGCTGTGCTAGCCTTTTCGCTATTCCTCAGTTTTACTTTTTACGAGCAAGGTTGTTTAGCTCCGAGCTATCTGAATATGAATAGTGTTGCGGTCAATTTTGCCTGCGGATTTTTTCTACTGGGTCTCAAGCACACAAATCATCGCTATTTTTTTATTCTAAGCGGACTTTTCTTTGCCTCGCTTTTTATCATCATGATAACAAATAGTGTTTTATATTTTTTATCATTTTTACTCTTGCTTTTCACACGAGACAAACTCAAAAATGCGCTTTACCTAATGATGGGTGGCTTTCTGTTTTTGGGTATCTATTTTACTTTCTTTCAGGATATTTCTCTCTACATCAATAATTTCTTTCTTCTTTTCGCAGATACCACCTCCAAGGCAGAAAGTAGCTATGGTATCATGTTTTTGATAAAGTGGCTCTTCAAATCGCTACTTTTCATCTTCAAGTATAACCTCTTAGGCGGCTTAGCCATCTATTTGCTCTACCTTTTATACGCAAGGTATCTAAGGAAGTATTCATTCACTTTTATTTCCCTTAGCTGCGTAGTAGGTACTGCATGCGCTATTCTATTGCTTTATACAAGACCTGAGCTATTAATTTCTAATTATGCGGCTATAAGAGAATTGTTTGATTCTACCTTTTATTTAATTATCATATTAAATGCGATTGTAGGGTTTTCTCTTATATTGATTTGTGTAGATAAGTCCTATACGATCAAGCAGCGGCTGATATTGTGCTATTTCCTCTTTATTCCATTATTTCTTTCTTTTGGAACGAATACGTTATACTCGGGTCGATCTGGCATGTATCTCTACTTTTTTGCTCCCATTATTTACTTTTGCTACTTTAGCAAGTGCAGGAGAGATCTCGTGCTGCTATTGATCGGCTTTGCAGCAATAGCCATTTCGCTATACTCTTTTGCCCTGAGCATGATACGCCCTAATTTCTTTTACCAAAATCGAATAGAGTGCAATACGCCCATGAGCTCGCAGCGCATCTTTCTAGAAGCTCGCGAAGTTGCCATGCTCGACCATGTACAAGCTGCACTCAAAGAAAGCGATCACGTCTTGGTGGATTTTCAGTGGGGTGCTTATTATGTAAGCAATTCTCAGCTTTTGGATTATACTTTTAGAATAAACCCCCATTCAACGACAAAGCTTCTCAACGAGCATTATCCTACATTGGAGAATGTCGTCCTGATCGCCTTAGACCCTTACAGTGTCGATACTATCTCAGACTTCATCGTAGAGCTCAGCTCGTCTCGTAAAGTAAGCTTTACAAGAGAGAAATATGGCTCAACGCTGCTTTATCGTTTATAAATGAGCCCCTTCGAGCCAAATCTATCAAATAGCTCTACCCCTAGTCGCGCTCTGTAGGTAAAAAGATGCAATGAAAGACGACGCGCCCCTCCAAGAGTAAGTTCACCTTGAGCGAGCCGCTCAACCGCACGACCACATAGGCATCATGATCACTAGGGGGACGAGGCGAAAAGCGTGCTTGACGATCGGGAGCGAGCACCTCAGTGCGCAGGACATGAATGAGTCGCTGATTATTCATCGAGCGTATCTGCTCATAATCCGATGTAGGTAGCTTGAGAATGGGGATACTCATCGGCAATGAGTCTACACGAAAGATGGGCTTTGTCAAGTGCTCACCGACAAAGTCCAAGCCAAGCAGCAGTCTAATACGCTTTTTGGGATTGCCAAAAGCTCATGTGGCGTGTAGAGTGACGGTATATGCAACTCAACGAACTCGTCCTTGAAGAAAAAGGTCTCACCCTCCACCCCGCCCCCACCCCCGTCGGCTCCTACGTCCAGTGCATCCGCACGGGCAACTACCTCCACCTCTCTGGCGGCATCGCCATCAATGGAGACGAAGCAGTCTACGGCAAGCTAGGTGAGGATGTCACCATCGAGCAGGCTCAGCGTGCCGCCGCTCTCTGCCTCATGAATCGCCTCGCCGTCATCAAGGCAGAGCTCGGGAGCTTTGAGCCTATGCTCCGCATCGTCGCCATCAATGGCTTTGTGAATTGCACGCCCGACTTCATTGATCAGGCCAAGGTGCTCAACGGTGCTTCTGATCTCCTCGTCGAGCTCTTTGGCCCAGAGGCCGCGCACACGCGCTCCGCAGTCGGTGTCATCAGCCTCCCCCTCGGTGTGGCGGTCGAGCTCAATATGATCGTGGAGATTGATGCAGAATAAATCACATTGAGCAGATCAGAGAATGCGCCTCATTCTCAGATCACTCCTCCCTCTCTTATGGCTAGCATTGTTTTAGGCATCACGGGCTCTATAGCTGCCTACAAGGCGGCAGACATCGCCTCTCAGCTGGTAAAGCGAGGACATGAGCTGCATTGTGTGTGTACGCCCTCTGCCTTGCAGTTTGTCACGCCGTTGACGCTCATGACGCTCTCGCGACACCCCGTCATCACGACCTTTGAAGACGAGGTGAGTGAGTGGCAGCCCGCCCATATCAAGCTCGCCAAAATGGCAGAGCTGCTCTGCATCGTCCCCGCGAGCGCGAATACCATGGCCTGCATGGCCTACGGGCTCGCGCCCAATGCGCTGACGAGTCTCTACCTCGCGTGCAGCTGCCCTGTGCTCATCTTTCCCGCGATGAATGGGCGCATGTGGGCACACCCAGCGACACAGGCGAATGCGGCTCTACTCGCAGCGCGCCCAGGCCATAGCATACACGGTCCTGATGAGGGCGGCATGCTCGCCTGTGGAGATGAGGGCAAGGGGCGCCTCCTGCCCGTCGAGCTCATCGTCGAGCTCATCGAGCAGGCTCTCTGATAGCCACTGCTATCTCATGACCTATCCTCACTGCCCTTTAAACCACGTCCCATGGCGAGGGCTCAGGCTGCCGAGCAGCACCATAATATTGGGGAACCAGCGGCAGAGGTAATGTGAGGAGATGGTAAGCAGCAGCATCGCTGCTATGGGCAGCCAAACGCCATCTCCCAGCATACCGCCAAAGACCTGCTCGTCAAGACCTATTTGAAATCCATAGAGCAGGGTATGCCCCGCGTAGACAAACATCATATTCTTGCCCACCAGTGCAAGGCAGTACTCCAGCGCGGGGGCGAGCTTTGACATCATCAGCGCGATCGCGCAATACGCCAGAGCAAAGCCATAGGAATCCCAAGGGATATCGGATAGGGAAAAGTCTATTGCGAGCAAATTCTCTAGAATCGTGTAGCGAATCAGGGCTATCTCCATGACAGAGAGCTTCAAGCTCGTAATGATGAGCAAGAAGGTCGCCAATGCGACGATGTACCAAAAATACCTTTGCATCAGCTCATGGAGACGCATGAGCTTGATCGGCTTTAAGGCAAAGCCTACAGCCACCGCCATAATCCAGCTAAACATGAGATCTATGTGCTGCTGGCCTCTCATGTCATAGGGCCAAATCGCGCATCCTGCTAGCAGCAGCAGTGAGCCAAGAGGGAGTACCCGCAGCAGCATCAAGACCCAAAATATGGCGTGAAAGAGAATCAAATTGCGCAAGAACCACAAAGGGGTGTTATAAGCAGCCGCATTGACCCCAAAGACACGATGCCAATCAAAAACAAACTTATCATCAAAAATCACCGCCAACAGCACCGTCAGCCAAGACCAAATCACCCATGCTAGAGCTAGCTGCATCGTGCGCAGCAGACAGCCACGCGCCGTGCTAGGCATAAAATAACCCGCTAAGACAAAAAACAAGCAAATCGCTCCCCCCACCGGCGCCGAGAGCCACTCAGGATGCGTGCGCGCATGCAACCACATGATAAAAAACATCGCAATGGCACGCGCCGCATCCACCCAGAGGATGCGCGGAGCCTCCACCACGCCCTCTTTGCGCAGAGGGGGCAGCGGGAGAGCCTCCTGCAAGGACGTAGCAGGAGCAGGAGCAGCCCCAACAGGCTCGGGCTCGGGCTCAATGAGCTCATCCTCATGCTCATCCCACTCGGACATAGGCTCATCGAGCGGGAGCACCGCCTGCGACTCTCGCGGCGGATAGGCTGATGCCGCGCTCCTCGAATGAGAGAAAGTCGTGCGAGGACGCGATGGGCGCACAAGGGCGGGTTTGTAATAGGCCTTCATGGATAGGAGTAGCTAGATAGGAGTGGAGAGAGGCCTAGGAGAGATCAAGCAGCTCCGCAAGCCTCTCTGCCGTGAGAGCTCGCAGCAGCGCGCAGCTGAGACGCTGCATTGCGACGAGGTCGCGCTCATCTATGATACCCTGATGACTATGTAGGTAGCGCACTGGTACTCCCAGCACGATGCTGGCAATGCCATGCCAGTTGGAATAGGTCGCGCCCGCGTCCGTCCCGCCCGAGTGACGCACCGCCCACTGGACGGGGATGTCCTCAGCCGCAGCCACCTCGCGCACCAAGGCCGCAAGGGCAGGATGTGTGATATGGGTCGGGTCATAGAGACGCACCTGCACCCCCTTGCCCAGCTCCCCAGTGCGCCCCGAGCCAGACATGCCCAAGGTATCATCAGCAGGAGGTCCCTCGAGTACGATCATCACATCGGGGATGAGCTCAGGGGCGAGCGCCTTGGCACCGCGCAGTCCCAGCTCCTCTTGCACCGTTGCAATACCACTCACCCGACAGGGCAGGGGATCAGAGCCAGCCTCACTCGCCAGCTGCTTGAGCAGCTCAATCATGGTGTAAACACCCACGCGATTGTCAAAGGCCTTGCCCATCCAGCGATGAGGCACCGAGAGAGCGGTGAGCGAGGCGTCAGGTGCAATCACGCAGCCGGGCAATATCCCCATACGCTCGATTTCCTCTGCGCTACTCGCCCCCATATCAACAAAGAGATCTTCCGTGGCCATCACCTGATTGCGCTGCGCCGCCGGTATGAGATGCGGTGCCTTGGTGCCTATCACGCCTCTATGCTTGCTGCCATCCTGCGCCTGCACAATCACGCGCTGACTGGGCAAGGAATGATTCCACCAACCACCGAGAGGCACAAAGCGCAAAAAACCATCAGCCGTCACACTCTGCACCATAAAGCCCACCTCATCCATATGCGCATCAAACATCACGCGCGGTGCTGAGAGCAGATCTGAGCAGCAATCATCAGGCAGAGCCGCCAGCACATTGCCACTGGGGTAGGAGCGCAGCTCACAGCAGCTAGCAAGCTCAGTACGAACAAGGTGACGAATCTCTGATTCAAACCCCGAAACCGCATGCGCATTGCTGCAGCGAGTCAAGAGAGAAGTATTAATCATGTTCCCCACAGCTTAACATGTACACGAATGCATGTCAATGCGCAGAATCAAGAGAAATCACAGGCAAAAAGCCCCTAGGCACACACAAGGTCAGCCTAGAAAAGTGCGCCTCCCCGCCCCCTTTGCTTGTACGTACAATATATTTAGCTCGCCAAAGATAAAGAGCAAGTGTATACTCCCCGCATGCCAGCACGTGTATGCATTTATGAAGGTGGGCTTGTCCTCTGCTCAGGCTATGTTTTGGAGACAAAGCAAGGTCTCATCGCCATTGACGCGCCCTCTGGCATCACCAAATGGATCGTCAAGAACTTCCCCGACAAGAAGGTCACCGACCTCCTGCTCACCCACATGCACTTTGATCACATCGAAGATGTCGCCGTGATGCGCGAGGCCTACGGCTGCCGCGTGCATGCCTGCTGCGCCTATGATCTCAAGCTCACGCTTGCCGATCTCGCCAACGCGGCATGGGGCATGAGCCTGCACATCGAGCCCTTCCTCGTGGATAGCGTCCTTGGCACACAGGCCAAAGAAGCTGACTGGGGAGGCCTCGCGTGGAAGATCTACCACGTCCCCGGTCACTCCCAGGACAGCCTCGCCTTTCACCTACCCGAGCAGGGCATCATCTTTAGCGGTGATGCGCTCTTCAACGGCTCGATTGGACGCACGGACTTCCCCGGAGGCGACCTCGAAACGCTGCTCGAAAGCATACGCAGCCAGCTGCTCACGCTAGATGTCCACACACGCGTCTACCCTGGGCACGGTGCGAGCACCACCATAGGAGAAGAGCTCATCTCCAACCCCTACCTCACCTAGAGCCTCGTTGGAGCTGCTCACTACGGCGAGCAAAAAGAGAAGCCCTCACCCATTTTATCCACCACACACACAAAGAAATAACCCACAACATGACATTTGAAGAGCTTGGTCTCTCCGCCCCTGTCCTGAAAGCCGTCGCAGAGAGCGGCTACCAGACCCCCACCCCCATCCAAGCCGAAGCCATCCCCCACATCCTCGCGGGCAAGGACATCATCGGAGCCTCTCAAACAGGCACGGGGAAATCAGCAGCCTTTGCCCTCCCGCTGCTCTCCACCATCGAGCCCCTCGGCGTCCCCCAGATCCTTGTACTCGAGCCCACCCGCGAGCTCGCTGACCAGCTCGCCGAGTCCTTCCGCAAATACGCCGCCCACACCGATATCAAAATAGGTCTACTCTACGGCGGCATAGGCTACGGCAAGCAGAGTGAGGACCTGCAACGAGGAGTGGACGTCGTCGTCGCCACCCCGGGGCGCCTCATTGACCACTTTTACCGTGGTACGATGAAGTTCAAGCACATCAAGACACTCGTCCTCGACGAGGTAGACCGCATGACCGACATGGGCTTTCTGCCCATCGTGCGCAAGATTGTCAACCTCTGCCCCTGGGAGACGCGCCAGACGCTCTTCTTCTCCGCCACCATGCCGCAGATCCTCCAAGGATTCGCCAAGTGGTGCTTGAAGGAAGACCCCATCGAGGTCACCATCGCGCGTAGTGAAGTCGCCGCCACCATCTCGCATGCCTTCTACCCCGTCGGCCTCGACCAGCGAGACGAGCTGCTCATCGCGCTCATCAAGTCGCTTGAGTTCACCAACCTCATGGTCTTCACCCGCACACGCAAAGAGGCCGACAGCGTCGCCTACCTACTCAGCAGCTCTGGCTGGGACAAGGAAGTCGCCGTCATGCACTCCGACATCAACCAGCGCGAGCGCACCGAGGCACTCCAAGGCTTCAAGCAAGACAAGTACCGCATCCTCGTCGCCACCGACGTCGCCGCACGCGGCATCGACATCAACGACGTCACCCACGTCATCAACTACCGCGTCCCTGAAAATGCTGAGGACTACGTGCACCGCATCGGACGCACGGGGCGCGCCGAGGCGACGGGAGACGCCTTCACGCTGCTGACGGCGGATGAGATCGACTTTGCCACCTGCATTGAAGGCTTTATCAATCAAAAAATCGAGCGTCGCCGCCTCGCGGACTTCGACTACGCCTACACAGCCCTCCTGGAGGAGAAACCCCTGCGCCCCCTGCGCAAGGCACGCCCCGCAGGACGCCGCCGCCGCTAAGGCTGCGCGCAGAACGTCGGCTCGCTAGCCCTCCCCCCCTACCCCACAGCACACTCCCTCTCATGCGCGTCCTTGGCATAGACCCCGCCATCCGGCACACGGGCTATGCCATCGTGGAAGGCGACTTTCGCCAGCCACGCGCCATCGACTACGGGACGCTGCTCTTGCCCGCACGGCTCAAGCAAAGCGACTGCTTGAGCCGCATTCATGCCAGCATCTGCGAGCTCATCGAGCGATGGCAGCCCGATGAGATCGCCATTGAAGCCATCATCCACGTCCAATCCCGCAGCACCGCCATCGCCATGGGCTCCTCGCGCGGAGCGGTGCTCATCGCAGGAGCCGCGCATCAATGCCCCATCATGGAGTACCCCCCCTCCAGCGTCAAGATGGCCGCCGTGGGCAAGGGAGCCGCGCAGAAGGCACAGGTCGCCTTCATGATGCGCGCGCTGCTCCAGCTCCGCGAGACCCCCGAGCCCGATGCCGCCGACGCGCTCGCCATTGCCTACACCCACCTCGTCGCCACCGACCCCAGCCGCCAGCACCTCTTTGAGAAAAGACGCTACGTATAGCAGCAAAAAATAGCACGCGAAAGCATGGCGCAGAAAGTGCCCGATGGCATCAAATCAAGGTTGACTTTGCGGAAAAGTGGAATTAGTATAGATGTATAAAATAGCTTGTTTTTATACAGCTAGACCATCGCAGCTATTACTCAGATTTCATATTTATAGTCAATCATTATGTCTCTCCTCGATCAATTCAAAAAAATATTCAGCCGCAGTGCCCCCGAGCCCGAGCTCACGCTAGAAGAGCTCAAGCATGCCGCCGAGCAGGGAGATGCACAGGCGCAGCACAAACTCGCCTTTCGCTACCAACGCGGTGAGGGTGTGCAGCAGAGTGATCAAAAAGCCGCTGGATGGTGGTATCAGGCAGCCCATCAGGGAGATGCCGCCTCTCAACAATTGCTGGGCTACTGCTTTCTCAAGGGGCTAGGCGTGGAGGCAAATGCGACGCAAGCGGTCTATTGGTGGAAGAAGGCCTCCGAGCAAGATCAACCTCAGGCCTATCGCTTTCTAGGTTTTTGTTATACCGCTGGTGAAGGAGTGCCAGTGGATGGGAAAAAGGCACTGTATTGCTTTCAACGCGGAGCGGAGCTCGGCGATGCTGTCGCGCAATTCGAGTACGCACTCTGCCTCCAAGAGCGCAGCAATGGCAATGATGAGGAGGTGGTTGATTGGCTCTCCAAGGCAGCTGAGCAGGGCTATTCTGATGCGCAGCATGAGCTGGGTAATCGCTACCACTACGGCGAAGGCATCGAGGTGAATCCCAAAAAGGCGGTGTCATGGTGGAAGAAAGCCGCCCTCCAAGGCACCACCGCCGCCCAGCTCAGCCTCGCTCTCGCCTACTCACAGGGTGAGGGCGTATCAGCCGATAGGCAGCAGGCAAAGCGCTGGTGGCAAATGGCAGCAGAGCATGGCAACAGCATGGCTCAGCTGCAGCTCGGCATCTACTCCATGGGCGATGCGCTCACCCCGCCCCGCTTTGACCAGGCCCTCTATTGGTGGAAGCAGGCAGCCACACAGGGCGAATCAGAAGCACAGTACCTCCTAGGCAAGCTCTATCTAGAGTCCAACAAAATGTATCGCGACCTCGGCGAGGCTGTCTACTGGCTCAAGATGGCAGCCGCTCAGGGAGAGCACGCCGCCTGCTACACCCTCTCACGCTGCTACGCCGCAGGCTACGGCGTGGATCAAAATGAGAGCAAGATGGTCTACCTGCTCTCTCAAGCAGCTGAGCAGAATCACGCCCTCGCACAATGGGCACTCGCCGAGGCCTACGAGCTAGGGCACGGAGTCAGCGCAGACGCGCAGCTCGCCCTCCAGTGGTACAAGCGAGCCAACGCCAATGGCCTCTCCTCACGCCCCGAGGAAGCATCCCTTTCATCCTAACACCCCATTCAATATGAAAATAACACAACGCTCTATATGGGGATCATTAGCCCTGCTCATGATCTCGCTCTCCACCAGTTGCCAACGTACACCACTAGCACAATCATCAGAGGACCGCTTTGATGAGTTCTTCAAAATCGTCAAGGTAGGCAATCAGGAAAACGCCTTCATCAAAGAGCAGCTACGCCTCTTTCAAGCCTCTGGCCACCGCATCAAGGTCAGCATCGCCGCCGCCCTCGTCGATGTGGAGAATAGTAGCTCCTATCTGAGCCGCAGCCCGCAGCTCGATGAGCTCTTTGCCCGCTGGCTGGAGATCGACCACTGGTACTACTCGCGCCTGCGCGATGGGGACAAGGTCTGCATCGAGCCCGCCTATGTGTATCACTATGAAGTCTATGACAAGAAGGGGCGCTTCCTTGGCGAATTGCCCACCTGGTGGTACTACCGCGTGGACAAGAAGGATCGCAGCATCAATGCTGACCTTGAGCAGCTCCCTGGCTTCCCCCATCCGCAGCATCGCTACGTCAAGCAGGCTCAGCAGGGCTCAGCCAAGGCACAACTGCTGCTCGGCAACGACTACATGGACGACGACCTACGCGGCAGCGTACCCAAAGACGAGGCCAAAGCACTCTACTGGTGGGAACGCGCAGCCCAGCAGGGAGAGGCTGGTGCCTACGCGAAGCTCGGGCAGTACTACCTAGCCAGTCAACCCGAGCGTGCGGTGGAGTACTTCCGCAGTGGAGCCAAGCGCAAGGATACCACCTCCGCGCTGGAGCTTGCACGCTGCTACCGTCGCGGTCTCGGAGTCAAGGCAGATGCGGATCAGGTCGTGACATGGTACACCTTTGCGAGCCGCCATGGATCGCCCAAGGCGGCGATGGAGCTCGGCGAGTTCTACCGCGACGGCGAGCTCGGACTCGCGCCCAACAAGGGGCTTGCTATGCAGTGGTTCCGCAAAGCCTCCTCGCTAGGCGTCCCCGAGTCCCTTGAGGCTCTCGACTCGCTCTCAGAGTCAGAATAAATATCTTAACTGTGACTCTCTATAGAGTTACTAAAAGAATAATAGCGAGTTTTAGTCATGGCTTGCCTAGAGTACAATTCGCTATTATTCGTTTTTCTGAGAGCTTCTCCCACACGTGTCCCAAATAGCGAGCAAACAGAAATACGCCACCAAAAACTCAGTAGCTTATGAGTTCAAAAGCCCCAAATTGTCAGATAATTTCCCATCTGATACATAGATGTAGCTTGGCAGTAGCATAGTTGCGTATGTATTAAAGTTTAAAAACTCTCCTAACTCCTTGATTTATAAAATCAATCTTAAAATCTAAACTAATAATATTTCTGAGACTATGCTTAGTCCTTCAAAATCAAGGAGTGTATAAAGTTTTATAGCACCTTTCTCATGTGTGTAATGAGCCCAATCAAATAGACTTCACAGAGCGTAATATAGCTTGCATCTAGCAAGTAGACCTTTCGATTGAGGCTGAGTAGCTCGTGGTCGTCGCGATGGATTTGCTGTCCCAATGAGGCGTAGAGGGCAAGGTAGATATCTTTAAAGACTTTCCAAGAACGCTTTGCATTCATATAACTGAGCGCGTTACGTGATGGGGATTTTTTCATTCCTAAATGCGATAAATTACCAGTAGCACTTTCTAAACATTGCGTAATTTCTCTTACAAATTTACAATTGCCCATATAACAAAACAGCATGGTGATTAAGTGGTTGCCATGTGTCAAACTTTTTGGATCGGTAGTTACTTTTGTGCTCCTTCGCACTTTTTTCGGCACGCCGTCAGAATCGTATCATGATCACAGTCGCTTCATACAAAGTAGGTACCTGCTTTCGACCTGAAGAAGCCGTGGCTGTCAAGGAGCAATCCATATAAAT
>CAYJJA010000046.1:0-17831 GCA_964370355.1 uncultured Akkermansia sp. | reverse complement strand
AGATGGCCTTGGTATGAAGCGACTGTGATCATGATACGATTCTGACGGAGTGCCGTATTTAGAGCTCCAGCCCTCCCGTGCACAAAAAAGCACCAGTGACTTTGACTGAGCTTTGTGCAACAAGAGCGACTTACGTACACGATTCGCTACATGCCCGAGTCGATAGTCGCGGAGCGATTCTGACACAGAGGCATATTATGCTTGGATGCGTCACCGAATCTGCTATAATAGCAGACATGTTTCATACCCGCCTACTAGCATTGAGTGCGCTGGTCCTCTCACTGAGCTCCTGCCAGAGCCCACCGATGAACTATGCCAATCATGCCCGCTATCCCGAGGGCACTCCCCCCATGAGCTGGAATGCCTCGCTACAGCGAGCCATAGCCTCCTTCGATGCGCAGCCGCGCGTGCAGGGGAGCGGGGCGTATAGCACGCGACCAGAGGCTCACATAGCTCTGCGCTCGACATTTGGACTCGATCGCGATGAGGCGGATTTGTACTTTTATCCTCAACGCATCGCCCCCTCCTACTGCTCAGGTGCAGTACATGCAGCAGTGCTAGCAGGCCTGATGCACTGGGATGCGACGCGCCCCGACTTTGCCTTCACGGAGGAGCAGTGGCAGAGCCTTGTACCTCGTGATTGCGAGGATGGGGATGGAGTCTGGGGCTGGGCAAATGCCAATGGACCTGGCTACGCTGTGCTCGTCCACGCGCTTGGGGCTGGCTACAGCTTCACCAGCCCCGCACAAGCACGCCCACTAGACATCGTCAAAATGTGGTGGACGGATGAGATAGGCGGAGCAGAGCGCGGACACCTCGCCATACTCATCGCCAATAGACGCGATGAGATCGTCATCTGGGGCTCACATCAGAAAGACGATCAGGGGCAGGAGGGTATCTACTACAAGACCATCCCCAAGAGCAAGATCAAGCGCATGCTCTTCACCCGCATCACACAGCCCGAGGCCTTTGCGCGGGCGGGCGAGATTGGCTACAACCCATGGCTCAACGCTCTGCTACGCCAGCCCGCCAGCTGGCAACAATGCCTGAGACGCGCCGGTGTCAAATAAAGGTAGAATCACAAGGGAGAGTCACTCACTAGCCCCCTAGCCCTAGTTTAGCAGCATAGGTCATGCGTGCTAGCACGAGCTTACTGCCTAGCGAGAGCTCGTAGCTCCCAGTAGCAGGCGAGTGACTCGCTCACAGGAGCCCCCCAGCCCTGACGAAAGCACTCGGCGAGCTTGAGAGCGGCGGCGCGGTGCCCACGATAGGCAGCACGCTCGAGGCAGCTCACCGCGCCCGCCTCATCCTTCAGGCAGCCCACCCCCTTGAGGTAGCACTTGCCCAGAGCGTAGAGAGCGTCCACGTCACCTTGCTGCGCCGCTAGATCATAATAGTGTAGCGCCTGCTCGTAATCACGCGCATAGCCACCACGCCCGCGCATATAGCACTTGGCAAGGCGCATATAGTGCGCCGTGGGGCTCGATGGTGAAGAAGAATGCACCATAAGGCTAAAACTCTTTCTTAGAAAAAAGCCAAGTCGCAATCAGCAGGTGAAAGGCACAATAAGCCATCGTAATGAGCCCTATCCCGCCCAATCTGCCCCAGCTCAGCATCACCCCCGAGCTCGCCAGATCCGCCGCCGTGTAGAGGCTAAAGTCGGGCACGAGCAGAGAGAACACATGGGAGCATGACTGCAACAGCGAGCTGACACCCAGCTCACCTGAGCCTAGGGCGAGAGCATCAAAAAACTGCGACTGAAAGGTACCGACAAAGTAAAATCCCAGACTCAGCACCATACTCACTATAGTCCCACTGGTAAAGCAAGAGATGAGCAAGCACATGCTCGTAAGCACCGCCCAGCCCATAAAGCTGAGGAGGAGAGCCCGCTGCACATTCATCGTCGCGCCCGCCTCAGAAAGCTGCTGGAGGTAGGGAGCTATCTGCTCGCTGGTCATCCCGCGCTGGCTGAGCACCTCCACGATCTGGGAGGCGAGCAGCTGCTCACGCCAAAGCAGCACGGCACTCATCAGTCCATCCATCACCAGCAGCATCAGCCCCATGAGGGCGAGCACGCCGAGCATCTTGCCCAGCAAGTAATCGAGGCGCGGCACAGGCTTGCACAAGATGGTGTAGAGGATGCGATCCTCGGCATCACGCGGGATGAGCAAGGCGGTGGCCGCCACGCAGAAGATCACGCCAAAGAGCTGCATGCAGCCCATGGCAATATTTTTGATCAGCTCCAGCTGACCTATACCGCTGTACTCCACCCCGAGCGAGCCGTGGTAGGGAATAAACTGCAAGAGCAAAAAGCCCACAACCAGCACCGCCAGCACCACAAAGAGACGCATGCGCACCAGCTGGGTAAAAGTCACCGAGGCGAGAGCCCCCACCCTATAGGGCGAGGGCAGCAGAGAGAGCAAAGATCTCAGAGAGCGCGAGTCACTCATAGCAGGTGGCAGGGCTTGGGCTTATCGGCGAGGGGACTGCTCACCCTCCTCGATGAGCTTCCAAAAGGAGCGCGAATTGCTCAGCTTGTGATCCTCAGAGCCGCCCATTTTTGCGCGGAATAAAAAGTCGCGCAAAGAATTGGCATGCAATATACGCTGGACGATCACTGTATCTTCATCCTCTACGGTAAAATACACGCGATAATCCTGCAAGCGATAGCGGTAGAGCTTTTTGCCCTCACGCTCCACGACGCCAAAGCTATGCTCTGCAGAGGCCTGACTCAGGCTGTGCTCATCGACCTGAAAGGAGTCCATGAGGCTGAGCTGATCCGTCGTAGGGAGAGCAGAAATCTCTGCTGCACTTATTTCATTAAAGACTATTTGATGCACACGAATAGTATATATCAACGCCCTAATGAAGGCAAGCTCGTTTTAATTCATACTGCAATCACAAGAGACCATCCTGCCCATTGATGCTGCATGCTTAGAAAATAACAAAAAAAATAGAAATTATACATAAGTGTTCAATCCTACGTATTTCATTGAGATTAAAAGAGTAAAAATAACTTTTGTCTAATCAAAGTATGACCTAATATAATTAGTTTAAATACACAACAATATGAATGAATGAAAAATGTTGACATTTGAATCTCGGTTGCTAGAATAAAGTTGTGCAACACAAAGGGCACAATGCACCCTCTCTTCCCCCTTCACTCTGAGCCCCGCCCTCTCCTCTATCTTATCTATATTTAAATATGAGTCAAAAAATCTTTCTCTCGCTAGCAACCACGCTTTCTGCGGTTGGTCTCTCCCTGGGTAGTGTTACACAAGCAAGTACTCCAGCTCCCCTTGTCACACATCTGTCGAGTGGCGCGGCAGTAATGGATACGAGTGCAATAGCCTCGGCCAAGAGAGCTCAAGACTCACTCGATGAGATCAAGCGCTTCTACAATGTCCTCGACGATAGCAGCCTGCGCCCCACACTAGAGAAGGCGAAGAAGCAAGCCAAAGCTGCTCATAAAGCCGCCCGAGCACGCAAGAACATCCATAAGACCAAGTCGTTGTATATAACCCAAAGAGCTCAATGCGCTGATTCCCTAGCCGCAGCCGCCGCTGATGCCATCGCCGCGAGTGCCGTCGCCCTCAAGGCAACACAGTATGCTAGAGTCGCGCAGAGCAACCACCACGTGACCACCGTGCTCCCTCAGGCCACCGCCTATGCCCAGCAAGCCCAGCTCGCCGCCAATGAGGCAGACCAAGCCTTCAACCAAGCCCTTCAAGCCTACAACACCCAGCAGAGCAATCCCGCCAATGCCGTGAAAATCACGAGTGCCGCCGAGACCAAGGCTGCCAGCAGCTATGCACGCGCCCGAAAGGCAGGAGATGCCGCAGGTGATCTGCTCTTCTACTCCACCCCACAGGGTGCCAAGTACTCAGCTCAGAGCAAAAAGGGGAGCAGAATCCTCGACCCCTCCAGTCTCGACCTTCTCACTCTAGAAGATCTCGATCTCAGCCCCAAGCGTCGCTGGTGGGTCGAGGTAGGTGTGACAGGAGGCGTCAGCAATGATGTCCCCTTCCTTGATCACTACGGCTTGGACGCAGCCCCCGTCTTTGGTGCGGATGTAACCATAGGTCGTAATCTGGGCAACAGCAAGTTCTCCCTGAATCTACGTGCGAGCTACTTTGCCGGAGACAGCAGCTCCTCGGATGCCGTGCGCTCCGCCGACTACGAGCTCAGCGGCTTTATGCTCATGCCTGGTGTACGCTACCGTGAGCGCATCGCCGATGACCTCTACTTCTTCGCAGGCTTCAACATCGGCATGGCCTCCTTTGATATCACCCAGAATATCACCCACAGCGGCACGGCCATCAACTACAATGGCGATCAAATCGTCTTTGGCAGCAGCATTGACATCGGTGTAGACTACCGCATCAATGAGCGCATGAATATCTTTGCCAACTACTACTTCTTTGGCGTACCCAATTCACCCGCGATGAAGCAGTCTACGAACGTATCTGTCTACCCGAGCTCCTTCAAGCCTGACAACATCTTCATGCACACACTGCGCTGCGGTGTGAGATATAGCTTCTAAATATCCCTTTTTGTTCCAACAAGTTGAGAAGCCACTCTTCGCCTACGCGAAGGGTGGCTTTTACTTGTTATTCAAGGGGAAGAGGAGAGTAATGTATGGGGGCAATTTCATCCTTTGATCATGACTTCATTTGACACCGTGCTCGTATGTAGCAGAATGAAACACACACCTATCTTATGTCCAAAACGCCAGTATGACACATCGCTCAAGCACGGCGAATTCGGGCTAAATGCTAGATTCTTGAGTGCTAGAACTATGACTGATGCTAGGCTGCATCCTTGACAAGGCTTGAGTACATGCTAGAATGGAGGCATGAAGACAACACTGATTAGCCTCGCCGCCGTTACAGCTCTACTCGCCTCCTGCACGCACCGCTCCAAGACGACAGCACCCTCAGACCTGAAGGGCTGCGCCATTCAGTTTGAACCCACCGAGATAGAGGTGCGCCCCAACCCTGGGATGGACAATCACTGGAGCAAGTGGATAGGCAACGGAGTGCGCGTCGAGATACCACGCAAGCCGCAGGCCAACGTACGCTATACGCCTCTCACGGACAACAAAGCGGAGCTCTACTACCAGAATCTAGGCAAAGAGGAGGGTCAGCGCTACAGCCTCAATATGGTGCTGGAGTTCACCTCACCGACAAAGGGCTTTGCAAGGGGGACAGCTCAGGACTTTGAGAGCATGATGCGCTACAAGAAAGTACCCTTCACCGTCGAGCGATGAGAAAGTCTAGCTTGAGCAGTGGGCGCAGCATGCAGCTGCGCTAGCTCGCTCGATGTATTACTCTGGCTGTAATTAAAATGTAACAAATTGCAGGATTCGCACAACTAGGCATATCCGAATATCAAAGCTTCCTTTTGTTGGGTGAGAAATCATATTTTTCACCCAACAAAACAGAATAATAAAAGGGGGGCGAGATCCAAAATCTCCTTTTGAAAAGCTCTCCCATCATCCCCCCCTTATGGATGTGAGATCTACTCCGAGGGGGCAGCTTGCTTCAGCTTTTGGAGCCTCGAGTACTCATCGTCGGGGAAGAAGACTGTTGCTATCATGTACTGATTTTCCATGAGCGCGAGCCAGCTCAGGAGCTCTTCATCGCTTGCCTTGATCAGTTTCTGATAATGATAGCTGATGAGCATCATAGCCGCCAGTGGGCAGTTATTAGAGAGAGCCTGACGAGTCAAGGCGATGGCTTCTTCAAGCTGCCCCTTATTGAGCAGATAGGCTGCTAGGGTAGCCTTTGCAGCGCTGGAGCCTTGATCTACCAGTTTTTTTAGATACGGAAGGGAGATGGCCTCAACATCTGGTATAGATAGCTCACTCAACATGAGCGTTGCAAGAGTGCATTGTGCTTCGAAATCACCTTTATCCGCCAGTGCTTTCAAGCCAGGAAGTGCCTTGAGCATCAGTTGCATTGCCTTTTTCTTGTCTTGCGCCACGCCTTCACCTAGGCAGTACATATCGGCTAAGGCGTACTGAGCGTACACATCACCTTGATCTGCCATTTTCTGTAAGCGCGGGAGGGCCTGGGCAAACAGCTCATTGGCTTTCTCAATATCGTGTTTAACAAATAACCCCGCGTAAAAAGCCCCCAATTCGGCAAGGGCATAGACATGCCCTTGCAGCGCAGCCTTCTCCAGCCAAGCAGCGACCTGTTTATAGTCTGTGGGTACATAGAGACCTAATACATAAAGCGAAGCCATCGTGTACTGTGCCTCGGCATCTCCCGCCTGCGCGGCGGATTGCAAGGCGGGGACTGACTCCTTGGTCATGGGGAGGGCAGCTGGCGTGGCTGCTTGCTGCGCAGGCAGCGACAGTGGGGATAGGGTCGCTCCGAGGAGGAAGGCTGATGTGGCAAGTGAGGATGAGATGTTCATATGATGAATGAGCTTTTTGAATTTTTAAGATAATATCTGCTAGACGATGATGACTGTGCGGGATGCGCCCTAGTCATCATCTACTTGCTGGCGGGGGATGCTTTCTTGAGAGCTTTGAGCCTCGGGTACTCATCGTCGGGGAAGAGGGCTTTTACATCAATGTATTGATTTTCCATGAGCTCTAGCCAAATCAGAAGTTCTTCGTCGCTTGCCTTGATCGGACCATGATAATGAAGGGTCACGAGTATCATAGCCGCCATGGGGCAGTTATTAGAAACAGCCTGACGAGCCAAGGCGATGGCTTCTTCAACCTGTCCCTTCTGGAACACATATCCTGCGTGGATTGTTTTTGCCGTACTGGAGCCTTGATCTCCCAGTTTTTTTAAATAAGGAAGGGAGATGACCTCTGCATCAGGGATAGGTATCCCACTCATCATGAGCGTTGCAAGGAGAGATTGTGCATTGAGATCACCTTTCTCAGCCAGTGCTTTCATACTAGGGAGAGCCTTGAGCATCAGCTGCTCTGCCTTTTTCTTGTCTTCTTTCACCCCTTTACCCCGATTGTACATATCGGCTAGGATGCGCAGAGCGTACGCATCACCTTGATCTGCCATTTTCTGCAGGCGCGGGAGTGCCTTGGCAAACAAATCATTGGCTTTCTTGCTATCACGTATAACAAATAGCTCCTTATTAGGATGGTAAAAAGAGCCCAATTCGTACTGGGCATAGACATGCCCTTGCTGTGCAGCCTTCTCCAGCCAAGTAAAGGTTTGTTTATAGTCTGTGGGTACGTAGAGCCCTAATATATGAAGCATACCTAGCCTGTATTGCGCCTCGGCATCTCCCGCCTGCGCGGCGGCTTTCAAGGCGGGGACTGACTCCTTGGTCATGGGGAGGGCGGCTTTCGTGGTTGTTTCCTGCGCAGCGAGCGGCAGAGGGGATAGCGTCGCTCCGAGGAGGTAGACTGATGTGGCAAGTGAGGAGGAGATGTTCATATAATGAATGAGTTTTTTGAAGTATTAAGATAATATCTGCTATACGATGTGAATTCAAAGAAATACAGTGACAGTAACGAGTAGAAAGAAGTTTATTGAGCGATAGTGCGGGATGCGCCCAAGCCATTCACTACTCGCTGCTGGGGGATGCTTGCTTGAGAGCTTTGAGCCTCGAGTACTCATCGTCGGGGAAGAGGGCTTTTACATTGATGTACTGATTTTCCATGAGCTCTAGCCAAATCAGAAGTTCTTCGTCGCTTGCCTTGATCGGACCATGATAATGAATGGTCACGAGTATCATAGCCGCCAGTGAGTCGTTATTAGAAACTGCCTGACGAGCCAAGTCGATGGCTTCTCCACCCTGCCCCTTATGGAGCAGATACGACGCTAGGGTTGACTTTGCCATGCTGGAGCCCTGATCTGCCAGTTTTTTTAAATAGGGAAGGGAGATGGCCTCAGCATCTGGGATAGGTAGCTCACTCATCATGAGTGTCGCAAGGAGGAATTGTACATTGAGATCACCTTTGTCAGCCAGTGCTTTCAAGCCAGGGAGAGCCTTGAGCGCCAGTTGCTCTGCCTTTTTCTTGTCTTGTTGCACCCCTTTACCCTGATTGTACATATCGGCTAGGATGCACAGAGCGTACGCATCACCTTGATCTGCCATTTTCAGCAGGCGCGGGAGAGCCTTGGTAAACAACTCATTGGCTTTCTTGCTATCACGTATAACAAATAGATCCGTATTAGGATGGTAAAAAGATCCCAATTGGTACTGGGCATAGACATGCCCTTGCTGCGCAGCCTTCTCTAGCCAAGCAGCGACCTGTTTACCATCTGAGGGTACATAGAGCCCTAGTACATGAAGAAAAGCTAGCTTGTACTGCGCCTCGGCATCTCCCGCCTGCGCGTCGGCTTGCAAGGCGGGGACTGACTCCTTGGTCATGGGGAGGGAGGCTTTCGTGGCTGCTTCCTGCGCAGCGAGCGACAGAGGGGATAGCGTCGCGGCGAGGAAGAAGGCTGATGTGGCAAGTGAGGATGAGATGTTCATCTGATGAATGAGTTTTTTGAGGTTTTATGATAATATCTGCTATACGATGTACAGTCAAAGAAATACACTGACAGTAACGAGTAGAAAGAAGGTTGTTGAGCGATCGCGCGGTATGCGTCCCAGTCATCCTCTACTCGCTAGACTCGCTGGAGGGGGATGCTTGCTTCAGCGCTTGGAGCATCGCGTACACCTCCTCGGATAAGAGGTCTTTGATATTCATGTACTGATCTTCCATGAGCTTGAGCCAGCCCAGTAGCTCTTCGTCGCTTGCCTTGATCAGTTCCTGATAATGAAAACCCATAAGCATCATCGCTGCCATGGGGCATTTATTAGAAACAGCCTGACGAGCCAAGGCAATACTCTCTTCCAGCTGACTCTTACTGAGCGCATACACTGCTAATTGCGACTGAGCCGTACTGGCACCTTGATCTGCTAGTTTTTTTAAATACCTCAGAGAGATGGCTTCAACATCTGGGATCGCCACCTTACTCGTCATGAGCGACGCAAGGGCGATCTGTGCTTCGAGATTGCCTTTATCTGCGAGAGCTTGTAAGTCGGGGAGGGCTTTGAGCAGCAGTTGCAGCGCCTTTTGCTTGTCTTGTTTCACCCATTGACCCTGATAGTACATACCAGATAAGGCGTACTGAGCATACACCTCACCTCGATCTGCCAATTTCTGCAAGCGTGGGAAGGCCTTGGCAAAGCACTCATTCGCTTTCTTTACATCCTTTTTAACTAAGAATTCATCATCAGCACTGTAATAAGCGCCCAAATCGTACTGGGCATAGATATGCCCTTGCTGCGCGGCTTTCTCTAGCCAAGCAATACCCTGTTTAAAATCTGAGGGCACATGCAACCCTAATGCATAAAGCCCTGCTAGCCTGTATTGTGCGTTATCATTACCCAGTTTAGCGTGGAGTTGCAAGCTGGGGAGCTCCTCTTTGCTTGTGGTATGACCGATGAGCGAGAGTGCTTCCTGCGCAGGCAGTGGGATAGGGGATAGCGTCGCGGCGAGGAGGTAGACGGATGTGGCAAGTGAAGATGAGATGTTCATATGCTGAATGAGTTTTTTGAAGTATTAAGATAATATCTGCTAGACAATGTGAATTCAAAGAAATACACTGACAGTAACAAGTAGAAAGAGCTTTCTTGAGCGACCGCGCGGGATGCGCCCAAGCCATCCTCTACTTGCTGGTGGCGGATGCTTGCTTGAGAGCCTTGAGCCTCGCGTACTCATCCGCGTGCAGGCGGGTTTTTGTATCCAAGTACTGATTTTCCATGATCTCGAACCAAGTCAGTAGCTCCTCGTCGCTTGCCTTGATGAGCTTCTTTCGATCATAGGCTATGAGCAGATGAGCCGCTAGGGGGCAGTTATTGGCAACAGCCTGACGAGCTAAGCTTATACTCTCTTCAGAACGCCCCATATTGAGCATATCCATTGCTAAGAATGACTGGGCTGTACTGGAGCCTTGATCTGCTAGTTTATTTAAATACGTATAAGAGATGAGATCAGCGTCGGGGATATATATTCCACTACTATTGAGCGTTGCAAGGATACATTGTGCTGTGAAGTCCCCTTTCTCAGCTAGTACTTTTATGATGGGGAGGGCTTGGAATATCAGTTGCTCTGCCTTTTTCTCGTCTCGCGGTACCCATCCGCTGTGACTGTACAAATCGCCTAGGATGAAGAGAGCGTGTACATCACCTTGATTTGCTTTTTCCTGCAAGCCCGCGAAGGCCTTGCCAAACCAGAGATTCGCTTCTAGACGATCTCTTTTATGACGCCTGAGATAAGACCCCCATTCGTACTGGGCAAAGACATGCCCCTGCAGGGCCGCCTTTTCGTGCCAAGCCATGGACTTCTTATAATCTGTGGGCACATAGAGCCCGAATAGATAAAGCATACCTAACCTGTACTGCGCCTCGGCATCTCCCCCCTGCGCTGCGGCTTTCAAGGTGGGGAGATCCGCTTGACTTATGGGGCGAGCCGCTGGCGCGACTAGCTCCTGGGCAGGGAGCGACAGAGGGGATAGGGTCGCTCCGAGGAGGAGGAGGGCTGATGTGCCAAGTGAGGAGGAGATGTTCATATGGGGAGAGCTTGGAATAGTAAATTTTAAAAAGCACGCCTTAGGGGGATAAGGCGTGCTCTTGGGGGGCGGGGACTAGCCGCGGACGATGGAGTTTCTAAAATTGTTAAAGGCCTTGCGGAAGGCGGCGCTACCGTAGAAATTCTTTTTATTAAAATCTCTTTCCAGCGCATCGAGCGTACCGTCGATCTTATCGCAGAGATCATAATACTGCTTGCTCTCGCGCGTCCTGCTCATGCGATCGCGCTCGGAGGCGGTGAGGCGTGCGACGTTGGACTCGATGATATTGTCCTGACGGCGCAGCTGGACGGCGAGCTTTTCGATCTCAACCGCGCCTTGTGAGGGAGAGGCATGACCTTCTTTGACCGCGCGGATGACGGCGAAGAAGTCGGAGTAGGTATCAAGATAGGCCAAGAAGGCTTGATTGATGGCATAGAGGCGGTCACTGGCCGAGGCGGGAGCGACAAGCGCAGGGAGGATGGCAAGACCGAGGGCGAATGAGGTATAGTTTTTCATAGCCTTATTATAATATCCGTTATACATAATAAAGTCAAAGAAATAAAATAATGTTAGCCTCTCACAGAGACGAGGAGAAAAGACTTTTTTGAGCGACAGAGGGGAAGGACTGTAAAGCTGCTTGCTCTCCTCGCGCATCCGTGCTAGGATGCAGTCATGTCTGATCAACAAGATCCTAAAAATGTCATGTCCTACTTCATCGGCCACCGCCTCGGTGGTCAATTCCTCTCCCAAATGCTCCCTGGTGTCGAGCCCGCAGACCTCGATCTCACCCACATAGGCAAGGGGGTGCTCGACGGCCTCACGGGCGAGCTCGACATGAGCATCGTCAATGAAGACGCGGAGCAAATCCAGCAGGACTTCCTCGCCATGCTCCAAGCACGCGGCGAAAAGATAGCCAACAAGAATGCCGAGCTTGGCAAAATCTACCTCCAAGCCAACGGCGCTCGCCCCGAGGTACGCACCGCCCCCAGCGGTCTGCAATATGAGGTCATCAACGAAGGTGGCACGGACAAGTACGACCCCGACATGCACGGTGAGACCCCCATGGCACGCGTCATGTACAAGGGCATGCTCGTGGATGGCACGGTCTTTGATGAGTCTGACGAGCCCGTTGAGTTCAACGTACGTCAGGTCATCCCCGGCTTCACCGAGGCTCTGCTCAACATGCCCGTAGGTGCAAAGTGGCGCGTCACCATCCCCTCCGAGCTCGCCTACGGTGCACAGGGTCCAGGCCCCATCGGTCCGAACTCCACACTCGTCTTTGAGCTTGAGCTCATCGCACTCACAGCCGCAACAGAGCAAGGCGAGGACGAAGATTTTGACCTCTAATCACGTCTTATCCCATTTGACACCTTTCTGGCAGCTAGCGCATGCTCGCTGCCAGAAAGTCTATTGTATGACGGAAGGAGAGTCACACTCTAGCCTTGATTATTCAAGGCGACTCCCTTATAATATAGTTTATGTTTCTTAACTATACCGCTCCTATGTCACTGATTACCACGGCACTCTGTCTCCTGACGAGCTCATGCCAGCAACAGCAGCAGGATTTTAGCACACAGAGAAGCCCCGTCTACCGCTACATCCCTGGCAAGACGGCTATCCTGCGCAACGGCAAGGCGATAGCACCAGTCAACGCCCCTCTACGCGTCAAACGCGCCATCGCGGCAGCCAATCGCATCGTCAACAAGCCCTACCGCATGGGCGGAGGTCACGGCAAGCACCACGACACGGGCTACGACTGCTCGGGTGCGACCGCCTTTGTGCTCAAGGAGGCACGCCTCCTCCAGCCCAATCGCTATCCAGTCTCTGGCGACTTTAAGAAATGGGGTCGCCCCGGATTTGGCGATTGGATCACGGTCTACACCAAGAATGGGCACGTATTTCTCATGATCGCGGGTCTGCGCTTTGACACCACAGGCAGCGCGCCCGGAGTAGGCCCTCGCTGGTATACGAAATCACGCGGCACGCGCGGCTTTGTCGTGCGCCACATCCCTGGTCTCTAGTCCCCCTTCTCCGCTCTTCACTCACCCTACACCGCGAATCATTCGCACCCACCACCCCCCATTATAGAAATCACCTTAAAGATGAATGACACCCCTACACTCAATCACGGCACCCAGCGCATCGACGACATCATGAGCGCGTGGGAGCTGGACAATCACCACCTCGTCGCCGTCTCCACCGAGCAGCTCACCCACAAGCAGGTGCAAAAGGCACGCCAAGGCCGCCAGCTCACCCTCAAGATGATGCAAAAGGTCGCCCGCGCCCTCAATGTCGCCATCTGGATGCGCCTGCCCAAGTCGCTCAAGGATAGCTACTACGAGTACATCCATCGCGACCTATTCAGCTATGCCAAGGGCTATGAGCCCGAATGGCAAGATCCCAACACAGCCCTACTCCTCGCGGTTCAAGCCGAAGAAGAAGAAGGCGACCAGTCTTGATCCCCTGATACCCAGCCCCCAGATCATCCCCTATCTCCCATGCGCCCCACCCACGCGCCCCACGCGCCCCAGAGCGTCACGCAGCTCGTCAGCCGTCTCAAGTACAGCGTCGAGCAGCATGTAGGCGAGCAGAGTGTCAGCGGGGAGATAGGCTCGTGCAAGGCCGCGAGCAGCGGGCACATCTACTTCACCCTCAAGGACAGCAAGAGCCAGCTGCAATGCGTGCTCTACCGCTACGCCGCCGCGGGCCTCCGCGTGCGGCTGCGCGAGGGCATGCAGGTCGAGCTCCAAGGCCGCGCCACAGTCTGGGAGGGACGCGGCAGCCTCCAATTCATCGTCCAGCATCTCACCGAGGCGGGCAAGGGCAGCCTGCAACAGCAATTTGAAGCCCTCAAGGAAAAGCTCCAGCGCGAGGGGCTCTTCTCCCCCGAGCGCAAAAAGCCCCTCCTGCGCTGGCCGCGCAGCGTGGGACTCATCACCTCCGCCAGCGGAGCCGTCATCGAGGACATGCGCCACCGCCTCACGAGCCGTGCGCCATGGATGCAGGCCTACCTCTACCCCGTCACCGTACAGGGGCGTGACGCGCATCATGGCATCGTGCGCGCCATCCAGTGCTGGTCAGACCCAGTGCGCTACGGACTCCCGCCCGTGGACTACCTCATCATCGCACGCGGGGGCGGCAGTCTAGAAGACCTCTGGTGCTTCAATGAAGAAAGCCTCGCACGCGCCATGGCGCATTGCCCCATCCCCATCGTCTCCGCCATAGGGCATGAGACCGACTTTACCATCGCCGACTTTGTCGCCGACCTACGCGCCCCCACCCCCAGTGCCGCCATCGAGCTGAGCACGCCAGACGGTGCTGCATTCGCCGCGTGGCTGAGGCAGAGCGAGCTCGGCATACGCCGCCGCCTCCAGCGAGCCTTGGAGCTCGCGCGTCTGCGCCTGCGCTACATCCAGCAAAGTCGCCTCGGTCGTCCGCAGGAGCTACTGAATCCCTACTACCAGCGACTCGACATCCTCAGTGAGGAGCTGCGCCACAGCTACAGCCGCCACCTCAGCACGCAGCGTCACCGCATCGAGCTGCTGGCGGCGCGCTTCACCCCACAGGCGACACGCGCCCGCATTGCGCAGCTGCAAGATCGCTGTGAGCAGGCGCGCCTCCACATCCTCCAACGCCTCCGCCACCGCCTCGAAGAGCAGCGCGCGCAGCTCTCGCAACAAGTCGCCCGTCTCCGAGCTGCCAGTCCGCAGAATGCACTTGATCGCGGCTTTGCCCTCATCACCACAGCCGATGGCACGCTGCTCCGCGATGCCTCTGAGGCTCAGGTGGGCGACAGGGTGAATCTCACCCTCAAGCGCGGAGCCCTCCAAGCCCAAGTCCAAGGCCGCGCCCCCCGCGTGCTCAAGGACTGGAGCGATGAAGAATCATCATGAGCCCACAGCCCCCCTCCCCTCTATCTCTTCCCATTGACAAGCAGCGTGAGTGCATCCTGCACGCCGCGCAGCAAGCAGGCTTTTGCCTCCTCCTCAGCGCACCCACAGGCTCGGGGAAATCGACGCGCGTCCCCCTCTTCCTCCATGAGGCGGGCTGCTCGCAGCGCGGCATGATCGTCGTCGTGCAGCCCCGCCGCCTCGCTGCACGCATGCTCGCAGGCTACGTCGCGCGACAATGGCCCTGCAAGCTAGGCGAGGAGGTCGGCTTTGCCGTACGCCATGAGAGCCGCTACCGCGCCTGGACCTCCGTCCTCTTTGTCACCGATGGCGTGCTGGAGCGATGGATGGGACGCGATGCGACGCTAGAGGGCGTCTCTACCCTCGTCTTTGACGAGGTGCATGAGCGCCGACTCTCGGGTGATCTCTGCTTGGCGCGCGCCTTGCAGATGCAGGGCAGCACACGCCCCGATCTCGGGCTCGTGGTCATGTCGGCGAGCCTTGAGCTCGACAAGCTCCAAAGCTACCTCCCCCAAGCCACCGTCATCCAGACCGAGGGGCGATTGTTCCCCGTGGAACATTCTTACCATCGCGCCCTCCCGCGCCGCGACGCACGCGGAGCGATGAGCGTCCCGCCCATCTGGGAACAGGTCGCCGATAACATCCATGAGGCCGTGACCCAGCAGGGCGAGCAGGGCGATATCCTCGTCTTCCTCCCCGGCAGCTACGAGATACGACGCTGCGAGGAGAGCCTGCGCGGCTTGGCCTGCCTGCGCTCGTGGGACATCTTCCCCCTCCATGGACAGCTCAGCCCCGAGCAGCAGGACCTCGCCGTGCAGCGCGGGACACGCCCGAGGGTGATCCTGAGTACGAATATAGCCGAGACCTCGCTGACCATCGAGGGCGTGTGCCTCGTCGTAGACAGCGGCCTCGTACGCGAATCCCGCTGGGAGGCCGCGCGTGGACTCTCCAGCCTGCACCTCGTCCCCATCTCACAGGCGCAGGCCGACCAGCGCGCGGGACGTGCGGGGCGCGTCCAAGCGGGGCGATGCCGTCGCCTCTGGAGCGAGGCCGAGCACGCACGCCGTGCGCCCTTCCCCGCGCCCGAGGTACACCGAGCTGACCTCAGTGCTGCCTTCCTGCACCTCCTCTCATGGGGCTGCGTCGGACTGGAGGGAGAGCACGGCATACGAGCCTTCCCATGGCCAGAGCCCCCCGAGGAAGTGGCGCAGAACCAAGCGTGGCACTGCCTCCATGAGCTTGGCGCGATTGATGAGCGCGGGGGCATCTCGCGCATCGGTCAGCAAATGGAGCACTACCCCCTCCCGCCCATCTTGGCACGCCTCATGGTCGCGGGCAAGCAAGCCGGCTGCGTCGCTGAGATGGCTGCTATAGCCGCGCTCATGGGCAGCGAACGCGTCGCGCGTGCCGAGGGGCTCAGTGACAAGCTGCGCGAGCCTGATGACTTCAGCGACTTTCAAGCCGAGTGGAGAGGCGTTAGTGAGGCGCAGGCACGACGCTACGACACGCGAGCCTGCACCGCCTTGGGCATCTCGGCGCGCGCGGCGCGGGAAGTCGCCCAGAGCTACAGACAGCTCGTTGATGCGCGACGGGAGCCTGATTTTAACAGCCATAGACGCGCCATTGCGCAAGCCCTCATCGCGGCCATGCCTGAGCATGTCGCCCTGCTCAATAGCCATGCGACACAGACCGCGCGCCTGTTGGGGAAGAAAGCGGGGAAACTCGAGACGAACAGCGTTGCGCGGCGTGGGGACGCGGAAATGTTCCACGTGGCAGAAATCATCGAAATCGGTACACGAGGGGTGGAGATACGCCTCACACGCGCCACACTCCTTGAGGAAGACCAACTCTCGCTGAGCACGCGGGACATGGCGCGCTATGATAGCAAACGCAAACGCGTGATCAACTACCGTCAACAACTCTATAGGGATGAACTCCTCGTGCGTGAAATGGAACAGGGAATGCCTGATCCAGCGGCGGCGGCGGAGCTCCTTGCAGAAGAACTCATCGGGGGGAAGGCGATGCCCTCAATCTGGGATGGACATGCCATCCAGTGGGTGAACCGACTGCACTGCTTACGCGAAGCCATGCCTGAGCTGGAGATGCCGAGCTTTGGGGAGGAGGACAAGAAAGTCGCGCTCTCCATGCTCTGTGAGGGGGCGAGCTCGTTGAAGGAGGTGGAGAAACGCTCGTTGATGCCCTTGCTGAGAGAATGGCTCTCGGGGTGGCAGCGGGAGTGCCTTGATCGGTATGCACCACGCGCTCTGCGGCTGGCGAATGGGCGGGAGGTGAAATTGCTTTATCGGGAGGACGGCACACCGAGCTTTGGGCTGAAGTGCCAGCTGCTCTTTGGGGTGAAAGAAACGCCGACCATCGCGGATGGGCGTGTGCGCTGCTTGGTAGAAATCCTAGCACCCAATATGAGGCCGTACCAGATCACGGGAGACTTGGCATCCTTTTGGAAAAGCGGGTATGCGCAGATGAAGAAGGACCTAGCGGGACGCTACCCGCGGCATGACTGGAGGGATGATCCTCACCCACCCGCGTGAGGACGAAAAGAAGATGCGAAGCATCTCGGATTCTTAAGGCATTTTGCATGACAAAATGAGACGAAGAGAGTCCAAGACACTTCTTGGACGGTTCTTGCGAAGCGAGAACTCTGAGGATAGACCTTAAGCGATCACTGGCGATCGTTCGCCAGCGGGTCAAGGGCAGAGCCCTTGCGGGACTGGGCAGAGCCCAGCGGGGTTAAGGGGCAGAGCCCCTTACGGGACTGGGCACATTTTGCACCGCAAAATGAGACGACGAAAGGGCAGGATACCTCCTGCCCGTCCTGAGCGCAGCGAAGGTGAGGAGGAACCCAGCAGCGAGCCACAGCGAGCGAGGCGACAGTGCTTCTCTCATTAACACGCGCCCGAGAGGAACATGTTGCATCGAATTTCTGCCAGTAACACTGTCGCCCCTACGCTGCTGCCCGAAGGGCAGGAAATTTCTTACAGGTGAAGGCGCGAAGCGTAGGGGGTAACGCGGAATGCTTTTTTTGCGAGAATGCTGTGGTGACGCTTCGCGTTTGCCACGGTAGAGAAGTGTCGCCCTTCGGGCGCGGTGGTAGGGGGCGTCAGTTTTTGGACGATGGCTCGATGCTGGGTTTGCCCCGCGGGCGCGCGTTGACTGTTGTAGATCTGACGCCCCGCTCGCTGTGGCTCGCTTCAAGGGGCGCTGCCCCTTAACCCCGCAAGGGCTCTGCCCTCGACCCGTAAGGGGCGCTGCCCCTTAACCCCGCTGGGCTCTGCCCAGACCCGCTGGGAAACGATTCCCAGACGATCGCTTAAGGTCTAGACCTTAAGAATCCGAGATGCTTCGCATCTTT
>CAYJJA010000045.1:7832-18166 GCA_964370355.1 uncultured Akkermansia sp. | reverse complement strand
TTTTTGCATTTTTGACGGAGTATAGTGACCTATTCGACTAGAAAATGGATAAAATGCCACCAAAAGATCTCGCGAGACAGGCTGTTGGGAGCGTTTGCTAATAGAAGAATTTTTCAAAACGAGATTTTAGATCCCCCCTTGAGGGTAACAATAGAATCATTCAGAGAAGATGGGCTCATCATCGCAGCATCTACGATAGAGCTCAGCATACTCTCAGGAGCTGTGGCGCATCTGAGACTCTATCAAAAAATCCTTCTTTTGCACGACTATGCTTGACCTAGAGCAGCTCTTATGGCATCATGGCGGCACACAGCATCCAAGGCTCCGTCGTTCAATGGATAGGACAGAGGTTTCCGGTACCTACAATGCAGGTTCGATTCCTGCCGGGGCTGCTTTTTATTTCACAACGGACTACCGTAAGCTTCTTACGGTAGTCCACGTCGTATATATCCCCTACCATGCTCCACCCGCTACACAGCCTACTGCTTATGCTGCCCTGCAGCGTACTAGCCAGCCCTCCTGACATCCCCCACCTCCAGCTATCCTATGCCTACGCACTGGGGGATGGCGAGATCAAAGGAGAACACATAGAGAGGGAATGCGCCTCAATGAGTGTTTTTAAAATCTACATTGCCCTCGCCATCCTCAAGCAGGTCGATGAGGGCAAGATGCACTTGGAAAGCATCATCATCATCCCCAAAAAAGAATGGGAGCAGGTGACCTGGAGCCCCTTGCAAAAGCAGCATAGAGGAAAGGACAGCCCCTTCACCCTCTCCGCCCTCCTTGACGCCATGCTCATCCAGAGTGACAATATCGCCACCGACGCTCTCATCCAGCAGCTCGGCGGCATCAAGGGGCTCAACAAAACACTCCACGCCATGGGCATTGCCCACGCCGACTTTCGCGTCAATGAGAGAGAAATGCAGCTCTCCCACGCCCACGCGGCTCAAAACAAGCTCAGCCCCAAGCAAGTCGTCATGACACTACGCAATATCCATCAAGGCAAGCTACTTTCACAAGCCTCTACAGCAGAGCTGCTCAATCGCATGCTCGCATGCCAGACGGGCAAGGAGAAAATACGCGCCCAATTCCCCACTCTAGCCCTTGGCAATCGCTCGGGAGGCTCGGGGCGCGACGCACACGGCCGCAAGCTAGGCGACAACGACGCGGGCTTTGTCACACTCGCCAATGGACAAACACTCTATATCACCATCTTTATCAACCACTCTTCCGCCAGCGATCAAGAGCACAGCGAGCTTATCCGCGACCTATGCCAACGCATGAAAGAAGAACTCTAAAAAAAAACCATCACCCAAGCAAGCCCCGATATGGATATCTACGAATCCTCATTCTGCGTCACCTCCTACCACTGCGATGCGACCACATTTCTACGCCCCGATGCCTTCCTTCACCACTGCCAAGAGGCGGCTGAGCTCCACGCGCAGCTACACGACTTTGGCTACGATTGGGGGATGGAGAAGGGACTCATCTGGGTCATGAAGCAAGCCGACGTGCTCATCCACCGTCGCCCACGCTGGAAGCAAGCCGTCGTCCTACGCACCTCCACAGGGACAATCAATGCGCTGCAGGCACGCCGTTGGGTCAAGCTTTATGCCGCCGACAGCGAGGAGCTACTCATTGAGGCAGAGCTCCAATGGCTACTCATCGACCTACGTCGTCGCAGGCCTTGCAGCTTCAAGAAAGCAGGCATTGACATAGAGACTCTCGACTCTTGCTATCCCGCCACCGTGCCCGAGGGAGAATGGATCGCCTCATCACAGCCTGCCACAGCCTACACGACAGGCTGGCGTGATGAAGACTTTCATGGTCATGTGAACAACGCCTCCTATCTCATTTGGATCCTCAACGCGCTACCAGAAATCAGCAAGTCACTGAAGCAGTTCCGCATTGATTTCCACAAAGAAAGCGTTGCAGGAGAAGACCTCACCATCCATCACGAAGAGCATGGCACATGCAGCAGCGAGTTTTGGAGTCGCCACAGGATCGTAGATAGCAGCGGCAACTCACGCGCAGAAATCATCTGCCGCTGTGCCAAAAATATTCTTGCCACTGCCTCAGAATCCTGAGCAGCAAGCAAGGGCGAACATATGACTCTCTCGGTAAAAAATGCCATAAAATCTCGAGCTCACTCAGGAGGCAAGAATTAAAAAAACGCGACTACAATTATGCGAAATTAATGATGCTAGAGCACAATTGTTGATTATGAATTGATAAGCTTTTATTTTTGAAATCCTTCTCTTTGAGGGATCTATCAGAGAAAAGTGCGGAAATATAGGCTTGTCAGAGCGGAAAAAATAAGATAACATGGGGCGCGTACGAAAGAATGTCAGATTCATTACAATTAGGACTAGTTGGCCTCGGAACGGTAGGAGCGGGTGTCTATGAGACGCTCACACGGCATCATTGTCTACTGGAGGCGCGCGCTCAAATCCCGTATCAGATCAAGCGCGTCGCCGTGCGCGATCTCGCGCGAGCACGTTCAGTCGTCGTTGATGAGGGACTTCTTACGGATGACTGGCGCGAGATTGTCAATGATGAGGATATTGATATAGTTATTGAGCTTATAGGCGGTACGACCGATGCTTATGAGCTAGCCATCGCCTCTCTACGCGCAGGCAAGCCCCTTGTGACGGGGAATAAAGCCTTGCTTGCGGAGAAGGGTGCTATCCTGTTTGCACTTTCTGCCGAGCTCAATGTGCCACTCTATTTTGAGGCCTCTTGTGGTGGAGGGATTCCCATCATACAGAGCATTCAAAACTCACTGATCTGCAATCACATTTCTAGCATTGCGGGCATCATCAATGGGACGTCGAATTATATACTCACCTCCATGCAAGAGCGCGGCGTGAGCTTTGATGAGGCCCTGATGAGTGCCCAGCAATTGGGCTTTGCTGAGGCTGACCCTACTCTAGATATCAATGGGGGAGATGCCGCGCACAAGGCGCTCATCCTCGCCATGCTTGCCTACGGACAGCCCATTGCACCCGAGCGTATTTCTGTCACAGGCATAGAGCGCGTCGAGGCGGTTGATTTTGACTTCGCTGCAAAGCTGGGCTACACGATCAAGCTACTCGTGATGATCAAGAAGCATGAGCACAACAATGCCTTGGAGCTGCGCGTACAGCCGAGCTTTGTACCCCTCTCCCACCTCTTGGCTCATGTGAATGGGGTCTTTAATGCCATTGCCGTGCATGGCGATATTGTGGGGGAGACGATTTTTTATGGCCGCGGCGCAGGGAAGAATCCAACAGCCAGTGCTGTCATTGGTGATATCGTGCTCGCAATGCGCGAGCATCGCTCCCAATACCACAGTGGCTTTAGCCCCTACGCAAAGTCGGTGGAGCTCATGGACGTGGTAGAGACGGTGACTCCTTATTATGTGCGTTTTCGCATCAAGGATGAGACGGGCGGTATCGCGGCACTTGCAACGATCTTTTCCAAATATGATATTAGCATCTCTGCGACCAATTCCTCCCCGAGCGCCTACGCTGACGAAGAAGGTGGGGCGTGGAATGACCTCGTCTTTGTCCTCCACTCCTGCCCGTGGGGGCGTATGCGACTAGCTCTCGCCGAGGTGGCAGAGCTACAGGGCATTGCTGCGGCACCGAGTATTTTCCGCATTGAGGATTTTAGCTAATATTAGATCATTTTCACTATGGCACGTATCGTACAAAAATATGGAGGCACATCGGTAGGCACTATTGAGCGCATACAGAATGTGGCAGATCGTCTCATTCAGACCTTTGAGGAGGGCAACCAAGTCGTAGCCGTGATCTCGGCAATGAGCGGCATCACCGATAGCCTGATCAAGCTGGCTTACGATATATCACGAAAACCCACCCCACGCGAGATGGATGTCCTCCTCGCGACAGGTGAGCAGCAGTCCATCGCCCTCTTGACGATGGCTCTGAATCAAAAGGGATACAAGGCACTCAGCTTTACAGGAAATCAAGCCGGCTTCTCCACCTATGGTAATCACACACATGGCCGCATCGCCACGATTGACGCCTCACGCGTGACAGCTGCGCTGGACGCGGGCTACATCGCCGTCTGCGCGGGCTTCCAGGGCGTGAATGAGACGGGTGATGTCCAGACCTTGGGGCGCGGTGGCTCAGACCTCTCTGCCATAGCCATGGCGCAGGCGGTGAATGCCGATGTCTGCCAGATTCTCACCGACGTGGATGGCGTCTACACCTGCGATCCACGTATCGTCTCTGATGCACAGAAAATCCCCGTCCTCAGCTATGATGAGATGCTAGAGATGGCATCGAGTGGCTCCAAGGTCATGCAGGCGCGCTCCGTGGAGTTTGCCAAAAAATATGATGTCGTCTTTGAAGTACGCAATTCCATGAATAAAAACCCAGGGACAATCGTACGCGCTGAAAACACAGCCTCAGACCGTCCCGTCATCAGCATCACACCGACTACCAAGATGCAGGGGCGCATTACAGTCCTTAGCTCCCCCTGCACGGGCAACCGCACGAGCATCTTGCTCGACGCACTAGCAAAAGCGGGCGTGACGCTTGATATGATACTCGCCAACGCCGCGCACGAGGGACGCATACGCCATTCCTTCACGATGGATATGGAGCATATCGACGCGGCCAAGCAAGCACTCTTGCAGCTCGATGAGGTGAGTGAGCTGGAGGAAAAGTCAGGTCTATCCAAGATTTCTGTCGTCGGTGAGGCCATGCGCAATCATCCAGGTGTTGCGGCCAAGATGTTTGGAGCACTCGCGGCACAGGGTATAGAGACAGGCATTATCTCAACCTCAGAAATTCACATCTCGACCACAGTCGCCTCAGCCAAGCGTGAACAGGCGGTACACTGTCTCCACAAGGTATTCTCACTGGATACCCCCAGCAAAGAAGCTTCCGTAAGCCACGCGCCAAAAGAGCTTTCAAGCTCGATTTCTCAAGCTAAAACAAGCACAGCTACACCGAGCTGCACCTGCTCCGAGATCAAAGCGATGGAGTCACCTGTCGTCAATGAGATCTCGCGCACGCTCTCCCCACAGGCCTGCATTACCATCTCCCATATAGAGCCACGCATCCCCTACACTTCTATCATTCTCAATGCCCTTGCCGAGGCGAAGATCAACATTGATATGATTGTCTCCAACACTGCCTATCAGGGGCATGCGCGTCAGTCCATCACGCTGGATACCTGCGATCTGGAAAGCGCTATGGCCGTGCTAGAGTCACTCGTCGCAAGCGCGGCACTCGGTGCTGATGCCCAGCTGGAGAGCCTTGAGCGACTTGTCAAGATCTCAGCGATAGGAGTAGGCATACGCTCGCATCCAGAAGTCGCCGCCAAGATCTTCAAGGCACTCGCCGATGCGCAGATACAGACACATATGGTCTCTACCTCCGAAATCAACATCTCCACCACCGTGGCGGAGAGCGTCAGCCAAGAGGCTATACGCTGCCTGCGTCACGCCTTTGATTTGGGAGAGTCCTAACACCCTGTTATTCAATCAATATCTTATCAACATCCCCTATCACAGCGCAATGTCTCATGTTGACCTTCATCGCTCACGCATAGAGCCTTGTACCTCACCTTGGGGCATGCTGCGCTTTTCATCTCTCTCTACTTTGACACTCAACCACCCTAACACCCCACCCTCTTTAACACAAAATGTCTAGTCTTTATCGACGCAAACCTCGCCGACGAACTGGTAGCAACACACTCCCCCTCATCGTCGTCGGTCTCGTTTTCCTCGCCCTTGTGAGTCTCATCGCCTTTTTCAAGCGTAATGCCATCATCACCTTTTTCCAAGGCACACCACCGCGAGTCGAATACTCGGAAAAAGAAGCCAATGCGAATCTCACCAATCTTCTCAATCAGCTCTCAGGCAACAAATCACAGCTACTAGAGCTCCAAGACAACTGGCGAGCACGACTCGGCTGGATCAAGGAAGAGAAGATCAGACAGCGTTTTCTCTGGATTCTGATGCAACGCCTCATTGAGCAAGATGAGTGGGATCGCGCCCTCCAGATCCTCCCTCAGGTCGAGAATCTGGCTACAGTACCACAGCTGGAGCATCTCGCACTCGTTGCCATGGAATATAATGATCTCGAGCTCCAGCTACGCCTTGATGAGCGCATCCAAGAGCTCGCCATGCAGAGCTCGACGAAGGTACAGCAGCTACTGCGCTCCATCCAACGCACGACCGAAAGCGCCATACGTCTGCAACGCACCGATGATGCGCTCAAGTCCCTCGCACGCCTCGAAGTCCCCGCCATACGCGCCCGCCTGACGCGCCCCGAGGATGCCTCACTCGCAGCCACTCTCCTCATGCGCCAAGCAGAGGTGAGCGAAATCAAAGAACCCATCCTCCAAAAGGTACGCAATATCTTAGAGGCTGCCAAATGGCCCGACTCCCCCGTCACCGCCGAGCTCATCGTCCAAGAGGTAGGCAACGCCCTGCGTGACAACCCTGGCATGGATGAAAAGACGCTACGCGAAGTCATGGACAAGCTCAGCAAAAGCCGTGACTCCATGCTCAACGCCAAGAGCGAGCTGCGCCTACTCCCCCAGTGCTACTACATGCTAGGAGAGCTCTCCTACCGCCTCAAAGAGTACGACAAGGCCGCACAAGCCCTCTCCCTCGCCCAGGCCTTTGCCGAAGGCTACGCGCAGCTCACCCCTGAGCGTCATATAGAAATACGTCGTCTGCTCTTCAAGGTCAATCAAGATCGAGGTGACGCCGAGTCCGCGCTCGCGGCTTGCCGCTACCTCCTAGAGCATGACAAAGAGCCAGCGGCACAGATGCGATACCTGCTCTTCTTGGCTAAGCAGGTGAAGGACGATGTGGAAAAAATCGCGCTCTTGCTCCAGACTTGGAAGCTTCTAGAAGACCAGCCCCAGCTCGCGGAGATCCACAGCATCTACCGTACCGAGCTCGTCAAGGATCTCGCTGCCTACTATGAGGCCAAGGAGCAATACGCAGCGGCCACTCAGTGGTATGAGGTCTACCTCAAAATCACCGAAGCCTCACCCAGCACCCTCACCCCAGGACGCCTCTACGAGATGCGCGTCAAGCTAGCCCTGCTCAACCGCAAGCAGAAAAAAGACATCACCGCGCGCAGCATGCTCCAAAAGGTCGTAGACGAAATCAAAGAGCTCGATGAGAGCTCACGCGACAAGCTCGACGACGCACGTCCCAAGCTCTACAAGGAAGCTGTACGCGAGCTCGCGCGCACCCACCTACTCATGGGCGAGAGCAGCACCGCGCGTCGAGTCGCTCGTACCATACGCGAAGGCTTGCCGAGCAAGACACGCTAATAGCCCCCCCCGACCCCAGCTCCCCTCCCTCCTCCATGGCCTCTCTTCACTCCAAAAGCCTCATCGCCACCCTCGCCATCTTTTGCTGCCGTTTTACAGGACTGCTGCGAGAGATATGCTTCACCGCCTTCTTTGGCGCCTCGGGGGCGATGGACGCCTTTTTGAGCGCGTATCGCGTGCCCAACATGCTACGCGACATGTTCGCTGAGGGAGCTCTCTCGCAGAGCTTCACCAGCACGATGAGCAAGGTAGAAGAAAAGAACGGGAGGGCTGCCGCATGGGAGCTGACAAATCGCATCGTCACCCAGATAGGCGCGCTCATGCTCGTCATCGTCGCACTGGGCATGCTGCTCACAGGCCTGCTCATGCAGGTGCTCTACCCTGCCAAGGATCAGCTCAGCTTCACCCCCGACACTGTCGTTGCCTCGGCGAACCCTGCTGCACGGACAGGCATGCAAAAGGATACTCCTCTTAGCAAATTCTATCAGCGCTTAGCCCCCTTCTATCCCGAAGGCAGCGTCGCCGTGCGCTACCTCGGCGACGAGACGGACAAGGAGGGGCAGACCGTGCAGCGATTCTCATTTGATCCGCAGCGTGCCCCCCAGGCTAGCGATCTCTGGATCAGCGAGCGCGAGCTGACGAATCATGCCGTACAGGTGCAAGTCGCGTCCACGGCACTCACAGCAGGCTCGGTCTACTTCTTGCATGAGAACAAGCTCTACACCCAGCCCCAGAGCGATGGGGTCGTCGCGAGCATCCAGCTCGACAAGGCGAACTACCTCGACCTCGCCGCGCAGCTCTGCCGCATCATGTGGCCCTTCATCCTGCTCGCCTCCGTCTCGGCCATCTGCATGGGCTCGCTGAATGTCTTTGGCGTCTTTGGACTGCCCAATCTATCGAGTGCCGCCTTCAACATCGTCATCATCGTCTTCGGCTCGCTCTTTGGCTGGATGATCGACCCAGACTTCGGTCCCCGAGCCCTCTATGGCTTTGCCATAGCCGTGATACTCGGTGGCGTGGCACAGATCCTCATCCAGCTGCCCAAGATGCAGCGATTCGGCTTTCGCTCGCGCATCGACCTAGGTCTACGCTGGGAGCAGGGCAAGCTGCGCTTCGTCGATGATCAGGTCAAAAAGGTCTGGATGCTGATGATACCGGGTGCGATTGCAGCGGGTATTACACAGTTTAATATCTTTATCAACACCTCCTTTGGTCTCTACCTGCCCAGCGGCTCGGTGACTGCACTCACCATGGCCTTTCACCTCTGGCAGCTCCCTGTGGCGCTCTTTGGCGTGGCGGTGAGTATGGTCGTGCTCCCCCTCATCTCGCGCCTCGTGCAGCAAGGGGCTCGCGATGAGATATCCACGCAGCTTGCCATTGCACTGCGCTTTGTCGCCTTCTTTGCCATCCCCTCCTCCATTCTGCTCTTTTTCTGGGGAGAGCAGATCGTGAGTCTCTTTTTCCAGCGTGGGCGTTTTGATGAGCAGTCTTCCATACTCACGGGTCACGTGCTCAGCGCCTATTCACTCGGTCTCCTTGGCTATGCGGGGATGAAGGTGCTCCAGCCCATCTTCCTCGCCATGGAAAAGCCCTGGGCTCCCGCCTTCCTCTCACTCGCCTCCTGCGCCCTGAGCATAGGGATGAACTATATCTTCGTCCACGTCATCGGCTTTGGCGCGGCGAGCCTCGCCTTCACCACCGCCATGGTGACCACGCTCAATTTTGCCTTCTATTTCCTCTTCCTACGCAAGATCATTGGCAGTATCTCGCTATCTGTACTGCTACCCGGTCTCTCTCGCATAGGCTTGGCAGCGGGGATGCTCGCCTCACAGTGCTTCTTGCTGGAGTACTACCTGATGCAGGACTTTGTCACATGGGGCTTTTTCGTACGCCTCATTGTGCTCGCTCTGCTGGGTGCTTTTGTAGGTGGCGTTTATTTGACGCTCTGCTACTTCCTGCAAGTACCCGAGCTTCATATGGCGCTCAATGCGCTTAGGAAGCGTGTCTCCTAGTTTGTTTGACTCTGATCCCCAGCCGAGCAATTTCACGACATGAGCTTTACATAGATGAGCTCACGATCAAGTCGCGCAATCACGATATAAATCTTCTTTATTGAATGGAAAATCTCATTTCTCATTCAACAAGCAAGTACTTACCGACGAGCAGAAAAGCTGTGACTGTCAGGAAGCAATCCATATAAACACCAAGCACATCGCAGCGATGCGGAGTAATCTAGTGGAGGTCACCAGAATGGTCGCGCGACGATAGGCACCTTGTCACATAAACAATCCCTCACTCCTTGGTGGGAGTGAGGGATTGTCTCGAACATTAATGTCTGGGGAAATTACTTACTGAATGTAGCGAATAATTGCCTTGTTGCGCAGGCGCTTGATCCACTTTTTATAGTTCTCAGCACTCTCGCGACGCTTGACAGATTCTTCAACTTTCGCTCTGATTCCTGGTGCATCCAGAGAGGGGGCAGGAGCCTCGACGACGCGGATCACTTGAGCAATGATGCAGCCTTCGGGGGTGAAGATGGGGCCCACGATCTTGCCAGGCTTTGCGCCGAAGATGATGCTGGCGAAGTCAGGAGAAAGCCCATTTCTGCGGGTGAGGGGATTTTTACCACCTTGAGCAGCGTAGGCATCAGAGGAGTAAGACTTGGCAGCATCGGCAAAGCTGAGCTGACCTTCCTCAATGGCGCGAACGAGTCGTGCCGCTTCAGCGAAGTTCTTACGAGCTGATATTTGAGGATCGGCGTCGAGATTTTGCATCTTGATGAAAATCTTGTTGAACTCAATCTGGTCATTGGCTGGCTCGCGATAATCGCTCTTCGTACTATTGTACTCTGCGCTGATCTGATCGGGAGTAGGAGGAACGTTAAATTCGTAGCGATTTGAGCGCATCATACCGACGATGAGCTCCTTGCGCAGATCCTTCCTGTAGCTATTGTAGGTCTGGCCAGACTTTCTCAAATACTCGTTGAACTTTTTGCGATCGCCAGCAAAAGTCGTCAGAATGCGATT
>CAYJJA010000045.1:0-7822 GCA_964370355.1 uncultured Akkermansia sp. | reverse complement strand
TCTCAATCTCCTTGTCGACTTCCTCTTCGGGAAGGACAAAACCTTGATTTTCGAATTCGATGACCACCAATTCACGCTCGATGAGCTCTTCTGTCAATTTCTTCTTCCCCGCAATAAGAGCGTCTTTGAAAGCCTTGCTGTTCATATTGGGGTGGAGTGACGTGAGCTCGCCCATGTAGGGCACAAAGCGCATGCGTAGTTCGCGTGCCGTCACAGCGCGACCATTGACAGTTGCGATGCTGCGATTAGCAACGCCTTGTGGTGTGGGCTTTTTGACTGGCTTTTTGACGACGAGCTGGGTATCATCAGGTTCAGCGACTACCTCTGTGCTAGTGGTACTATCGGGAACTGCTGTTACGTCCTCTTCGAACATCTCATCGACGAGGTTGTCTTGATCTGCGTCAAACTCTTGGTCAGCCGTAGCAAAGAAAGCGCAACATGCCACTGGCACAGCCAGCTTTGTCACGGAGGGCAGGTAGGTAATGATGTTTTTCATAATGGTTATTGTGAGAAAAGGTTCTATGGTCTAGTTTTGCGGAGAAGGGCGGCATAAGCTCCATCGGCCTGCTCGCGATGAGGGAGGGCGAGATGGCTCGTCACGAGCTCAAATTGTGGGTGAGTCTCTAGGAAGCGTGCTACATTCGCCTGATTCTCTCTATCCTCTATAGAGCATGTCGAGTAGACGAGTCTGCCACCAGGGCGCAGCGCCTTAGCGGCCTGTGTGGCAATAGCAAGCTGTAGATCTGCGAGACGCGTCAGCTCCTCGGGAGTCAAGCGCCAGCGAGCATCGACGCGACGCTGGAATACGCCCGTATTGGAGCATGGGAGATCAATGAGTACGCCGTCAAAGCTCTCTATCCAAGCTTCGGGTGGCGTCTGTGTCCAATCGTGCGCTGCCACGGTGACATGATCCACGCCTGATTTGAGGATATTTTCTCTCAGCGGGGCGAGCCTATGCTCGCGCAGGTCAGTGGCGAGTAGATCGAGCTCTCCACCAGTCGCGTGGATGAGAGCGATGGATTTCCCCCCTGGGGCAGCACAGGCATCAAGCAATCGCTCCTGCGGCTGAGGAGCAAGCAGCTCGATGCAATAGCGCGTGGAGGGGTCAGCGATGTAGAGCTGACCTTGATCGAGAGCCTGCTTGGGCAGTCTGTCGCTGATACGATACCACTGAGGCAGATCGGCGTATGGCTGCCAGCTCTCGGGGATGTGCGGCGGGGGATTGAGGGGATTGAGCCTTGCATAGACTGCAGAGCTCTCTAGATTCCATGCGAGCAGGGCTATTGTTTCTTTTTTTCCAAATTGACGCAGCCACGAGTCAACAATCCACTGAGGGGTTGAGTACTGCACAGAGAGACTCAGAGTGGCACGCTGTGCCAGCATCTTGGACTTTTCACGCAGAGCGGTGCGCAACATGCCATTGATGAGTCCGCGCAAGGGGCGCGGGGCAATCTTTACCGTCTCATTGACAACGGCATAAGCTGGCATATCGAGAATGTAAAGCTGGGCGAGTGCTGAGAGGATGAGCCATCTATAGCCAGACTCGAGCTTTCCTTGACGCAGGCGTGAGCTAATAAACTCGAGCCAAGTCTTATTGCGCAGCGTCGTGTAGACGATAGACTGGAGCATGGCGCGATCGGCAGAAGAGATAGGGGTGTCGCGCGTGGCTTGGGTGATGAGCGATTCGGCAAAAGAGCCACCTCGAGACCAGCGCTTCAGGCAGGCCCAAGCGATACTACGTGCAGAGGTGGGGTGACTATATTTTTGACTCACGGCATGATTCTAACATAACAAAAGGTGCAATGCAATTGAAAAGTTGCTCAAATTTTGTTCTAGTTGTTTTATTTATAAATTATAATAGACTTCTTTTAACAAAGTTAACATTGAGAATTCTTTGACTTTCAAATAGATATAATTCTTAAAAGCATATCTTTCTCACTGTGAAGCCTTAGCAGGAATTGTTAGAATAAGTCAAAGAAATGACTTGACTAATTTTAAAACTATTCTAAAATAAGCCATCACCTGCAACATAGAGAACAACACAAAATCATATGTCACTTATTAATACAGAAATCGCCGATTTCAACTCAAACGTTTACCAGAATGGAGAATTTAAGACCGTATCCAAGTCCGATGTCATGGGCAAGTGGAGTGTCTTTTTCTTCTATCCCGCAGACTTTACCTTCGTATGCCCTACGGAGCTACGTGACCTCGCTGATCTCTACCCCCAATTCCAAGAGCTGGGCGTGGAGGTGTATGGTGTCTCAACAGACACGCATTTTGTGCATAAGGCATGGGTGGAGTTCGACCCGCTGCTTGCCAATGTCACCTATCCTATGATAGCGGATCCCTGCCACACGCTCTCGACTGCCTTTGATGTGTATACGGAGGGTGCAGGTCTTGCCGAGCGCGGCACATTCATTGTGAACCCCGAAGGCATCATCGTTGGCATGGAAATATCAGCTGGCAATGTCGGACGCAACGCCGCTGAGCTTCTTCGCCGCGTGCAGGCGAGTCAGTTCGTACACGAGCATGGCAATGAGCTTTGCCCCGCCCGCTGGACACCTGGTGCAGAGACAATCAAAATCTAGGAGATCCCTTCTACCACTTTAGACCTCTCCCCGCATCTTATCCCGCAAGGTGTGGGGATGACTGTTTTTTGCTCCAAACCTCTCAGCCACTACCTTGACATAGGATAAGAAAAGTGCTAGCATAAATCCACAAAATATTATCAATCAGATCGGACAACATTATGGGTAAAACTCTCTATCAAAAAGTATGGGATGCACACACCGTAGGCATCTTGCCTGACGGTCATACACAGCTCTTTATTGCAACACACCTCATGCACGAGGTCACCTCCCCACAGGCCTTTGGCATGCTACGCGATCTAGGACTCCCAGTGCTACACCCCGAGCGCACCTTTGCCACAGTCGATCATATCATCCCCACTGATAGTCAAGATGAGCCCTTTCTGGACGAGCGTGCGCAAACGATGCTTGATGAGCTGCGCCGCAATTGCCAAGACAATAAGATACGCTTCTTTGACCTCAGCAGCTCTCAGCAGGGCATTATCCATATGGTCGGTCCCGAGCTTGGCATCACCCAGCCTGGTATGACTATCGTCTGCGGTGATTCACATACCGCCACCCACGGAGCTCTCGGCTCGATCGCTATGGGGATAGGTACGACTCAGGTGCGCGATGTGCTCGCCACACAGAGCATCGCTATGCAGCCCCTCAAGGTGCGCCAAGTGCGCGTCGAGGGAGAGCTCGGTGTAGGAGTGACGCCAAAGGATGTGGCTTTGCATATCATCCGCCTCTTAGGTGCCGATGGAGGCTTGGGCTACGCCTACGAATTTGCTGGCTCAACCATCGAGAATATGGAGATGGATGGGCGTCTCACCCTGTGTAATCTGGCCATTGAAGGGGCAGCTCGCTGCGGCTACATCAATCCTGATGAGAAGACCTATAGCTACCTCAAGGGGCGACTTTTTGCACCGCGAGGCGAGCAGTGGGACGCCGCTGTGCAGCGCTGGGATAGCTTCCGCTCAGATGCCGACGCCATTTATGACGATGTTGTCACCGTACAAGCTACCGATATAGAGCCAACGGTGACTTGGGGTATCTCCCCCGATATGGGCATTGGCATTAGTGAGAATATCCCCTCCATAGAAGATGCAAAGAATGATGAGGCTCGCAAGGCCTATTCTACGGCACTGGACTACATGCAGCTCACACCCCATACGCCCATCAAGGGACTCCCCATCAATGTCGTCTTCATAGGCTCATGCACCAATGGTCGCATCAGCGATATGCGCGAAGCCGCCGCCCTACTGCAAGGCAAAACAATAGCCCCAGGGGTGCGAGCCCTAGCAGTCCCCGGCTCGCAAATGACAGCTCTCCAGTGTGAGCAGGAGGGTATCGCAGACATCTTCCGCGCGGCAGGCTTTGAATGGAGACTCGCGGGCTGCTCGATGTGCCTCGCGATGAATCCCGATCGCCTCCATGGCGATGAGATCTGTGCCAGCACCAGCAATCGTAATTTCAAGGGTCGTCAAGGCAGCCCCACAGGGCGCACCCTGCTCATGAGCCCCATCATGGCCATCGCCGCAGCGGTGACAGGCTGCGTCGCCGATCCACGCGAAGTATTCGCCCTCTAGCCCTCAACTCACCACTCTCCCCCTCCACATTTTATATGCCCCTTCTTCAAATCACAACTGTCTCTGGTAGAGCTGTTCCTGTCTTAGGAGCCGATATGGATACCGACCGCATCATTCCCGCGCGCTTTCTCAAGTGCGTCACTTTTAACGAGCTCGCAGGGACGATGTTTGCCGATGAGCGCTTCAACGAAGATGGCAGCAGCAAGAATCACCCCATTGATGCCCCCGAGTATGCGGGAGCTAGCATCATCCTCGGGGGTGAGAACTTTGGCTGCGGCTCGTCTCGCGAGCATGCCCCCCAAGCAATCAAACGCTCAGGGGTCCATGCCATCATCGCCGAGAGCTTTGCAGAGATATTCTTTGGCAACAGTACAGGGATAGGATTGCCCTGCCTGCGAGCGAGCCACGAGGATCTCCAAAAAGTCATCGTCCACACCCAGCAGCACCCCGACACCACATGGTGCATTGATCTCGTCACCATGACTGCGAGCGCTGCTGATGCTGAGCTGACCATCCCTCTCATGATGAATGATGAATCCCGAGAGGCTCTCATGCAAGGACGCTGGGATGCAGTAGTCCAGCTGATGAATGCCCCCGAGGCTGTAGCCGCACTCGCAGCAAGCCTCCCCGCGCCTAGCGCAAGCTAGCCTAGCCTATTTATGCTCATCCATCTATCCAATATTGTCCAGCGTGGTATCATCGACAACAGCAAGCGCGGTGTTGTCGATGTGGAGCTGTGGTATGACCACGACGCCCCCTCTCTACATTACGTGCTGGATGGAGACTGTAGCCCCGATATCGCGGGCTGTAAGGTCAGCTTTAGCAATAGGGTATCAGTAGATAAACCTGATGGAGACTGGGAGGCACTCCACCACCTTGAGCAGCACTCCAGCGTCCTACAAGCGGGCGATATCACCCTCTCTCTGCTCAAGCGCGATGAGAACAACGCACATATGCTCAGCCATGTCCTCTCGATTGAGTTCTATGCTGACACACGCTTTCGCGTTCTTATTGAGCTTGATTATTTTGATTTTACCATCAGCTTGCCTCAGTGGAGCTATCAAGAAGGCGAGGCCAACCTCGTCTCGCTGCTCAGCCGCGACCTCCTGCGAGCCCATATCAACACCTGCGTTGAGCTCTACAGCAAGTATCAAATGAGCCTTGATAGCGACGATTTCCAACGCTGCCACTGGGATGATATTCTCAATCGCGCCGAGTCTCGCTCAGCCATCTTTCGCACCATACGCAACAAGTATTATGGCGAGGATAACTCTCTGACCAGCACCTCCTACGTCCTCAGCCTACCACAGATACTCGGCTCATGGATACGGGAGGATAGGTATATCATTCCGAGCAATTTGTACGACAACACACGTATGCTGACCCTCTTTGACTATCTGGAGCAAGATCATAGACATCCTGTGCATATAGCCATGCAGCACAAGCTCTTTTACTATACCAACGAGCTCACACAGCTCATCTCAGCCAATCTACAAAGGCGCATTGATAGCCAGACAGGGAATAGGGATGAGATCGAGGAGCTCATGCAAAAGTACTCACGCATCGTCTCGCGCATCCTTGCAACGATCCTACTCTATCAGCAAGAGCGCGATGAAGGAGAGAGTCGCAGCATGCTGCTCGGGCGCATCAAGCATCTTCTCAAGAGAGTCGACTCCGTCAATGAGCTACTCCCTGCCGATCTTCATGACAAGTCCAATATACGCGTAGCCATGATACGTCTCCGCCATGAGCTCAACAACTTTCGATCGGAAATTCAGCGCTAAGCATCCCGCTCTATCATGTACTTATCGGCACAGAGGCGTGCATACATCCTCCATCTCCTCGCCGAGAGAGGCAGCATTCGCAGCACAGCTCTCGCACGTGAGCTCAAGGTGACAGAAGAGACTATACGCACTGACCTCATCGCACTCGAAAAGCAAGGTCAGCTCCAGCGCATCCACGGAGGCGCACTCTACTGCATCCCAACGCAGGTAGAAAGCTCCCCCGCGAGCCGTCTTTTGAAGCCTCTACTCCCGCTGCTTGCGCGTGAGAAGCTCATCTACCTCCACGACAGCGACCTCGTGGATCTCCTGCTCAAGCTCCATGAGCACAGCCCTCTGCATCTACTGACCAACGCCCCTAGCCTCCTGCATAGCTTGCAAGCCCCAGCCTACCCGCATCACGTGGCGAGCACGGGGGGCGTACTGGACAAGATAAGTAAGATGCTACTGGGAGAAAGGGCACTGCTCAACCTCCAAGCGCAGCCTCCCAGCTGCGCCCTGCTCTGCCCGCACCACATCAGCCCGACACGCGAGGGCTATCTCGTGCTCCACTACCCCACCGTCGCGCAGACGCGCTGGGTGGAGCAGGTGCATGAGCTGAGCCAGCGCAGCTATGTCATCGGGCGAGCCTCCATGCTAGCAATCCCACCTGATACGCAGAACTACGCGGCTAGCGCGCCCTTAGAAGTCACAGCTATCTTCTCCGAAGGCAGTACCAAGCCAGACCAATGGACGGTGCCACACATCCCCGAGGCACTCAGCGAACGCCTCACACTCGTAGCTCAGACTCAAGCCCCCGACTACACGAGCGGGGGCTATTAAAGGGGACTTAAATTCTCAGCATTCTAAGGGGGAGTCGAAAATCGCTTCACGAGGCAGCTTTTGAGTGTTCTTCGGTTCGATTACCCACGAATTTTCGTCTCAGAGGACACACTGAGCCATCCATCTCGAAAATCATCTCAAAATATCGCCTCGCGAGAAGTCCCCTAAAGAGAGCTTATTTGCTCTCCTGTCTTGAGAGCCATTTGACCGAATTCGGCTCTCCCTGCGCGGCTGCTTTCTCAAAGTAGCGTTTTGCCATGCGCGGATTTTTTTTCACCCCGTGACCAATTTCATAGGCAATAGCAAGACTACATTGAGCCTCTGCTAGACCGAGATCAGCCGCCTTCTTCTTCCACTTCAGGGATGTTTTTACATTTTTTTTCACACCCTTCCCCTCGTTGTAGGCTCTACTGATGAAGTAGTAGGCACCTGGAACTTTTTTCTTCGCTGATTCACGCAGCCATTTAAGTGCTAATTCGTGATTCACCTCGGTGCCCACACCCTCTGCGTAACAATAGCCCACCTCGTACTGAGCCTGTGGGTCTCCCTTCTCCGCCTTTTCGAGGTAGGAGGCAAAGTTTTCACCCTTGATATGCTCGTAGGAGGCGACATACTTGGGAGGAGCTTCTTGTTGCGTCGAGCTATCCTTCTCCTGAGCAAGACTCACATCATGGAGAAAAAGTGCGCTTAAGAGCATCCCTATGATTAATAATTGATGTATTTTCATAACTAAGTTTTACATTGAAAATAAATGAGAAAAAATCATATTACACAACCGTCTCGATCTCGTCAAATACAAAATGCTATTCTAGCCCATGATGACACAAATGAGTCAGATGCAGCAAAGCACAATGCGTGATGTCCATACGGACATCACGCATTGTAAAAAATCAGTTGCTCGATGCAAGCAAGATCTTAGGCGATGGAATCACCGATCATCTTCATTGCTTCAGCAGCGCGGTTGGAGTAGCCCCATTCGTTGTCGTACCAGCCGCAGACCTTGACCATGTTGCCACCGACGACGTAGGTGAAGCCAGCGTCGAAGATGCAGGAGTGA
>CAYJJA010000044.1:1239-18248 GCA_964370355.1 uncultured Akkermansia sp. | reverse complement strand
CCTCGGGGTAAAAGAGAATGTCCTGATTAGCCAGATGTGCAAGAGAGAGCACCCCACCCGATAGAGCGGCTCGCGTGTACGAATCGAGGTAGATATCCTCATCTTCTATACACTCCAGCGTCACGCGTCCACCGCGTCGCATGACCAGCCAGACATCGTCATCATGATTCTCCCTTGTCACCATACAGGCTATATGCAAGACCTCTGCATCTTTAAAGCTCACTCTCTGCCAAGCGATCACCTGCTGCGCAACATTGGTGGTGAGTACGGCGAGCGTATTGTCCTCCATGAGCACCCAGACACGCGTGCTAGAGCCACGCTGCACACTCCACTCCTTGATACCAGAGCTAAAGAGATGCTCAGCCAAAAGACTCGTATCGGTGGAGGTGTAGCCATCCGACTCGAGCTTGTAAGAAATCTCACGCAGCCGCTTGCCGCCCCTCTGGACGTAGAAGACACTATTCTCCACGCCGTGGGCTTCCCTGTTCTCACTACCTACGCTTGATTCCTTGCGAAAGGATGCACTCGTAGGTGAGATGCCCCCTGAGTCACTACTCGTGAGCAGCCACTCCCCATCACTAGTCCCGAGCAAGAGACCACGCTCTGTACTCATCCAGCACATGCGACTCTGCTTGCTCGAGGAGAGGGTAAGCTCAAGGGCTTCATTCGCATCCGAACCGAGACGAAAATTAAAAAAGTCATCTAGCGCACTAGCTCTCAAAGTAGTTGGCTGAGACTGCGTACCTCCAAACCAGAGACGCCCTTGATGCATCCCGCAGAAGCTAGGCTTGCCGTTGAGCAAGCCAAAAGCTCGGAAACACACCTCCTCAGAATAATAATCATTGGGCAGGGTAATCAGAGGGTCTTCCAGCTTCACACGCAGGCTTCGTTGTGAATAATTATAACTCCCCATGATACTCAACTCCACATCATGGGTCGTGCTATCGACATAAAAGCAAAAGGGGCTAGTAAAGCTTAGTGTTTTCGAGCTTAGACAAAAGACCAGCATATGAGAAGGCTCTTTCTCGTAGCCACTAAAGGCCCAGTTTTTGCGCTCCACAAGATCTGATTGAGAAAAATCATGCACACGGTGCCAATCCCATAGTAAAAAATCGGTATAATGGGGACTACTGGGTGAAGGATAACTACGCCTTAGCTCCCAGCTAGAATCCCAAGTACCACTCGTTTCCAAACGCCATCCTCCTGACACATAAAGACTCTTCTGGTTGATGCTCCATACCAAGCCAGGTAAGAAGAAAGAAGGATAGCTTGCAGGATCCGTACTTTGTCCCCTATCTAGAAAAGACCACGGGCGAATGACGGTGTAATAACGATACTGCGATATTCGTGAGTCAAAGATTGCAATGACTTGTCCTTTATAATAGGTATCCATGTTAAAAAGACTCGAAATCACTGTAGCCCTCGCATTAAAAGTATAATTAAGATAATAATCCTTTGATGGCAATGCCACTTTGGTCATCACATAATCAACGACTCCATCAGATGGAGCAATGTAGGGTAGAGGGTAATCGTCAGGCAAATCTATGACATACTCGCGCGTCGCCTCATTGATCGAGTAGACACGTACAGGACTATTGACTGCTATGTTACTCCCCTTGGGTAAGGGGCTGAACTCACAGTACTCCCAAGTCCAATAATCATCGCGAATACGCTTGAGTTGGGTAGGATAAGTATAAGATGATGTGGCAAAGATCAGGTCATTGACCTGGATAAAGCGAAGACTCTTAATCAACGTTCCGCTTATCCAAGTAGTCTCAAGTGTATAGATATTTCCAGAATCATCACGTACCCAGTCATCATCCTTCCAAAAGCGAATGCCACCTGGGTAGATCTCAAGCAGCAGGTAATCGTCCTCCGAGTAGGTGAAGGGGAAGAAACGCGAATTGCCCTGCTGATCAAAAGCCATCGCCTTAAAACGGCTGCCGCGCCTGCGTGCCACTCCTCCAAAGGGCTCAACGAGAAAGTTCTCTATACGCGCCGCCCCCTTGCGATGCTGCGGGAGGTCGAATCGCGTCGCAAGCCATGGGCTGAGCTCCCCAGCTGTAAAACCTAAGATGTAAGGATTATCTTGCATAGAGGCACATTGAAGCCTCTTCTCGCAGACAAATCAAGCATTTGAGCAGCGAGGCGCAGCCTATCCTAGCAGACTGACTGCGCCTGCAAAAAATTAGCTGGGGCTATTATAGCTCTCCTTCGCGACCACGCCATCATAGATAGTCAAGACACGGTCGCCACGCACCGCAATCGCTGGATCATGAGTCACCAGCACAAGGGTCATATTCCGCTCCTCACCCAGCTCAAAGAGCAAATCGAGAATCTGCTTCCCATTCCGAGAATCCAAATTCCCCGTAGGCTCATCGGCAAAGAGGATAGAAGGACGATGCGCCAACGCGCGTGCAATGGCCACACGCTGCTGCTCGCCACCGGAAAGCTCATTGGGGAGGTGATGCATGCGAGCACCCAGTCCGACGCGCTCCAACAAAGCCACCACACGCTCCGTCGCCTCCTCACCAGCTATAGTCGTCGCCAGAGAGGCATTCTCGAGAGCTGTGAGCTCAGGCATGAGCATGTAATTCTGAAAGATAAAGCCCATCTTCGCATTGCGCATCAGCGCACGCTGACGCTGACCGAGCTGATAAATAGACTCTCCATCAATGATGACCTCACCTTGCTGCGGGACCTCGAGACCTGCGAGAGTGTACATGAGCGTCGTCTTGCCAGCACCACTAGGACCGCAGAGAAAGACCCTCTCTCCCTTTTTTATATGAAGACTGAGACCGTGGAGGACCTCGATCGTATTCTGACCGAGCGTGTAGCTGCGATGAAGATTATTAGCTATGATCATAAGTAGGAATTTCTATATTGTCAATGAGTCGCACATCGCCGAAATAGGCAGCAACGGCCAGCAAGGCACAGCGACTCGTCTCACGCAGAGGGCGCAAATCATCGGCATCCAGCATCTCTGCATAATCTATCTTTACCCCTGCAATGGCTTCCAGCTGCATTCGCAATCGGGAGAGGACGACCTCGACTCTCTCACCGAGCTCACGCTGAGCTTTGGCTTGCAGCAAGGAGCTACGAATCTGCGGAGCTGCCGCACGATGCGCGGGGCTAAGCAAGAGATTGCGACTCGACAGCGCGAGACCATCATCAGCACGCACCGTCTCCACGCCGTGAATCTTGACCGCTATATCCATATCACGCACAAGGCGGCGGATGATGGCGAGCTGCTGATAATCCTTTTTGCCAAAGAGCGCATCCGTCGGAGCGACGAGGTTAAAAAGCTTGTGCACGACAAGGCAGACACCCGCAAAATGCCCTGGGCGCGTCGCCCCACAAAGACGTGAGGAGAGGTCACGCTCCTCGACAATGATAGAGCGATCCAGCGCATACATCTCCTCCACCGAGGGCATGAAGAGCACATCCACCCCACACTCGGTACAGAGGGCAACATCCGCATCAGGACTCACAGGATAGCTCGCAAGATCGCTGCTTCTGTTGAACTGAACAGGATTGAGAAAAATAGTCCCCACCAGCACCCCGCTGTCCCCTGCTAGCTGTCTACCTTGACGCAACAGGCTAGCATGACCCTCGTGCAGGGCTCCCATCGTCGGTACGAGCACCCTGCACTCGCAGCTACGCTGGGCGAGGCAGTCCTTGAGCTCTTGCTTTGTCTTGCATATCTGCATGGCACTGTTATATCATGCGCGACGAGATGAAACAAGGCAAAGCCAGCTCAGGACGCTTTTTTTCAGCATAGGGACGGCACGAAACTAGACCTTAGTCGAGTGATCCTGCTCCTCTAGCAGCTTGTAGGCCGTCACCTCATCAGGATCTTCTCCGTGCACCTTCTTGTCGATACGCGTGCGGAAAAGCCTCATGATGAAGACAAAGGACGGCGGGATAAAGAAGACACCGATCACGGTAGCCACCGTCATCCCCGCTATCACCACAATACCGATGGCATTGCGAGCGAGAGCCCCCGAGCCTACCGCAATGGCGAGAGGCACACAGCCGAAGATGAAGGCAAAGGAGGTCATGAGAATGGGACGCAGACGCATGCGAGCCGCCTTCACCGCCGCCTCCAGCAGCTCGTCACCACGCTCCATCTGGAGCACGGCGAACTCGATGATGAGAATAGCATTCTTCGCCGCGAGACCCACGAGCATGATCATACCGATCTGCGCATAGAGGTTGAGCTCAAGACCAAAGAGCCAGAGGCCCGCATAGGCACCCAAGATAGCGATGGGGATGGAGAGGAAGACCGCGAGAGGGAGAGCCCACTTCTCATAGAGGGCTGCCATGATGAGGAAGGCAAAGAGAGCCGAGAGCGCGAAGATGGAGTTGAGCCCCATGCCCTCTTGAGCCTTCTTTTCTTGGAAGCTCATCTCGACGAACTCCATACCCCACTTCGACTTATCCATGATGCGGTCGAACTCTTCTTGGATCACCGCCATGACCTCCGCCGTGCTCTTACCTGGGATGGGGGCGACGCTGATCTTGCCCGAATTGTAGATATTGTTGTGCCAGACGAACTCCGTGTCAGTGATGTCCTTGATCGTCACCAGCGCGCTGAGAGGCACGGACTCGCCTCTATTATTCGCGGCGTAGAAGTTCGCGATCTGATCGGTATTGCTACGATTCTCACCTGCCGCTTGGAGGTAGACCTGCCACTGCTGACCAAAGGCTGTGTAGTAATTCACAAAGAGCGAGCCGTTGAAGCACTGGAGCAGCTGATTGGCTGCGGAGAAGTCCACGCCCTGAGCGAGGCACTTTTCCTTGTCAATAGCAATACTCTTCTGTGCGACGGCGGGCAGCATCATGTCACTCGCCTTGGCGATGACATCCTTGCGCTGAGTCAAGGCCCCTTCGAGACGCTTCACCTGCGTGTAGAGCTCCTGCACGCTCTGACCTTCGAGACCTTCGAGCGCGAAGGCAATGTCATTGGACGTACCCACACCGGGGATCGCAGGCGGATTCGAGACGAATGTGATACCATCAGCCCCCGACATAGCAAGCATACCATTGAGCTTGAGGGAAATGTCATCAGCTGTGGGAGTGACACCATTCTCTTTGGGGCGTTCACTGTAAGGATCAAGACTCACAAAGAAGGTCACGGCATTGGTCGTCTGCACGCCAATCATGAGATTCATCCCAATAATGGTGGTGACATTCTCCACACCAGGGATTTTGAGCATCTGCTGCTCAAGCATCTTGGCCTGCTGGGTGCTGCGCTGCAGCGAGGTGCCCGCATCCATGATGAGTCCCCCGATGAGGTAGCCTTGGTCTTCGCTAGGCAAGAAGGCACTGGGTACATTCTTCGAGACAGGCACGATGGCCGCGATGAGCAGTACGAGCAGCGTCATGCTAATCCAGAGCTGCTTGCAGAGGAAGCGGCATATCGAGGCAAAGCGATCCGCGATCCAGTCGTAGCCGAGGTTAAAGACATTGTAAAGCGGGGTGAGCAGGGACTTATGCTCACTCTTTGGCTTGAGCATCAGAGCACAGAGCGCAGGAGATAGCGTCAGCGCGTTGAAGGCAGAGATCAGCATGGAGATCGCAATCGTCACCGCGAACTGCTGGAAGAGCGTTCCCGTAATACCGGGTAGCAAGACCGAGGGGAGGAACACCGCGGCGAGCACCAAGGCAATCGCAACCACAGGTCCGCTCACCTCCTTCATCGCGGCAAAGGTCGCCTGACGTGGCGTCATGCCCTCATCCATGTGAGCCTCCACGGCCTCGACCACGACGATGGCATCATCCACCACCAGACCGATGGCGACGACCATGCCCAGAAGACAAATCGTATTGAGCGTGAAGCCGAGGATGGGGAAGAAGCAGAAGGTTGTCACCAGCGAGACGGGTACTGCGATGAGCGGGATGAGCGTCGCACGCCAGCCCTGCAGGAAGATGAACACCACGAGGGCGACGAGCACGAGCGCCTCAAGCAGCGTGTGCATGATCTCTGTGATGGACTCATCAATGGGAGTGGTCGTATCCAGCGAGATGTAGCCACGCATACCTGGGGGCATCTCCTTGACTTTCTCATCAAGCAGCTTGCGCAAGGCAGCCATGGTCTCAAGTGCATTCGCATCAGCGGACTGATAGGCAGCAAGCACCGTAGAGGTACGACCGCCCACGCGGCTGGCGATAGAGTAGGACTGCGAGCCGAGCTCGATCTTAGCTATGTCTTGGAGCAGCACAGCCTTGGTGCCGTCTTGGCGTACAATGATGCTGTTGAACTCCTCAATGCTTTCCAAACGCCCCTTGTTGCGAATCGTGTAGGTAAACTCCTGACCATCGGCGATGGGCTCAGCACCGACGGAGCCACCGGGATTGATGCTATTCTGCGCTTGCACAGCAGCATAGACCTCTTGGACAGAGATCCCTTTCTGCGCCATCTTGGTGGTATCCAGCCAGATACGCACCGCGTAGCGACCGCCAAAGACCTGCACATTACCCACACCGCTAACGCGCTTGATGGGATCAAGGAGCTTGGTATTGGCATAGCCGCTGAGCTCCATACTAGAGTAGGAGTTGTCAGGCGAGTCCAGCGCAAAGAGCATCATGGGAAGGCCCGCGGACTGATTGATGGTAATACCCATCTGCGCCACAGCCGAGGGCAGAGAGGCAGTCGCCTGCGCGTAGCGCATGTAGGTGAGCTGCTGCGCCTGATTTGCATTCGTACCGGGGCTAAAGACCACGTCGATGCTCGCGCTACCGTTGTTGGAGGAGGTGGACTGCATGTAGTCCATATTCTCCAAGCCCGAGAGCTGCAGCTCGATGGGGGTGGCGACAGCGTCGGCGACTTCCTGCGCATTCGCACCGGGGTAGGCAGCTTTGAGCTGGATGGTGACAGGGGCGATATCGGGATAGAGGGCTACAGGCAGCGAGCGTATGCAGATGATGCCTAGTAGTGTCGTGAGGATGGCGATCACACCCGCGATGATGGGGTGTTTGATAAAGAAGGGTGCCATAATGAATGAGGGGGCTTATTTGTCTTGGCTATCGGGGGAGGAAGCAGCAGCGGCGGGCTGCGGCTGGGCAGGAGGAGGGATGGAGGCTTCTTTCTTCGTCGCTGTGATGGAGGGCTCGACGGTCTGAGGAAGCGTGTAGACGTAAGGCTTGAGTGTGAGCGTGTTGACAGGGGCGCCGCCATAGGGTTCATTACCCATAAAGGCCATCGCCGCGCTGAATCCACCCTCGACAACGACGCGGGATTCTGCGAGCGACTTGATACCCATCTTGTTAAGGAAGAGCGTCATATCATCAGCAGCACCAGCACCCTTAACCATAAAGTCCATTTCATCAATGGCCTCGGCTTCCTTGAAGAGGAAGGCGCGGAAGTCCTTGGCCTGATTCTGCTTCAAGAAAAGCTCATCCCAGCTCTTGACCCCCTCTTTGACGAGGACATCTTCTGGCATGGCTTTACCTGCCTTCTTCTCCATGAGGCTGCGTATGTCAGGGGCTTCTGCCTTCTTCAAGAAGAGCTCCTTCCAGCTGCTCACCTGAGCTTCGCGGAAGATGAGAGCCTCCAGCGAGGGGACTTTTTCCTTCTTGAGGATATTGGGGATGATCGCGGGGCGATTGAGACTCACGACCTGCATGGGGGCGAGTACGGTCTCGCCACGAGAATCGACGGTGGGGAGATTCACGAGCTTGCCCTTGACGACGGGCAGGGGCATGGGTGCGCCATTGGGAAGGATGAAGACGATCAAATCCATCCCATTGAAGCTCAAGAGAGATTGTGAAGGCACGAGATAAGCCCCCTTCATCACCTCATCGTCAATGCTGATGCGCACTGGCATACCCGAGTGGAGCACGCCCTTGTCATTGGCCACGCGACCGACGACGGAGAGTGTGCCCGTAGTACGACTGAGCTTATTATCCACGGAGACGACAAGCCCCGAGGGCTTATAGGTCGTACCATTTTCAAGGATGATGTCAAAGGGGATCTTGGCATCGGCCACACTCTGCCCCTTGGCCTCGGTATAGCCCTTGAGAGCGAGCTTGCCGCTGATGTTGAAGTCCACGCGCATCGGATTCACCGAGGAGAGGGTGACGAGCGGAGTAGCAGCATCAGGGCTGATGAGATCGCCTACCGAGGGCGTCGCAATGCCCGCACGCCCCGTGAAGGGAGCGTGTATCTTGGTATAGCCCAGATTGATCTCTGCCTGATGGAGCAGGGCTCGCATCTGCTCCATAGTGGCCTGCGCGCGCAGGATATCCGCCTTGTTGCGAATGACGGTGGTCTCTGTGTCGGTGATGGTCTTCTCCATCACTGCCCCTGGGGACTGGCGATTGAGCTTGGAGTAGCGCGCCAGATTCTCCGTATTCATCTCAAGGGCGACTTGAGCCTGCTTGAGCGCGGCCTCGGCTATATCGAGATTCGCCTTGGCTTCCTCAACAGCGGCTTCATAGGGAGCGGGGTCGATGGTGAAGAGCAGCTGCCCTTCCTTGACAATGTCGCCATTGGTGAAATTCTGCTCCAGCAAGAAGCCGCTTACCTGAGCGCGTATATCAGTCTCCTTCACACCACGCAGACTGCCAAACCACTCCGCCTGGGTCGCCACGTCGCGCTGAATGAGAGGCGTGACACTCACGAGGAAAGGGGGGAATGTGGGCTTCGCATTCTTGGCATCGAGTGGCTTTGCCGCAGGATCGTCTGCCGCGAGCTTGGGCGCGGCGGGGGCGAAGCTGAAGGGGGATGTGACGATGCTCTGCGCCTTCCCCTTATCCGCTAGACGGCTATTCTCACCCGTCACGCGATTGGCGTAGAGGGCGTTTTCGGGATCGCAGACGATGGGCGTATCTGTGGGCTTGTCATAGCCCAGCTTCTTGAATTGCTCGGCGAGAGGTGCAAGACTGCCAGTGACGGCAAGCATCTCCTGCTGAGAGGAATAGCCAGACTGCTCGCTGACATTGACGCTGTATTTGCCTGCAAGATTGACAGTGATCATGTGAGGCACGCCCTGCTTGTCAATCGCGATGATGTAATTGGTACGCAGCACCGACTGGATAGACTGAGGGGGGACGAGCATGACGCTCTTCTCGACCAAAGGAATCCTGACACGCACCGCCATACCGGGGCGCAGGATGCTATCAGGATTATCCACCTCTGCGGTCACATTGACGAGACCATTGCTATCTATCTTACTATCAAAGGCCGTAAGTCGTCCCTTGAGAGGATAGGCGCTACCATTTTCTAGCATAAGGGTGACAGGCAGCTTGCGACTGCTGCTCTCACCGTACTCCAAAGCATCCAAAATTCTGCTCGAACTCAGCGAAAAATCAACGCGAATAGGATCAATAGAAACAATGCTCGCCAGCTCCGTAGCAGGAGAAATCAGCGAGCCCATCGACACCATTGCCGTCCCCATCACACCGTCAAAGGGCGCGCGCACCGTGGTGTAGTCGAGGTTGATCTGAGCGCGCTTGAGCGCGGCCTCCATCTGCTGGATACTAGCCTCCTCGAGCTGGACTTGAGCCTGAGCACTGCGCAGCAACTGACGCGCATCAGCGAGATCCTTTTCAGAGATAGCGTTCTTGGTAATGAGCTTGCTGAATCGAGTCACGTCCAGCTGTGCCTGCTGCACAGAGGCCTCCGCAGAAGCACGCTTCGCACGAGCGACGAGGAGATTAGCCTCTGCCTGCTTGAGCTGAGCCATGAAAATCTTGGAATCTATAGTAAAGAGCACATCACCCTTTTTCACGCGTGCACCATTGATATAGTGCTGCTTTTCCAAAAATCCAGAGACGCGAGGCTGTATACTGGTGCTATCCAGTCCGCGCAAATAGCCGAACCACTCCCCAAAATCAGAAACTTTCTGCTCCATCATGGGGAATACAGTGACTGTGGGAGCTTCCTCTTGCTTACTTTGCTCAGACTTCTGGAGCTCCTCGCAGGAGGTTGACATGAGTCCTAATGTACATCCAGTCAGAGCCAAGGTGAAAAGTGCCTTTTTCTTCATAATAATCGCTGAGCCATGTGCATGCTCACCACAAGCTTACAAGATCACACTGCTTTCGTCAACGTCTTTCTACGCCATTGTAAGATATGTGAGACATCTTCTTGATAGAGAACAAAAAAAAATCCCTCATCAAGGCTCTAGCCAAAGGCATTTCAAATAATCCTCGCCATCAAAATCGAAGGGCATGAGCGCGTATTGCAATCTATGTTTAGGGGCAGCCTCGCTGACCATCTCAGCAAAAGCTTGATGAGTGAGCTTGCGACAATTACTTGTGCAGAGCATCCACCCCCCCTCGGCAAGGCAGTCCAGCGCGAGGCTCACCAGCATAGCATAATCACGCTCCACACGCCAGATACGACCCTTCTCATCGCGTGAGAAGGTGGGAGGATCTAGCACAATGCCGTCAAAACGACGCCCCTGACGCGCAAAGCGCTCCAGCCAATGCAGCGTATCCCCCTTGCAAAAATAGTGCTCATCGGGCTTGATGTCATTGAGCATCATATTCTGCTTGCACCAATCAAGGCAGGGTCGAGCCAGATCAAGTGTCGTCGTCGTCGCTCCCGCCAGCGCCCCACAGAGCGAAAATCCCCCCGTGTAGGCGAAGGTATTGAGCAGCGTCATCCCCTCATGGCAACGCGCACGCAGCTCGCGCCTATTATCACGCTGATCGAGAAAAAGCCCCTGCGAGTAGCCCACACTCATATCCATCAGGTAGCGTATGCCTCCCTCTTGAATATGAAACTGCGCCTCAGCGAGAGGACCCGCTACCTGCTCGGGTGCGCGCTTGTGATCACGCTCCAAGTGCTTGACATAGACCGCCGCCCCCGTCGAGGCAAGCTCCTTGACGAGAGCATCGGGCAGCGCACAGTCGCGCAACGAGATGAGAAATCGGTCTGCCAGAGCATCGACAAAGACCCCCTCCCACTCCGTCCCATCAAGGACGCGAAAGGCATCCGTCGCGCTGGCTGCGAGCTGGAGGCGGCGCTGCTGGTAGCGTGAGAGAATACTCATCATGCCGTGGGGCTGAGATAGGACTGCGCCTGCTGCTTGATCGTGCTTGCCATAGCCGTGAGAGCATTGGCACGCGTGGAGGCGAGGTGCTCACGCAGCCCCGAGGCGTCGAGACGGCTGAGATCTGCCTGCACAATTTCTGCAGGATCGAGATCGGAGAGCAATCGGATAAAGAGGGCGATGAGCCCCTTGGTAATCACCGAATCACTGTCGGCATGAATGCGCATCTTGCCATCAATGAGCTCAAAGCCCACCCAGACGCGACTCTGGCAGCCCTGAATGAGATTCTCCTGCTGCCTGTACTCCTCGGGGAGGGCGGGCAGACGCCGCCCCAGCGAAATGATGTATTCATACTTCTCCATCCAGCTATCAAAGATGGAGAAATCATCCATCAGCTCATCGAGGCGTTGCGAAACAGTCATAGAATTGTATTCAAAAAAGATTAGCGTGAGGTAGCGAGCGTGTAGAGGACAGCCTTCTGGGCATGGAGACGATTCTCAGCCTCGGCAAAGATCGCCCCCGCGTGAGCTTCTAAAACCGCATCGGTGATTTCATAGCCACGGTAGGCGGGCAGACAATGAAAGACGCTATGACCAGCAGGTGCGAGCTCAAGCAGCTGCTCATTGACCTGATAAGGAAAGAAGGCCTGCTCCTTGACCCCCTTTTGATCCTCCTCACCCATGGATATCCATGTATCAGTATTGATGACCATACACCCACGCACAGCCTCGGCGGCATCCGTGGTGCAGATGATCCCCTCATAATCGAGCGCGGCCAAGGTCTCTGGCTTGGGCAGCGCATGCTCGGGCCCTGCAAGCACAAGCGTAAAGCCCAGATGCTTTGCGGCCCACATCCAGGAGCGACCCATATTATTGTCCACATCACCGAGGAAGGCTATCTTCATATCCGCCCAAGCCCCTACACCGTAGATCTCCTCAAGCGTCATCAAGTCAGCGAGAATCTGACAGGGATGCTCCAGATCGGTGAGCGCGTTGATCGTAGGAATCTGTGCGTAATGGGCAAAATCAACGACCTCTTCTTGCTCATAGGTACGAATCACCGCACCATGGACCATGCGACCGAGCACGCGTGCCGTATCCTTGATAGGCTCTCCACGTCCGAGCTGGATATCACGCGTGGAGAGAAACATGGCACGACCTCCGAGCTCGGCAATCCCGACCTCAAAGGAGACACGTGTGCGCGTCGAGGACTTGGAAAAGATCAAGGCCCAAGTCTGGCCTTGCAAGACCTGATCAGCGGATGAGCCTCTACTTTGCTTTAAACGATGGGCGAGTTGGAGAAGTTGGAGGAGTTGGTCGCGATTGAGCTCTTCGATGGAAAGGAGGTTCTGCATGATGAGGCGGATAATTGAAAGAGGAAATTGCATTATACTTAATAGGGACGCGTTGTAAAGAAAATTCCACGCTCCAGAGATTTTGAAGAGAGCCTAGAGTTGATTGTTAAACAAAAATACCTTAGAATGATTATAAACGCATCTACAAAGGTATAATGACGAAATCGACACGCCTTTTTTCTTGCAGCGGGTAGAGTGCCTCTATATACTCTCACTCATGGACGAAAAACTCATCATCATTGGTGCAGGACCCGCAGGTTATACCGCCGCTATCTACGCGGCTAGAGCAGACTTATCCCCCCTCTTGTTCACAGGTAGTCAGATTGGTGGACAATTAACAACGACGACAGAGGTAGAAAACTTCCCCGGCTTTCCCCAAGGTATTATGGGACCCGAGCTCATGTATAACATGAGTGAACAGGCACAGCGCTACGGTGCACGCTATGCCTATGAAGACGTCCTTTCTGTGACACAAGAGGCTTGCAGTGATCTCTTTGTAGTCACCACCTCTGGAGGAGCCTACAAGGCCAAGGCTGTCATCGTGGCGACAGGTGCCAAGGCTCGCTACCTCGGCGTTGCGGGCGAGGACAAGCTCATTGGACGAGGGCTCACCGCCTGTGCGACCTGTGATGGCGCATTCTACCGCAATGTCCCCGTCTGCGTCGTCGGTGGAGGCGATAGCGCCTGCGAAGAGGCTGACTTTTTGACACGCTTTGCCTCCAAGGTCTATCTCATCCACCGCCGCGATGAGCTACGCGCCAGCAAGGCCATGCAGCAGCGCGTCTTTGACAATCCCAAAATCGAGCTCGTCTGGAATAGCACGATTGACTCCTACCAGACTGACGATCAAGGCGAGGTCTCTACCATCCAGCTCAAAAACACCCAGAGCGGTGAGCTGAGCCCCCTTGAGGTGAAGTGCGTCTTTATGGCCATCGGTCATGACCCCAACAGCCAATTCCTCGGCAATCTCGTGGAGCGCGACGAGGCGGGCTTCATCGTACGCGTACCCGATAGCACCCTCACCAAGACCCCCGGACTCTTCGCCGCAGGCGATGTCGCGGATGCCATCTACAAGCAAGCCATCTCAGCTGCGGGCATGGGCTGCTGGGCCGCGCTGGATGCCGAGCGATACATCCATGGGCTACACAGTTGATTTTCCTAGCGCCAACAAACCACACAACACAACTATTATCATATGCTTAAAAAAGCCATCCCAACCTCCATTGCGCTGAGTATGGTACTCTCCATGATCTCGTGCTCCAGCGTTGATAACGAAACCAAGCGTACCTTTGGTGAAGCCCAAGCCTTCTACCAAAACAAAGAGTACGCCAAGTCCCTGCCCCTCCTGCAAAAAGCTGCCGAAGGCGGCAGTGCAGAGGCTCAGTACCTTCTCGGCCGTAGCTACGACTTTGGCCACGGTGTACCATCCAACATAGGCACAGCAGTCCAGTGGTACAAAAAAGCCGCCGAGCAGGGCCACCCCCTCGCCCAAGACAACCTCGGCTCCTGCTACATCTCAGGAGAAGGTGTGCCCAAGAATGCTCAAGAAGCAGTCAAATGGTACAAAAAAGCTGCCGATCAACGCAATGTGTCCGCCTATACCAATCTCGGTCTCTGCTACTTTGATGGTACAGGTGTCGTGCAGAATCGCGCCCAAGCCTACGACTACTTCCTCCAAGCAGCCAAGGCTGGCGATGCCGAGGCGCAATACCACCTCGGTCGCTGCTACTTCCACGGCATCGCGATTGGCAAAAATGAGCAAGAAGCTCGCACATGGCTAACGCGTGCCAAGGCACAAGGTCATTCTGAGGCATCTCTCTTCCTCAAAGAAAACTTCAGATAAGCCCCAGCCTCACGACCACCGCCTCCAGTCCCCATGAGCGAGCCCCCACCGCCTGCTGCACCGAGCACGGCAAGCCCCGAGCCCACCCCAAGCTGGCCCTCATTTTGGGGGCTCGCCCTCACCCAAGCTACGAATGCACTCAACGAGCGTGGCGTGCAGTTCATGCTCGTCGCTCTGGGGATATGGATGGCTGCCCCCCTCCAGTACTCACTCTCGATTATGACGGTACTGCCCTTTGTGATCTTTGCCCCACTGGCTGGCTGGCTGGCGGATCGCTACTGCAAGACGCGCTTGCTCCAAGCGATGGTCTTTTTACAGATCATCGTCTTGGTGGGCATGTTCATCGGGCTCTACTTTCACCTCATCAGCGTGGCGATGGGCTTCTTTCTCGTCTTCTGCGTGCAGGCCGTCTTCTTTAGCCCTGCCAAGAAGGGACTGGTCAAGGATATCATGGGAGAGCAGCGCATAGGCGTGGCGAGCGGCATCCTTGAGATCACCTCCATGCTCGCCCTGCTCTTTGGTCAGATTGGTGGGCTCTTTGTCGTCTACAGCCTGCTGAGTCGCTGGGGTGAGCACTCGGGCTGGGAGGCTGCCGCGTGGCCGACGATGGTCTGCGCCCTCGGAGCTATAGGTGTCTTCATCTTGAGTCTGCGCCTGCCGCGCTTCAAACCACTGGGGCAAGCACCCTTCCGCGCCTCTCTCTTCTGGGAGCATGGCAAGCAGCTCAAGATGCTCTGGCAAAACAAGGTGCTCAGGCACAGCCAAGTAGGCATTGGTTACTTCTGGTTCATCGCGGGCATGATGGTGCTCATCGCGCTCAATATGGCTGAGGAGATCAACGGCGTGGACGCGGTGAGCGCCCATCAGCGCGACTTCATGCGCACGCTCGCCCAGCAAAAGGACTCCGCACTGCTCATCGCATGGATCAGCGGCGGCTCCATCACGGGCGGTGCTATCGCCTCACTGCTCTGTGTCAAAAAAATACGCATGAGCATCGCCTACATAGGTGCCATTGGCATGACGGTGAGCTGCGTGATTCTCAGCTTTGTCCAATTTGGCGAGCCACTCTTCTACACGGCCCTCGTTATGACAGGCATGATGGCCGCAGGCTTTCTCGTGCCACTCAATGCCATCTTGCAGAATAAGGCGGACAACGACAAGCGCGGCGATGTGATCGCAGCGGGCAATCTCGTGGACTGCTTCCTCGGCATCCTCGCCGTCCTCATCCAGCAATACATGCGCAGCTGCGGCATGAGCACACAGATGCAGTGCGCCTTCCTCGCTGTAGCGAGCCTGCTGATCACCATCTACATCATTCGCTACTGCCGCCATGCCTGATCCCGAGCATTCCCCTAGCCCCACAAGGGGCAAGCTCATCATCTTTGAAGGCATAGATGGCACGGGCAAGAGCACACAAATCCAGCTCCTCGCAGCCTATCTACGCGAGCGCCACGCGCTTGAGGTCATCAGCAGCTTTGAGCCGACGCGCGGGCCATGGGGCATGCGCGTGCGCCACGCCGTGCAGACGCATCAGCGTCTCTCACTAGAGGAAGAGATAGACTGCCTGCTACGCGATCGACGCGAACATGTCGAGGGACTCATACGCCCCGCCCTCGCACGCGGGGCCTGGGTCTTACTCGATCGCTACTACCCCTCCATGATGGCCTATCAGGGCGCCAGTGGACATGATGTAGCCGCAATCCAGCAGATGAACGAAGAATTCGCCCCCCTACCCGACCTCGCCTGCTACCTACGCATCAGCCTTGAGCAATCGCAGCGTCGCATCGCCACGCGCGGACTCGCCAAGGATGCCTTTGAGCAAGATAGCTTCCAAGCCCGCGTCGCGCATGTCTTTGATGCCATGGAGATGAGCTGGTGGAAGCGCCTCGACGCAGAAGGCAGCATCGAGGAGGTACACGCCCGCATCATTGCGCAGATCGAGCCGCTCCTAGCGTGCAGTGGATAAAATCAATCGTCCCTTGATAGCGACCCTCATCTGTGAGCTTGATCACTCCGCCGCTGATAGAAATTTTCCCTTTATTGCTAAGTATCTTGATGATTTTTTGGGTGAAGCTGGGAGACCAGTTCAGGTGCTTATAAATCGTAGCTACCCCCGCCTCATCGCCCTCATTTTTCGTTGATTCATGATTCATGAGATGCAAGAGCATCGTAGACTTTGCAAAATCAAAACGACGCGAGCGACGACGATACAAGACAGCGATCAATCCGCGCTGAGGAGCTGCGAGGAAGACCACAAAGAAGCTCACACCCGACATCACCGCCATCCCACCTGAGACCGACACATTGTAGATATAAGAGCCCTGATAGCCCACGACAGCATTCAAAATGGCTATAGCACAGCTCAGCAGCATCATGCTTCGCAGATGATGCGTCAGCAAGTAAGCCGTCGCTGGCGGAGCAATCATAAAAGCAATCACAAGGATGGAGCCGACGTACTGGAAAGAGCCCACCGCCGTGATCGAGACCAGAGACATAAGGAGGTAATGAATGATAGCAGGAGAGAGCCCGAGAGCCGCCGCTAGCGCGGGGTCAAAGGTCGCAATTTTGAATTCCTTGAAGAAAAGACCCACCACCAGCATATTGAGCAGCAAAATAGCAAGGCTGGTATAAATCGCACTCGAGCCCAGCTCATAGCCCATGATAGAGAGAGGCTGCCCTGTCGCAAAGAGGATCTCACCCTCAATAATATGCTGTGGACAGAGATGCGCATTGCCCCCATACTTGACGATGAGAATCACACCTATTGAGAAAAGCAAGGGGAAAATAATACCAATACCCGCATCCGCCG
>CAYJJA010000044.1:0-1229 GCA_964370355.1 uncultured Akkermansia sp. | reverse complement strand
GACACGAGACGCGTCTTGATGACCAGCTCCGTGAGCCACACGGTGAGCAATCCCGCAAGCGCCGCGCCCATCAGCAGATAAGGCGAGCCCAAATCGTGGGTGAGAAAATAGGCAATCACAATGCCAATGAGCACCGAATGCGCGATAGAGTCCGACATCATCGCATGCCGCCTGAGCACGAGAAAGACTCCTACAATGGAGCAGGCAAGCGAGATAATGATAGCGAGCAGCTGAGTCTCATCAAGGATGATCATCGTCTTTATTTCTATTGTTGTTGAATTCTATTTTATTCTTTTTCCTCTGAATGAGCTTGGATAGGATCCCCCTCTGAGGCGCGAAGAGCAAGCTGAGCAGCACGATGACGCTGATGCTCACCACGATCATAGGGCCTGTGGGCACCCTCTCAAAGCTCGATCCTACATAAGTACCCACAAATCCGGCTAACATCCCAAAAAGAGAGGAGAGTACAAGCATCATCGGCAGCTTATTCGTCCACTGACGCGCCGCCACGGCGGGGGAAATAAGCATAGCGCACATCAGAATCACCCCCACCGTCTTGAGACCGATGACCACGGCAAGGGTGATGAGAAGTGAGAGCACAATGTTGAAACACTTTGACGAATAACCCAGCGAACGCGCATAATCCACATCAAAGATAAAAAGCGAGAGCTGCTTCCAATAAACCAGCACAATGACCAAGACCACCACCGCACAAAGCGACATCATGATAATATCCTCCCTCAGGATGAAAGTCACCTGCCCGAGAATGTAGCTATCCAGCCCCGCCTGCTTCGCATTGCCGCTCCCCTGAATAGAGGACTTGAGCACGATACCCAGACCATAAAACACGGAAAGCACAATAGCCAGAGCCGTATCGAACTTGATACGCGTGTACTTGGTAATATTGAGAATAGTCAGCATCGCCAGCAAGGCTGCCCCAGCCGCCCCTAGCAAGAGCATGGGCGTACTCTTGCTCTCTATGAGGATAAACATCAGAGCAATACCAGGAAGTGATGCATGGGATATCCCATCACCGAGCAAGCCCTGCTTGTTGAGCACCGCAAAGCAGCCCACAACACCACAGATAAGCCCCAGCAACAGGACACCAAGCAAGGTATCAAGAGGAATAGAAGAGAAGATCATAGAGCGTGACTTAGACGTTCTTGAACAGATCAAAGCAGCAGCGATATGCAGCTCGCTCATTCTCATCCGTATAGACCTTGCTGACC
>CAYJJA010000043.1:4056-18427 GCA_964370355.1 uncultured Akkermansia sp. | reverse complement strand
AAGCAGCTCAGCGCCCCGAGCGTCCAGAGGCTGGTCAACGCCCTCAGCGCCCCGAGCGTCCTCAGGCTGGTCAACGCCCTCAGCGCCCCGAGCGTCCACAGGCTGGTCAACGCCCACAACGCCCCGAGCGTCCTCAGGCTGGTCAACGCGGCCATGGTATGCAAATCACGCTCACTCGTATGAACCCAGCTAAGCCAACTCCCTCTGTTGCCATCAAGTACTCGCTTGACGGCGGTAAGACCTGGATAAGCACCACCTTAACCCCTCCTGCACCCAAGCCAGCTCCCAAAGCAGCTCCTGCACCCAAACCAGCACCTGCTCCTACACCAGCACCTACTCCTGCGCCAGCTCCAACTCCTGCGCCTCAAGCTTAACATTATTTCTATATTATTACTAGGACCAAGCTTTTAAGAAAGCTTGACAAGGAGCAACATTCATCATGAATGTTGCTCTTTTATTACTTTGCCCGAGCTTATTACTTTGGCAGAAGTTATTACTTTGGCTATAGATAATGTAATAAAATAGTGCGAGTACTCGTACTCAGAACCATCATATCAAACCTTTCTTTTGTTGAGTGAAAAATCTTATTTTTCATTCAACAAAAGGAAGTACATGCTTCTAGCTAATCAGCGACACAAGCCTATGGTGCAGCATTCCCGCCTGCCATAGTAATAGATCGCGTACGCAAAAAAGGGCAGCATCCGTCATGAATGCTGCCCTTCAAAAGTTGATGTACAAATAGACGACTTAGCTATTCGGCATGTTGAGCTGGTAGAGCGGACGGTTCGTCGCATGATCAATGATGGCAAAGGCCTCTCGATGGATGCTCGCATCAGAGCGGAAAATAAGGCGACCTGTACACTGACGCTCCAAGTCGATGAGTATTTTTGCATCCTCGTTCTTAAAGCGCGAGAGCACATCACTATTCACCACGACGACCATGTCTCCCACATTGTCGCGGTGCTTCATGATCATCGCCTTGATCTGCCTCTGGATCTCCACACTCATGGTCATCACACTCTTGATGCGTCCGCGACCATGGCAGTAGGGACAGTGGTCATTGACGTAGTCGAGCAGGGACTCATTGATACGCTGGCGCGTCATCTCCATGAGGCCAATGGGGGTGATGGGCATGACCTGCGTCTTTGCCTTGTCGCGGCGCAGCGCGTCCTTCATCGTCTTATAGACTTGGAGCTGGTCTTTGCGATGGCGCATGTCGATGAAGTCAACGACGACGAGACCACCTATGTTGCGCAGGCGTAGCTGACGGGCGATCTCTCGCGCGGCTTCTATATTGGTCTCTAGTATCGTCTTGTCCAAGTCCTTGTTGCCCTTGTTGCGACCAGTATTAATATCAATGGAGATGAGTGCCTCGGTCTCATCAATGACTAGATAGCCACCGCATGGGAGCAAGACTTGGCGCTGGAAGGCCTCGTTGATCTGCTTTTGCACACCGAGCTCTTCAAAGATGGGGGTGCGCGTCGGCAGGTGCTGAATATAGCGCTTGGAGCGACGTGATATATCCCCCGCGATCTCCTGCATGCGCTGCGTGGTCTCGAGATTGTCACAGACGATGTAGTCCACACTGTCGGTGAGGAAGTCACGCGCCGTGCGCTCAATGAGGTCTGGCTCGCGGTAGACTGCGATGGGGGCAGGGCGTGCCGAGCACTTCTCCTCCACATCGTTCCACTGCTTCATGAGCATGGCAAGATCGCGGACAAAGTGGCGAAAGCGCTGCCCCTGTGCGACGGTGCGCATGATGATGCCCATGCCCTCGGGGACATTGAGCTTTTGCACGATCTTGCGCAGGCGTGCTCGCTCCTTGGGATCATCTATCTTGCGAGAGATGCCGAATTGATCCGTGAAGGGCATGAGCACGATGTAGCGACCGGCCAGCGAGATGTTGGTGGTGACGCGCGGTCCCTTGGAGCTGATAGAGCCTTTGGTGACTTGCACCATGATCTCGGAGCCTATGGGGTAGATATCGGGGATATCTTTGCTGGTGATTTTCTTTGGCTTCTTTTTGGGTCGCCCTTCGCGGTGTATCTCTTCGAGTGAGGAGTCTAGCGCAAGGGGGATGGCATCCCAGAAGTGCAAGAAGGCGTTTTTATCATAGCCTATGTCTACAAACATGGCCTTGAGACCAGGCTCGATGTTTTTGACACGTCCCTTGAATATGCCGCCGACGATGTTGTTTTCACCCTCGCGCTCGATGCTGTATTCTTGCAGTATACCGCCTTCGAGGGTGGCGACGCGGCGCTCGAGCTTTTCTGAGTTGATAACGATAGTTGTGCCTTTCGCGGGGTCACTGTTTCCTAAGCGCATCAAGCGCTTCACTATATGTAACATTTTAGATAGAATGGACAAGATTTAAAAGATTGGTTAATAATGTTATTCCAATGACAATGGTGATACCCATGCAATTCACACCCAGAGGAGCAAATCAAGAGATACCTTTATACACATCTTCGCGCCTCCGCATTCAGATCCTATTCGACCAGAATGCGACACACGCGAAGATATTGACGTTGAACGAATAACTCAGGATTAATCCTCAAAGACGACATCATTCTCTTGAAGATACTTGCCTGTCCCCTCAGCGACAGCACCCAAGGGATCGTCGGCGATAAAGATGGGCAGTCCTGTCTGCTCGTGGAGCAAATCACTCAGCCCGCGCAAGAGTGCGCCACCACCTGCAACGGTGATACCTCTATCATAGAGGTCACTCGCGAGCTCAGGTGGGCAGTGATCGAGTGTCTGACGCACCGCATTGACGATGACGTCGAGCTTGTCTTGGAGAGCCTCACGGATCTCCTGAGAATTGATGGTGACGGTCTTTGGCAGACCAGTACCGCGGTCGCGTCCCTTGACCTCCATGGTGAGCTCTTGCTGGAGAGGATGCGCAGAGCCTATATTGGTCTTGATGTCTTCGGCGGTACGAGGACCTACGAGCAAATTGTGAGCCGTCTGCATGTGACGGATGATGGTCTCATCGAGGGCATCGCCGCCGCACTTCTCGGATTGACTGTAGACAATACCTGATAGCGAGATAATGGCGACCTCTGTCGTACCACCGCCGATGTCTACAACCATGTTGCCCACGGGCTCATTGATAGGCAGACCTACACCTATGGCCGCAGCCATGGGCTCTTCGATGAGCTGGACGCGACTCGCGCCAGCCTTGTAGGCGGACTCCTCAATAGCGCGACGCTCGACCTCGGTGATACCGCTGGGGTGGGCGATGAGGATGCGAGGTCCGCGCAGGCGGCGCTTCTGCTCGGCCTTTTTGATGAAGTGGCGAATCATCTGCTCTGCGACCTCAAAGTCGGCGATGACACCCTCCTTGAGAGGGCGAATGGCAACGACGCTGCCTGGGGTGCGTCCGACCATACGCTTGGCCTCTTCGCCCACAGCCTTGACAGTATCGCCCTTGATGGCGACGACGGAGGGCTCGCGCAGCACGATGCCTTGGTTCTTGATATAGATGAGGGTGTTGGCAGTGCCTAGGTCAATGCCTATATCACAGCTGAGCATGGCATTGAGTTTTTTTAGGAATCGAAACATTTTTATGTAAAAGAATTTTTAGAGTGAAGGGTGTGGACGAGGGTTCTCACGTCGCCCTTTAGCACTCATCCGTTTCACGGGAATTGAGCATAAATGCCTTTGAACAATTTGAGAAAGGTGCAGAAAAGTCATTCTACTCGCCATGTCGAATTTAGATCATAACTCCTCACTTGTCAAGGAGAAATTGCATATTTTTAGCTGATTTTTTAGTTTCAGCCGCGTAGCAAAGGAGACGCCAACGCACATGTTAAGCGCGTCGCTACAGGGGTGATTTTGCGACGCAAGCGCACTGAAAATGAGGTCAAAACGCATTGCGCCGACCTCATTCTCAACGATAGAATACGAGCTCTATAGCTCGATTACAGAGCCTTGGGATACTTCGGCGAGAGACCGTACTTATTGCGGCCAGGCTTGCTATCGAGACAGCAAACGATGAAGCCAAAGAGCGCACAGGCAAGGGGCAGGATGCCAAGGGCGATAATGTAGAGCGCGTGGTAATCCCAGAGCGCAGAGAGGGCGGCCTCTCCTATGGTCGCCACCTGCCTTTCAAGGAGCTGTCTGGTCATATAGCCGGTGATACCCGTGAGCTCATCGAGCTGAGCATTCAATTCAAAGATACGCGCAATGGCATTGTAGGCCTTCTCAAAGCCGCCGAAAGCAGCCGCAAAGGCATAGGCAAAGGTCGCCAGCGAGGCAGCAATCAGCAGCACAGGTACAACTTGTACCAGCACGACCCACCAGCCCGACAGCCCCACATCGTGAAAGCGGCGCACCATGATCGTAAAGGAGGGGATGAGCGTGACGATATTCAACAAGCCTCCTGCACCAGTCAAGACCAAGCCAACTAAGAATCCAAGTAAGAGCAGCACTAGGGTATAGCTCCAGAACTCGCGTCGCGTCGCGCGCCCCCGCAGCGTAGCAAAGCGCGTGAAGGCAAAGGCGAACTGCGACCAAATACCATCATCCTTGGGGCGCATCTCCTTGTAGCAGCGAGGGCAGCTCACCGGGATAGCTCCCTTGTCAAGCGGGATATCACTCTCGCAATGCAGGCAGGTCTCGGTGATCGTCTCACCCGCGTCCTGCAGAGGGGGAAGATGGGGCTCACTGTCAGCCACAAGCTCAGCGTAGCTCAGCCACGCCTCACCGCCGTCCTCCGCGATGCGCGTCTCAGGCGTGATGACAGCATCTTGGTGCAGCTGCGCTAGCTGCTCACGCGTATAAGGTCCCAGAGTCTTGCCTTCTTGGATATAATAGTACTGCTTCATGTAATTAAATAAGGTATTACACTACAATTAGCATAAACTCATCCCTCACGCAAGCTCTCTTTTTTCAACTAAAGTTCAACTAGCGGGCGAAACTGCGCCTCTATCCTCCAAGCGATAAATAGTATAGCCCCCACTATTACCCTTATCTGCATAGCGATATCTGTACTCCTCTACCAACTCCAAATTGCTATGATGGTATTCATTATAATGCTTTAATAGCAACAAAAAATTCTTTTCATCAATATACTTCATGAGGCCAAAGAAGATGAAACGAGCATTTTGATGTGCTAATAAGTCAATATCATTATCTATCCCGACACTGCGCAACATATTTTCATAAAAAGGAAAACAGCTCTCCCAGTCCCCCATCGGAAAATAGCGTTTGTCAAAGCGATGCATGGAAGATGCATCGAAATTATTCAAGCGTAGAGCAGTCTTTCTATATTCTTGAGTAAAAGCAAAAAAGACCTGCTCGGGATGATCCTGAAAATAGCTCTCTAGCGAGTCAGTGATTTCAGGGTATTGGTATTTGCCTGAAAAAGGAGAGTAGTAATCCTTTAGGCTCTCACGATAAACAATCATCATCAACAAAGAAAATACTAATGCCAGACAGAGACTAGATCTCAAAGCCAATGGCCTTGCTAAGGGGCTACTGTAGCCTCGAGCCATGAATAGCCCTAGTGCATGGGTAGCTAAAAAGGCTGGAATAAATGATCTATCATTCATTCTCATGTTATAAGATAGCAGGAGTAAAAAAGCATAAAAGAGCGCTATACACAGCAATAAGGGGATATTCTGCTTCAGACTGCTCTTCCAATTTGATCGCCTTGCCTGCACAATGAGAAAGAGTAGGACACAGCAAGATGAGGCAAGAAAGTAATACGCGTAGTCAATGAGGGTATTGGTAAAATATCTATGCGTGATAACAAGACGATAATGCAGGTACTGCAAAGAGGTAAAATCATGACTCTTCCGAATCTTATAAATTTGAGCCCACCATTCCCTATCCTTTCGCAGGGGCGTATTGAAATAATAGTGTTGAAGAGAGTCTCTTACAGTTTCAGTGAATCCTATAGCATCGTACTGAGCAATTTTCTTCTTTTCAAATTCCTGAGATGAAAAACTAGGATAATCTGCAAAGGATACACGTGCCGTGTGAATGGTATTCAAGTTGACCTGCTCTTCTCCCCACATGCTTACCGAGGATGAGTAATATCTCTGCCCCCAATTGATCGTCAAAATAATGGCGAGAACTAAGAGAGCGTATCGTAGTAATAATCTATTGCCCGCATAGAATTCAAGAGCACTCATCAATAGAATAATAGGAATAAAGCCCAAACAGGAATCACAACGAAGCCCCGCGGCCGCAGAAAAAAAGATAATAGCAGCCAGACTCAGCCAAAGTGATCTCTTGCGCGTAGCCTGAATCAGCAACACAAGTCCTGCCGTCATCCCCAAAAAGCTATTCGTCCCAAACTCCAAATGCAGGCAGGGCTCAAGAAGCAGGTAGACCAGAAGCAGCCAGCCCAGTATCTGCGCGAGATTCGGAGTGGATTTTGTCTGTATCAAGCATCGCGCTAAAATAACAATACTCAGCCCATTCCAAACGAAGAGAAATAAGGTATAGGGATCCCAAAACGGAATGAGAGCTGCTATTTTGCTGAGCGGGTAGAGCAGGAAAATAGACGAAATCGTATTATGAAAACCAGGATCCCCCCAAATTAACAACAGGGATAAAAAAGCATTATCATAGAGCTCTAAGTTCGGTGAGAAAAAGAAAAGCAACAAGATATAGAGCAGTGCTGCTGTCCAAGAAGCGTAGGTAAAAAAGATGCGCTGAATCATACGGGGTCGCTTGCTTATTTGATTATAACAATGATATTTTTGAAAAATAAATTGTGGGGATACTCTCTTTTCACTAGCCATTTTCAGAAATAAACTTATGAACAAGGGGGCGTAGGCTGACTTTAGCATATTGCGCTGAGCTTGCAAGCCATTTTTGTACAGCTCTAGCTCAATCGTGATGAGCACCATCAAGCAAGGCTACCCTGCCGCATGCAGATCTTGGCATGCGGCAGGGTAGCTTGTTGATCGTATAAGTTTTGTTCTTACTTCGCAGGGAGCAGCCCCTGCTCAATGAGCAGGGCGTCGCTGTCGGGCTTGCGTCCCATGAAGTTCTCGAAGAGCTCGGCGGCGGGCTTGCTATCGCCTTGGCTGAGGATTTCCTTGCGTAGTGAGGCTCCCGTGGCTTTGTTGCTGAGACCTTCTCTCCTAAAGCGTGAGAAGGCGTCTGCGCAGAGGACTTCTGCCCACTTGTAGGAGAAGTAGCCTGCCGCATAGCCGCCGCTCATGGTGTGCTCAAGCTGGTGGAGGAGGCTGGGATTGGGCACGGTGAAGTTCGGATTCGTCGCGGCGAGCAGCTCTTGACTGGCCTGATCGAGGCTGCGGCCTTTGAAGTGCTTGTCGTAGTTCATGTGGAACTCAAGGTCGAGCTTGGCAATATTGAGCTGCCCCATGTTTTGCGTCGCGGCGCGGTAGTTCTTGCTCTGGCGCAGCTTCGCGATGAGCTCATCGGGGATGGGCTCGCCTGTCTTGTAGTGCTTGGCATGCTTTTTGAGGAATTCGGGGGCCCAGGCCCAGTATTCAAAGAGCTGGCTGGGCATCTCGACAAAGTCCCACGCGACGGAGGTACCGGCGTGCTTGCGCAGTGTGGTGTCGCTGAGCATGCCATGCAGCGTGTGCCCAAATTCATGGAAGAGCACCACGACGTCGTAGTGCGAGAGCTGGGCGGGGGCTCCATTCACAGGGGGGGAGAAGTTCCCCACCAGTGCCCCGAGATGCGGGTAGGCGGGCTTCCCATTGCGTCCCGACTCGCCGTAGCGGATGGGCATGAACCACGCGCCGTCGCGCTTGGTACTGCGGGGGAAGATGTCGAGGTAGAAGGCTCCGATGAGCTTCTTGCTGCTGCTATCATAGACCTCGTAGAGCTTCACATCGGGATGCCAGACCTCGATCTGATCGGGGGTGGAGGTCACGGCCTTGTCGCTGATGTAGGTGGTGGGTACTTCGCGTATATCCAGCCCGAGCAGCTCCTCGTAGAGCGCGATCATGCCCTCAACCATGGCGGGGGCGGTGAGGTAGGGGCGCAGGACTTCGGGGTCAAAGCTGTTTTCCCTCATCGCGAGCTCCTTGGTGTAGTAGTGCCTGTCCCAGGGGTTGAGCTTATCCACTTTCTGCCCCGTGCGCTCGGAGATGAAGGCGTAGAGCTCGCTGAGGTCTTTCTTGTAGGCATTGAAAACTTTGGCGCGCAGATCGTCGATGAATTGCATGGCCTGCTCGCCGCTGGTGACCATGCGGCGCTTGGCCTTGAGATCGGCGAAGTTCTTGTGACCGAGCAGCTGCGCCATCTGCTGGCGGATCAGGGCGATGCGGGCGACGAGGGGCTCATTCTCCTTGCCTTCAAGACGGCCAATCTTGGTGGCGGCCTGCCAGCAGAGGCGGCGCGTCGCCTCGACCTCGCAGTCGGCCATGATGGGGCCATAGCTGGGGTAGCTCAGCGTGATGAGCCATTGGGGCTTGTCCTTGGTGCCGTAGCCCTTCTTGAGGGCGGCGGCGGCGGCGGTGTTCATCCAGTTCTCCGTCATCCCCTTGAGCTGGCTGGGATCGGTGACGACATGCTCCCATGCATTGGTGGAGTCGAGCACGTTTTTGCCGTACTGGAGGCCGAGCTGGGAGAGCTCGCTGCGCAGCTTGGCGAGTGTGGCCTTGTCGGCCTGACTCAGATCAGCACCGCTGTCTTGGAAGCCCTCTATCGTCTGCTGGATGAATCGCTGGTGCTCGGGGCTCTGCTGGGCGACCCAGGGCTGCTGGGCGGCGGTCTTGAGCGCCGCCCAGAGGGCTTCATTGGCGATGACCTCGGCGGTGTTTTTGTCTGCCAGCTTGTTGAGTGCCTTTAAGGTGCTGCGCACGAGGGGACTATCGGCGACAGTACTGAGCTGGTAGATGGAGATGAAGCAGGCCTCGATGTCTTCCTCGATGCGTTCCATGACGCCAAAGGTATTCGCATAGGTCATTTGCTCGGGCTTGAGGGCGACGAGGGAGGCGATTTTTTCTTGGCTGATCTTGATGAGCCTTGTCATCTCAGCCTCGGCCTTGCTCGGGTCCATGGCTGACCAACGGGGGTAGAATTCGCGCATGAGCAGGGGCGAGTCGCCGCTAGGGGCATTGAGGGCGAGCGCGGGCGCGTCAGCGGCTAGCTTCGCATGCAGGGGCGCTAGCTGGAGTAGGGGTAGGAGGCTACAGAGGACAAGTGATTTCTTGGTCATAGATGGGGTGAAGGGTAGCAGAAGGAGGCACTGATTTCAAGTTCATAGTCGATGACAGACACAGTTTAGTATTGTTTTTCAATGTAATAATCCAGTATTAATACAGGCTATTCTCATTCATTTTGTTTTCATATTCAAGGTGCAAAGCAAAATAGATCTTTACAGATTCTAGCTTCTGTGGCATTCTAAAGATAGATTTTATCGGTTATACATTTATGAAGAAATTTATCCCCTTGTTCCTAGGGCTGAGTATCAGCTCTCTTGTCCTCTCTGCTGAGCCTTCTGACCCAGAGCAGCCACCGCGCGTGCTCGTCGCAAACGAGATAACAGACTGGGAAAATCTCACCTGGAGGGACGCTCAAGGAGCTCCCCAGACGCCTGATGAGGACGATGTGCTCATCCTCGGCAGGGCGGAGGATGCGAGCATGCCGCGCTACACGCTGAGCTTTCCCGCAGAGACGCGCTGCGCGGAGCTGCACTTTGCCCAGCGCGCGGATTGGGAGCTGCAAGCCGCCGAGCAGTCCTTTCTCATCATCACGGGCAAGCAGCCCCTCGCGCCCAAGGGCACGCTGACGCTGGGGCTTGAGCTCTTTTCCCATCATCTGCTGCTCGACTCGGGCGAGAGCCTCATTGTGGGTGCGGGAGGCAGTGCCTCGGGGGTGGAGCTCTACGCAAAGAGCGCGACGCTGCAGCTGCTCAGCGGCATCAATACATGGCGCAGCATGTCGCTGATGGGCGACTCGCGCCTGAGCCTCGCAGGCACGGCTCTCCTTGAGGTCGGCGAGCTCACGCTCTCCAATCGCAGCGTCGTGCAAGCAGGCGAGCTCTCGATCAAGCCCGTGCTCTCGGGCGGCAAGACAGCCGTCCACGTCATCGAGCTGGCTGCTCCCGATCACCACGCGCTCATCAGGTCCAATTCTATCGAGGCCGCCACCATGAGCTCAGCACTGCTCCAGCTCGTCGGGAGCAAGGGGCAGCTCAGCCAATGCAGCCTCCACAACAGCCTCATCGAGCTGACAGGCGAGGGCAGTGAGCTCATCATGAAGGACATCACGCTCAACAAGGTCTCGGTCTACCTCGCCCCCCAGACGAGCCTCCAGCTGGAGAATCTCACCTACCACATCTCCTGCGAGTACAGCTGGGATGCCTCCTCGCTGAAGGAGAAGGATGTCACCGTCTTTGGCGTCACGGGCTGGGAGGTCGCCAGCGAGCAGCTGCGCCTCTCGGGCTCACTGCACCTACTGCTCGCCTTTTACGGTGAGGCCAAGGACAACTACAAGGTCCTGCGCAAGAGCAAGCAACGCCTCGGCATCCTCATCGAGGGTCTCCCGCAGAAGGCGCTCGCCTTCACCCCCGAGAACATCACGCTGACGCTAGACGACAGCATGACCTGGGTCTTTGACGGCTACCAGCAAGATGACTCGGGCGACGCCATCCTCCTCTTCAAGCAGCAATAAACATTCTCACACACACACCCAAAAACCCCATCATATGAAAACCACCCTCCCCCTCCGCCATCTCCTGCTCAGCCTGAGCCTCGGAGCCTCCCCCCTCCTCGCCCAAGTAGACCGCCCCGAGAGCTCCGTCTACGCGCCCACCCTCACTGAGAACTGGGAGGACATCCAATGGCTCGACGACCAGGGCAAGCCCGCGACCTACGGAGAAGAAGACACCCTCACGCTGGGCAAGGACAGCACCGCCACAGGCGATGACATGCCCACCTACAAGATACGGCTCAACAAGACCATCTACACCCAAGAGCTCTACTTTGCCGAGCGCGCCGACTGGTACCTCATGGGCGAGGGCGTCACGCTGGGCACAGGCGAGGGCCCGATCTCGCCTCTGGGCAATCTCAACATCGAGCTCAACCACGTCTCACGCTACTACAATGTCACCAAGGGCAACGCCCTGCTCGTGAACCAAGGCGGCAGCCTCAGCGGTCAGACACTCACCTGTATAGGCGGTTTTGTCTACTTTGAAGACTCCAGTGCCGAGATCTACCACATCGTCCTCCAAGAGGGAGCGCATCTCAAAGCTGTCGGCAATTCGCAGATCAAGTTCTACAACATCGACATGACCGCCAACAGCCAGCTCGAGATCGCCGGCATGTCCATTAGCCCACGCCTTGAGGAGGGAGACAAGAGCGGCATCGTGCTGGACAACGATGAGTCAGAGCAATTCAGCAGCATCAAGGGCAAGACCCTCAGCGCGACCACACTCCAGTCCGCAGAGCTCGTCGTCGATGAGCGCGGCGGTCACATCGCCTCCACCGAGGTCATTGATAGCCACATCAAGGTAGAGGGCAGCGGAGCACTGCTCCAGCTCACCTTTGTCGATCTCACCAACAGCACCCTGAGTGTTGCAGAAGACGCCATCGTCGAGATCAACGGCATCATCCTACGCCCCAGCCTCAGCAGCAGCAGCAAAGTCACGCCCAAAAAATACGGCAAGCCACTCACCGCCCTGACCATTGATAGCTTTGACATCAACGGGGTGAAATCCACCTTCAAATCCATTCTGGAGATCTACCCCACCCTCACAGCTGAGGCCAAGAGCAGCTACGCCAAAGCCTCCAAGGACAAGGAACGCCTCGCGGTCGTCTTCAAAGACCTCCCCGCCGCGCTGCTCGCCCTCGACAAGATCGAAGCCGCCCTCTCCGTAGAAGATGATCCTCACAGCAGTGAGACCAATAGCTGGCAGCCCGAGAGCATCGACAGCACCCCCGATGGCGACGCTATCATCATCTTCAAAAAAGGCTAAGCCCACCCCCCACACCCCAAGCCCACCTTATATGAAAATCCCCACCCCCACCCTACGCGCCCTGCTGCTCAGCCTCATCCTCGGATGCAGCGCCAGCAAGCTGCACGCTGACATCCCCGACACCGCCCTCTACGCCACCGAATTCACCAACTGGGAAGAAATCCAGTGGACAGACAAGCAAGGCAAAGCCATCCCCTACGAGGCCGATAGCTCCCTCACGCTCGGCAATCCCCGCGTCGCCGAGAGCAAGAGCTACACCATCACCCTCGACAAGACCGAGCGCGTCGATGGCCTCTACCTCGCCGAGCGTGCCAACTGGACCTTTACCGGTCCCAAGGGCGTGGAGCTGCACAATGGAGCCGGCACCTTCTGCACCGAGGGTGCTGTCACCCTCCTGATCCCGCTCTCCTCACGCGTCTACACGCTGAATCGGGGCAACAGCCTCATCATCGAGGGCAACAGCTGCTTGTATGGCCAGAGCCTCACCGCCACCGAGGCCTTCGCCAGCTTCAAGAGCGGTGCCAACACGATCTTTGACGTCGACCTACGCTCCGAGTCACGCCTCAGCGTCAGCGGGAGTGCCAGTCTCAAGATAGGAGCCGTCATGCTCGCCAACAGCACGCTAGAGACTGACGGCATCATCGTCGCGCCTCTCAGCAAGCAAACGACAGCGAGTGCGCCCACCCTCGACTGGGCACAAGAAGGACTCGCCGACACCGTCATCACCAAGGATGGCATCGAGTGCGGGCAATTCCTCGATGCCCACATCATGATACGCGATGAGGGCGGCACGCTCAGCCAGTGCACCTTCAAGGGAGGCTTGATCGAGATGGGGCAGCCCAACAGCAAGCTCACGCTGCGCGACTGCTACTTCCAAGGCGACACGAGCCCCACGATCAAGATAGCCGAAAAGACAGTGTTCCACGTGGAAAACCTTCACTGGGACCTCAGCTTTGAAGCCAAGGACATCGACATGGACGAAGGCATGACCACCTTCAACGTGAGGAGCATCACCAGCGGCACCGAGCTCGGCGAGGTCAGCGGAGCCTTCCACGTCCACGCGAGCTTCAAGGGCGACGCGCTTGAGCAATACAAGAAGCTCAAGACGCTGGGCATACGCTTTGATGGGCTGCCTATCAATCTGGTCAAGTTCGACATCAAGAAAGTAACCATGAACGCCGAGCAGGGCGACACCTGGATCATCCAGTCCATCGAGAGCGACATGGACGGCAACGCCTACTTCACCTTCAAGAAAAAATAATTCAACCCCCATCCCACCTACACCACTCATCATCACACACCGCCTGCCGTGCCCGCCACGGTGGGCGGTCTTTTGTCGCAGGACTGCAAGGGCAAGCTCGGGAGAATCATATCATCATTGCCTGATGATCAAATCAAGCAATGATGATGCAATTTTCGCTTCTAGCCTTCGGGCGTGATGGCCTTGAGCTGCTCGCCAAAGTAGTGTTGGGTGCTGACGGTCTGGGGCTTTTTCTTGCCCTTTGATGAGCCAGCATCGGCTTTACTCGCCTTGCGCATGCTCTCCAATGCCTCGTCGAGCAGTCCTCCCTCATCAAGCAGGGTCGCGATGTAGCGATCCAAAGCCTTTTGCCACGCGAGGGCGAGTTTTTGCGCCGTCGGGTGCTGGATGGGGTTTTCGCGCAGGTAGCGTACATAGTCCTGCTGGAGCTGCTTGAGCTGGCTGCGGATGAGCTTTTCTTGCTGCTCCAGCGCTAGCTCTGTGAGAGTCGCGTAGTCTTGCCTATTCTCGGCTAGGTAGAGCACACGGTCATTGAGAGGAGGATGCGTCTCACTCAGCGCGGGGATGCGGAGTGCCGCCTCACTCCAGAGGGGAACTCTGGCTTGCCCTTTCGCAGGGGCACGCGGGACAAAGTAGCTGTCGCGCTGCTGCGTGCCCAGCGTGATGAGGCTGGGGTAGTAGTAGCCAAAGGAGGCGGCGAGCTGCTGATCCATCGCGGAGAGGATGTTCTGCTTGGGCGCGTCGGGGGCGACTTTGGGGGCTGGCAGGTAGAGGGAGCGATCGAGGAAGGCTCCTGCGTATTCTCCTTTCTTGAGAGCTTCTCTGTCGAGGGTGGTGAGGTAGAGGCAGGAGTTGAGCCTATCGCCGAGGAGGCGCGAGAGCCCGCCTATGAGGTCCCACTGGAGCTCGCGGTGGAGGCCAGGCTCCATGCTCTCAGGGATGGGGAAGTAGTTCTGCGTCGGCGTGCCGACGCGTCGAGGAGCTATCGCATGGGGCGCGACGGGGCGCGTGCAGAGGAGCTGGAGCTGCATGGCTCCCTTTTTATGGGGGTCAAGCCGCACGCTGATGCCCTGCCCTTGCTCGGCGTAGACAAGGTAGTCCTCGCTCATGCTGCGGTACTCGGGGGGGAAGGTGGCCTGTACTTCCTCGCGGGTGAACATGGTGTGCGGACGGATTTTTTTCAACAAGTGCGCGGG
>CAYJJA010000043.1:0-4046 GCA_964370355.1 uncultured Akkermansia sp. | reverse complement strand
GTCCTTCACGTTGGAGGCCTGTTTGAGCTGGAGGTAGAGCTCTTCTTTCTCCTTGGAGCTGAGTATCTTTGTACGAATGACACTCTTGGTAGAGGCGTCGTAGCAGAGCAGAGCGCGGCCTTTGCGCGCAAGGATGAAGCGCTGCGGGTAGCTGATTTCTCGCCCGAGTATACTTTTCGCCGTGACGGCGCGACGCAGCTCGGGGCTGAGCTTGTCTTGCAGTGACTTCAGGAGCTCTTGCTTGTCGCGCAGGCTGATTTTCTCGTACTGGGCTGCCAGAGCTGCGCTAGAGGCGAGTAGCAGCAGGGCGGTGAGCAGGGGGAGTGTGCGGGGAATGGTCATGGAGGTGTGGCTTGGGGGCTATCAGACGCATTCTAGCAGATTGGATCACAGATGACGAGGGAGAAGATCATTAAAAGGCGACTTGCTTGGGATCGGGGATTTGCCTGACGTGGGACATCCCGCTGCGGGGCTGCCCGCTGGATACCCTCGTAAGGCTGTAGAGCGTGACGGTGAGGGTGGCTAGCAGGTGCTGGAAATCAGGGGACTGATTGAAGCTATAGTGACAGAAATCATGGATGAGATCCCCCACACTGCGCGTCTGCTGATCGAGCAGGGCAAAGCGACGAAAGCCTAGCTCGTAGAGGACTCTGAGCTGCTGCTGGCTGAGGTTGCCGCGCTTGCCTTGCAGGGTATGGATGGCATTCTTGCAGTCGCAGCGTTGGATGAGCTCAGCGATGGCGAGGCGCGGAGCCGTCTGATAGGGCTGCTGTCGGCGCAGGGAGAGCTGCTGGAGATGCTCGCGGCGCAGCGGGCAGGTGGAGAGGCAGCGATCATTGGCGATGATGATGTAGCGTGAGGCCTCGGCGGCGAGGGGGGCATAGATCTCGCGGCGAGCTCCGTCGCGGGGATGCAGGGCGACGCGGTCGTATCGCTCGGCGAGTCGCTGGTAGAGGGCGGCTGTGCGCCGCTGTCTCTCGCTGGCGATGCGATTGGGATGCGCGTAGAGGGGGAGGCGAGGGTAGTGCGCGCGCAGGTGGTCGCGCAGCGCGTCGCTGGCTATCCAGAGGCTGTTGAGCGGGGATTTGCTCAGCTCCTCGACGAGCCCTATGCCGTAGTCGTCGTCTATGCTCTCGGCGGGGATGAAGGCATTGTCAAAGCAGAAGCTCACGGCGATGCCCGCCTCATTGTACTGACGCAGTCGCTGCACGAGCAAGGCATCGGGGCTCAGCGCGCGCTGCCCGAGCCAGTCGAGTGACCAGAGGCAGGGCGGGGTGGCGGTGACGTGGCGCAGCTGACGCGGGGCAAAGTACTGCCTCAGATAGCTGTGGAGGGCGAGCAGCTCGTCATCAAAGCGCAGCGCCCCGCCTACCATCCACTCGGCATTGAGTAGGGGCTCGAAGAGGGCTCGGAGATTGGTCGTGTCGTGAGGAGGGGACATGTTGTAATACGAGTGGTGGGGGATGGTGAGCGTGTTTTAAATCTGGGGTTGGTAGCTCTCCCAAAACAATTGTCTGATACCGAGCATGACGCTCTCATGGGTCTCGTCCGTGCGCAGCATCAGGCGCAGCAGCTCAGAGAGGTAGGAAAGGGCTGAGCCCATGCCGCGCCCCTGCACCTTGAGATGGCGAAAGCCCATGGCATAGAGCCCCGCGATCTCGTCATGCGAGAGGGCGAGCGTGCCTTGGGTGGGGTGGAGTAGTAGCTGGAAGATGTTGTCGCAGCCGTTACCTTTTTGTAGCTTGCTAAAGGGGGCGCTGTCGTGTCCGAGGTAGTTGAGGGTATTCGCACTCAGATCGCGGTAGTGCAGGTGGCGTATGGGGCAGTGGCGTACGCAGTATTCATTGATCAGCGCGATGCATCGCTCGGGCTCGGGCAGGGTCGCAAGAAAGTCGGGGTCGATGACATCGTCGGGGTGCAGCATGACGAGGTCGTATTCGTCGAGGTAGCGCTTGTAGAGGTCGAGCTTGCCCTTGCCGTGTACTTGGGTAATCTTGAGGATGGAGGTGATGCGCAGCAGATGGGGGTAGTGCTGCTTCAAGTGCTCATTGAGCAGGTCACTGCTGAGAATGACCCCGTTGCGACCCCCAGCCTTGTTGAGCTGGCCGCAGTACTCGTTGGCGCTCTTGTCGTGGAGGTGCTTGGCTCTCAGCTGAGTGTTACTAGCGGTGAGCAGGACTCCTATCTTGCGCTCCGCGTAGGCCTTGAGTGCCACGGCGTGCGCTGCGTCGGGTGGATTGTCCCTCATCACGCGCCCGCTATTCCATATCAGCGGGGGCGAGCCATGGACGTAGGCGATGGGCTGCTCAAGATGCAGGATTCTTTGGCAAAAGTCATGAAAGGCGAGTATGTCTTGATCGAAGATGAAGGCTCCTGATATGTCCCATATCGCTTGCGACCATCTCGGAGGAAGGTAGGGGGAAAGGGGGGGCATGCTAACGATTAGATTTACACAAAAATCTCCGATCTGTCTAGCATTTTTTGAGCAATCCTAGCAACTTTTTTAGAGTTTTTTTCAGCCCCACAAAGCGTAGCATGACTCTCCATGCTAGTCCAAGAGAGGCTTTGTGTCAATCTGTGAGTGTGACTTGATTGAATTGCTTGTCACCTTTCCTTAGCTTGGCTGAGGCATGCCTTGACAAAATACTTGCTATTTTGCGTCAGATGGCTATACTCATGCGCGTGCTCGCGCATGCATTTCATAGCACAGAGCATTCATCACTATTATCATATCACATCAGTCATGACAAAGCCAAGAATAGCCATCGTGGGCGCTACTGGAGCCGTAGGCGTCGAGATTCTTTCCTGTTTAGAGAGCCGCAACTTTCCGCTGGCTTCTTTGAAACTGCTCGCATCAAAACGCTCTGCTGGTAAACAAGTCTCCTTCTGCGGAGAGATGCTCACGGTAGAAGAGCTCACCAAGGAGAGCTTTGCTGATGTCGATATAGCCCTCTTTTCCGCAGGTGGCTCTATATCATTGGAATACGCACCTGCCGCAGCAGCAGCGGGCTGTGTAGTGGTGGACAATTCCTCTGCCTTTCGTCAGCAGGAGGATGTGCCACTCGTCGTCCCCGAAATCAATGGTCAGGCGGCCTTTGACCACCCGCGCAACATCATTGCAAATCCAAACTGCACGACCATCATCACCCTGATGGCACTCTACCCCCTGCATGTAAAGTACGGTCTCAAGACCATCATTGCAAGCAGCTATCAAGCCGTCTCAGGTAGCGGTCAACAAGGTATCACCGAGTTGGAGAGCCAAGTGCGAGCCCTCGTCGATGGGCATCCTGTCACCTGCTCGACCTACCCACGTCAAATCGCCTTTAACCTCATCCCGCAGATCGACAAATTCACCGAGAGTGGCTACACCAAGGAAGAGCAAAAAATGCTCATCGAGGGGCGTAAGATCATGGGCATCCCCGACCTCAACGTCAGCTGCACCTGCGTGCGCGTCCCCGTCTACCGCAGCCACTCCATCTCTTGTATCGCGCAATTTGAGCGTCCTGTCGATGTAGAAGGCGCACGCGCGAGCTATGCGGGATATGAAGGCATCGCCGTCATGGATGATCCCGAGCAGGGCATATGGCCAACACCTCTCGACTCGACCAATGGTGACAACTGCTATGTCGGCCGTATCCGCAAGGATCAGGCTATGGACAATGCGCTCAACCTCTGGGTCGTAGGCGACCAAGTGCGCAAGGGCGCGGCTCTCAATGCGGTGCAGATCGCCGAGCTGCTCGTGCGTGGAGTCTAGGCTCAGCCACGACGGGGGACATCTCTCGTCCTTCCCATCCAAAGCCCCTCCTTTTCTACAAGGCGGGGCTTCATTGTTGACAATTGACAATTGCAGAGTCAGCATCACTCTGGCTCTCGTGATTGATACGAGCCCTGCGAGGCGCAATGCATCAATAAAGCACCGCTGTAGCGTCAGTAAATGTCGCCGTCGCATTAGTAAATGAGGTGCCGCCGTACCGTCAGTAGTGAGGAAGCTACGTTCCCTAAAGTTAAGTGGGTGCGGAGTCGTAGACGTCAGTTGAGTCCGTCAG
>CAYJJA010000042.1:0-18692 GCA_964370355.1 uncultured Akkermansia sp. | reverse complement strand
ACGGTGTTGCCGGTCCACATGATGTGCTGGTCGGGGGTGAGGCCTGTGCCGAGCTTTTTGAGGTAATCTGCGTTGGACCACGATTTGTTGTAGCCGGTGGGGCACATGATGATGGGACCGACGTCTTTTTTCTTCGCGATGAAGTTTTTCTGAATGTAGTTGCAGAGGGCGACTTGGCGCTCGGCCTTGTTGATCTCGCCATTGGAATCGTCGATGAAAACACCGAAGTCGCGCACGCCGAGCTCATACATCTGCTCCAGCTTGACGACGAGGCGGGCGAGGTCGTAGTTGCCGCCTTCTTTGTTCCAATTCACGGTGTTGGCGGGGTGGATGGCCCAGACGAATTTGACGTGGTTTTCCTTCGCCACCTTGCAGAGTTCGCGTATTTCTGCGGCCGTGGAGGCAGGGTAGGGCTCATAGCTGCGTGCTCCGTGATGGTAGGGGTCGTCTTTGGCTGCCCAGATGTAGGTATAGAGCTTGTTGCGTCCGTAGAATTCGAGCTGGCTGATGCGTGCCTGATGGCTCCAAGGTGCTCCGTAGTAGCCCTCCACAGAGCCACGGTAGGGGAGGTCTGGCCAGTCGATCAGTGTGCCCTGCGGGAGTCTGGCTCCGTTGAGGAGCTCGTTGAGGGCCTTGCCCTCGGTGGGATCATTTTGGGCGTAGAGGTAGCCTTCTCCTCGCTGCTCGCTGAGGAGCTGGACGATTGTTTGGCGTGCGTAAAAGAGTCCTGTGCTCTCGTAGGCGTAGATACTGAGTGTATCTGGGGTGATCTCGATGGCATAGGCTCCTTCTTTTTTGGGGAGGGCTTTCCAGATGGCGGGATTGCCTTTCTGCTTGTCGAGGATGCTGTTGACGCTCTTGATTGTTGTGTAGGAGTCTTGGAGCTTGTTTTCCTGTGGGGTAGGGAAGATGCGAGGGATGGCGGCCTGTGTGAGAGCCATCGTGCTGAGCCCTAAGGCGAGGAGTGTTGCTGCTGTCATCGTGTATGGGGGATTATTGCTGTGGTTGTGCGGGTATAGTGTAGATTTCGTAAATCTGGTAGGCGGGCTGTGACGCGGAGCTGGCGATGCTCAGTGCTGTGCTGCCCGCGGGGATGGTGTATTCGTAGAAGTTGCCCGCTGATGCTGCGTTGGGTGTGATGCCGCGTGCGAGTCCTGTCTCGGGCTTGCTGCCAAAGACGTAGTCGGGTTTTCTACTGGCAAAGATGATCACCTTGCCCGTGTCCTTGGGCAGAGGGATGTGGGTCATGCTCTTGAGTGAAAGGGGGCTTGCCCCGCGGTTGGCACATTCCCATGAGGTGAGGAAGTTGTTGTCCATGAGGGCGCGTATATCTTGCTTGTCGCCAGCGGGGACGCGCAGGGCGAGCTCGCGCAGCTTGATATCAACGGGGTGGGGGGAGGCGTTGTAGAGGGTGATACCTGTGAGCTGGGCGGGGAGCTGCGCGGCACTCAGTCTGTAGCGCGTGGGGTGCTCGGTATCACGCTTGAGATCGTGCAGGGGGATGAGCTGCTCACCGGTGGGATAGCTCTTGCTGTGCAGCTTGAGGATGGCCCAGGGCTCAAGGGGCGTTTCTAGATCAAGCGTGAGCTCCTCGCCCTGGGCGACGGCGGGGAAGCGCAGCGCGATGCGGGCGTTGGGAGGCATGCTGGCGACCTCCATGATGCGCTTGAGATGGTAGCCGTCTTTGTCGTGGTTGAGCAGGAGCTTTCCATTCTTCCAGCTGGGTATATCGGTGCTGACGCGGGTGAAGTCGCTGTCATGATTGATGCCAAAGAAGGCGATGCTGACCCATCTCTTCACCTCGGGAAGGGTGAGGATGCGGTAGCGTAGGTAGCGCGCGGTGAGCGCGGCGTCCTCTGGGAGCTTGATATCGACGCGCGCGCCTCGGGTGGGGCTGCCCAGCAGCTGCCACGTCGTGCCGTCCTGTGAGTATTCCATCTGCCCTTCGACGATGTACTCCGCTGGGCGCTTGCCTCCCATGATGAGGGTGACGCGCTCGATCTGGCGTGGTGAGCCGTAGTCGAGCGTGTAGGTGTGACCTGCTTCTTGGGCGTAGTGTTGTATCCATACGCTCTGCTCACTGGGGTCGTGCATGCAGTGTGCCATATGGGGATTGGCCTTGAGGGTGCTGCTAAAGCGGGGCTGTGCCCATAGCTTTTCGCGTCCCGTGAAGCGTGCTTGCATTTGGGCGTTGAGCTCGCCGGCGAGGCGGCGGAAGAAGGGGACGAGGAGCTTGCCCCCGACGAGGGGTTTTTTGGCATCGGCGCGGCACTGCTCGACTTGTGCGGTCTTGGCGATGATCGTGAGCAGGGCGTCGCTGAGCTGCTTTTTATCACTGATGGAGAGGGCATCGAGGAAGCTGGTGCCGAGGTCGCCCATCGCACCAAAGAGATGCATCCAAGGGGCGATTTCTTGCTGGAGGCGGCTGAGCTTCTCATCCGTGAGGAGCTTGGTCGCGGATGCGCTGATGTGGGCAAAATGCTCAGTGAGCGTCTTGAGATGCAGCGGGTCTATGGCTTTGTTCTCATCGAGGGCAGTGGTGATGGCGAGGAGGGTGGGAGCGATGATTTCTGATTCTTCGCGGGTAAAGCCATCTCCATTCGTGCCGAGATCGGAGTTGTGGTCGGCAAAGAGCTGCATGGCTATGGGGTTGCTGGGGAAGAGGCGCTTCACGCCCGCGCGCCAGTTCGCAGTAGAGTTGAATTGCTCTATATTCCATGCGTAGTCGCCGACGCCAAAGAGCCCTAGCTTGCTGGCCTCGGGCCATTCCATGGGGTTGGCGACAAAGCCGCTGAGTAGCTGCTTCATCTGGGGGTCTTGCGAGAGGCTGTAGGTGCGCCCGAGCGCGAGCTGGGAGCGGTTGTAGTCGGAGCAGGGCCAATTCCACCAGATGAAGGTGGGACGCCCGAGTGCGCGGCTCACCCACTGCTGGCCTTCGAGGTGGATTTCGCTTGCGACGTAGTCGCCTGTCCACATGACGGGGACGGAGGGGGGGAGATTTTCTCCTAGCTCTTTGAGCCACGACTCAGGTGTCCATAGGCGACAGTAGCCAGAGGGGCACATGATGAGGGGATCGAGGCCGTGCTTCTTGTTGATGAAGTTTTCTGTCAGGTAGGTGCAGAGTCGCGCCTGTCGGTGTGCCTTTTTGATCTCGCCATCCGAGTCATCGACAAAGACGCCAAAGTGGCGCACGCCCAGCTCGTACATGAGCTCGAGCTTCTTGACGAGTCTGTCCATGTCGGGTCTCCCCTCGTCCTTGTTCCAGTCTACGGTGTTTGCAGGGTGGATGGCCCAGACGAACTTTACATGATGCTTCGCGGCATGCTTGCAGAGCTCGCGGATCTGGGCTGCCATCTTGTCGGGGTAGGGGACGTGGGCTTTTTCGCCATGATGGTAGGGGTCGTCTTTGGGTGCCCAGATGTAGGTATTGATCTTGTTGCGCCCGTAAAACTCGATTTGATCCATGCGCTCCGCCAGCGGCCAAGGCGGGCCGTAGTAGCCCTCGACTACGCCTCGGTAGGGGAGATCGGGCCAGTCCACGATGCTGCCCAGGGGGAGCTCTCCGCTGCGGCTGACGGCTTCAAAGTATTTTTGCGGAAAGGGGTCTTGCTGCGCGTCGAGTGTGTCTTTTCGCGCACCTCGCAGCAGCTGGATGATGCTCTGCTTTGCATAGTAGCGTCCGACCTCGTCATAGGAGTAGACGGTGAGTCGCTCGGGCTTGATGACGATGGCGTAGGCTCCTTCTTTGTGGGGGATCTTGGGCACGCCGAGCAGGGGGCGCGTCGGGTCGAGCTGCATGTACTCAGCCGTTTTGATCTTGGTGTAGAAGGGGGTGAGCTCGACTTGTTGCGGGGTGGGGTAGACCTGCGGGAGGGGATACTTTTGCTCGGGGAGCTTTTTTGTGGCACTGAGCGGGGATGCAAGCAGGCTTGCTAGGAGCAGAAGATGGAGGTTCGTCATGATCAATGAGTGGGGTGTCTATTAAGCGTGTCTGATGCTGTCAATAAGAGTCGTGAGTTGGTCAAGATCTTCGAGTCTGTAGTCGGGGTGGCGAGCGAGGCATTGCTCCGCATCGCCTTGGCAGCTCGGAGACCAGCCAGCACTAATCACGCGCATGCCAATGCGGTGGCTGTCGTCTATGTCTGAGGGTGCGTCTCCGACGTAGATGGCCTGCTCGGGGGAGAGCTCCCAGTCATCGAGGAGGGCCTGGAGGCGGCTTGCCTTGGAATGCTTGTAGGGGTTGCCAAAGCTCAGCTGCTCAAACGAATCAAGAATGCCAAAGTACTCGAGACTCTCGCGTCCCGAGACCTCAGCACGCCCCGACACGAGCGCGAGGCGCAGCCCCTTCTTGCGCAGATCTCGGAGCATCTCGGGGACACCCTCAAAGCACGAAGGCACCATCAGGGGGTGTAGCCGCTGGTAGTGCTCGAGCAAAGCCTGCTCTGGCAGCTGCTCTGAGTCAGCATCCATGCCCAAGAGACCCGCCATGATGCCCCTGTCGCACAATCCAAAGAAGCCTGTCACCTCTGCAATCTCGGGGCGACGTCCGAGAAATTCGTGAGCGAGCGCTCTGTGAGCCTCGATGGCGAGGGGGAGCGTGTCAGCAAGCGTGCCGTCGAGGTCGAAAATAATGGCTTTGAGGGGCATGATGAGCGATGATGAAGCTCTCCGCGAGAGTCATCGCAAGCGATACCCAAGGCTAAGAGAACTCACACTCTACCACAGTCACCACAGCCATATCAAGGAGAAAAGCCAGCCCTACTCGCAAAAACCTGTCATTCAAAAATGCATTGGCTTATTGCGAGAGGCTGGCTCAGAGTGAGTTGTGATTTAAAAATATTAGAAGCTCCAGCTCAGATCGACGCCTACATTGAGCTGATTGCCATCAACGAGACCAGGGATGCTGCGGTCTATCTTGCTGTCATTGTTCCCCGATACGGCGAACTCGACCCAAGGCGCGAGACGCCAGCGACCATCACGCCCGAAGCTGCCCTCGTGCGTGTAGGGCAGGAAGGTCGCACGGAAGCGGTAGGCATCAATGCCGTCGGCATCACCCGTCCAGTAGCCCACCGAGCCCGCCATGCCAACACTCAGCTCCATATCGAGCCCCCACTTGGGCTGGGAGAAGATCTCGGTCATGCGATAGCCTACATTGACATCATAGTACCAGCCTGTCAGTCCATAGAAGCCATAGCCTAGCTGTGCTGAGCCAAAGTAGCCCTTCTGCTCATCGTCGTAGGAGAGGCTGAGAGCAAAGTCTTGAGCGATGCTATGCGCTGCCTTGCCGCGCTGCTTGGCGAGGTAGCCTACCAGCGTGCCGTAGCGCAGGTTGTAGCCGACCTCCACAAGGAGATTGGGGAAGATCTCCTTGCCCATGGCATAGCCCCACTGGCTCATGAGACCATCATTGAGAGCCTCGCCCTCACCCCATGCGAGACCGAGCTCACCGTGGAAGCGCTGCTGCACACCCGCGTTGAAGAGATTGCGATTGGGTGCTGTGTAGGAGATGGCTGCTGAGGAGTAGCCATCATTGCTGTAGTGATTGGTCACGCCCATGCCGCGTACGTTGTAATTCACTGTATAGAGATTGAGCTTCAAATTCCACATGGGGACCACTGGGGTTGAGCGCGGGGACAGGGGTGGTCTCGGTGAGGGGGGCTTCGACGGGGAGGGCTTCTGTCGATGTGTAGCTGGCGGCCTCGACGACCTCTTCAATAGGGGCAGAAGGCTCGGGGGCAGTGATGCTCGTATAGGCGACGGGCCCCGATGGTATGGGAGGAGGCGCGATCTGAGCTGAGGCGAGCTGGCTGGTAGCCAAGCAGGAGATGAGGAATAATGATGCTTTCATATGATATGGATTGATTGTTAATAGCTAATATAAAAAAGTGATTGGGCGTATTCAGACCTTGCGTGTGAGTAAGAACCAGAAAAAGAGCCCAATGTGGACGACATAGCGAGTAAAAAGGCGCCGCGGCTCCTTGCACAGGCGGTAGAGCCACTCAAAGCCCCGCTGGCGAATCCAGAGGGGAGCCTGATCAACCAAGCCCGCGTGAAAATTAAAGGCCGCGCCAACCGCAAAATACAGGGCTGGTGGCAGCAGACGCGCCTGCTTGCACTCCGCGAGCCAGCGCTCTTGCTTGGGGCAGCCCAGACCGACCCAGACGCAATTCGCCCCGCTCTCGCGTATCATAGAGGCGATGCGCTCATTCTCCCCCTCGGGCCATGTCCCCATAGGCGGTGAATAGCTCCCTGCGATGCAGAGGTCGGGGAAGCGCTCTCCGAATCGCTCTTGTAGGCGCCGCTGCGCCTCCTCTGAGCCACCGAGTAGAAAATGCCGCACAGCTCCCTGAGCCACCCCGCGACCCATGTCACACATAGCCTCCATCATATCAGGACCATAGAGACGATGCGCGTCCACCTTTTTCTTCTTGCGCAGCAGCCAGACAAGAGGCATGCCATCGGGGCAGATGTAGTCAAAGGCGCGTAGCTTTTGCCCATAATCCTGCTCATCCCTCAGCGCACGCGTGAGCACATGCACATCGGCATGAGCTATCAAGACGGGGGTTGTAATCTGTGCTGCCTCTCGCGAAAAGGTGGACGCAGCATGCGACAAAGTCGCAACCGTGAAGGGGAGGTCAAAAAGGGGTTCTTGCGGCAGATTGATCATAGAAGTGTACTCTGCTAGAATGATAAAGCAAGATTCTAGTACTGTCAAGCATACTGTCTCTAAATAAATGCTATGATGAGGAAAAAGAAGTTGTTATACATCAACTCTCAACAGTGTCCCTTCACGGGGCTATGCGTTGATTGGTGGCACTTGGGAGCATGAGGGTGGTTTTTCGCTTGACCTGCAATGCTGGCGACTTTATAAACGTAGCATGACTCAGATTCGTTCAGAAAAAGAAAAGATGCTAGCAGGTGAAATCTATGATTGCGGCGATCCCGAGCTGCTTCATCGCTGGCATGAGGCCAAGAGAATACAAAAGGAATATGCCGACACTCCCAGCACCGACGCGTCTCGGCTCAGGGAGCTGCTCGAGCAGCTCTTGGGCAGCATGGGAGAGGGGGTCTGGGTGACGGGGCCCATCTTTGTGGATTATGGAGAGAATATCCATCTGGGCAACAACGTCGAGATCAATATGAACTGTGTCTTTCTCGACTGCAATCGCATCGAGATAGGCGATCATACGGGGTTAGGTCCTGGGGTGCATATCTATGCCGTCACCCATCCCACCCATCCCCAAGAGCGACTATCAGCAGGCTCGGCCTGCGATCAAATAGCTTTCTGGCGCAGCTATACAGCTCCTGTCACCATTGGGCGCAATGTGTGGCTGGGCGGCGGCGTTATCGTGCTGCCCGGTGTGACCATAGGTGATGGGACGTCGGTGGCTGCGGGGAGTGTTGTGACACAATCCCTTCCCGCGAATTGCCTCGCGGCGGGGAGCCCAGCGCGTGTGATACGCTATTTTGATGTGTGAATGCTCTAGCTCTTGCGCGTGAGAAAGTAGCGCACGAGCAGGAAGTTCAGCGGGACGACGATCACGTAGATGGGCAGAGGCAGCAGTGTGGCTGCCTCTCCCAAGGCGGGGATGCTCTCCATGAGCCATGCGGGCAGTATGCATTCATTGAGCGTGACGAGGAGCTTTCCCAGACCTAGGGTGATGAATAGGTTGAGCAGCAGCGTGTGCAAGCCATAGTTGACGAGGTGCGAGAAGGCAAAGCCTGCCCCCTTCTTGGCACTCGTCTGCGTCTGAAATGTCCAGTATGTTGTCACAAGGTAATTGGCTACAAAGGAAAGGGCGTATCCTGCCGCGTAGCTGACGTTGAGGGCGAGCTGTTGCTGATCATTGATGCCAAAGGCGGCATTGATCCCCATATAGACGGCTTGATGGAGCAGGGTAGCTCCTACTCCTACGACGAAGAAGCGAGCAAATTGCCTCTGCACGCTCTGCGCGCCCGCTGTTGACTCTGCTGACATGGGCTTTCGGTCTAGGGGAGGAAGTAGAATTGCAGCAGCTCCTTCTGGTCATCCTCGCTGACTATGTAGCCGTCACGTGGGTCGAGCCAGTGGAAGGAGTGGATGGAGCTGCGACGTGAGCCGCGAGGCTTTGCCATGATCCTCTCCTCCGCGCTCAGGGCGCGTAGGCGTGAGCTGAGCTTGGGCGCGAGTAGCTCGATGATTTGCTCCGTCGTCAGCGGGGGGACAGCAGGGATAAAGTGAGAAATACCTATGGGAATACACCTCTCAGCATCGCCAAAGATACGCTCGGCAAAGTAGAGCTGATGCTGCTCAAGGGGGTCGAAGGACAGCTTGGCCCGCCCTGCTGGAGGGTTCACGCAGCAGTGCAGCAGCGGTGTGTGCGCGGCGTCGGCTAGAGCGAGATCGCTCACATAGATATTGAGCACGCGGCCAAATTGCCTATTCACCTGCGTGTGGAGTTGCAGACGATTTTGCACGTAGGCATCGTCACTCTCAGTGAGTAGCGGGCTCGTCTCATCAGCATCCTCGGCGAGGATGTCGCAGGTGGTGACAAAGATGGTCAGCTCCGCTCTGATTTCTGAAATGTGGCGTAGGATGAAGTTGCACTCTTGACTATCAGCGTCGCCGTCTCGCTGTGCTGCCGCACGACCTAGGCTCAGCGCAGGGTCGATGATGACGAGTTTGTGCAAGCTCTTGCCTGTAATGAGCTGGACATTGTCCTTGCTGATTAGGTAGTCGAAATAACGCTTTTTGGTCCATATTTTACCAATCAACGTATCGGCTCCGAGAAATGCTGTTTCTTGACTCATATCATCTATTCCAGGTGGTTTGAAGGGGTCAAGCGCATCCTAGCACGCTTTTTTATAGAAAGCAAGCGCAAGTGTTGTGAATTCTAACAACTTCTCTCTTATCAGAGTGTGTTGTCAAAAAATCACTGAGGCTCACTATTTAAAAGCAGTGCTTTGCGCAGTTCGAGAGCTTGGTGCATTTCTGCAACATCGTGGATGCGGTGGAGGTCAGCCCCGCGCTCGGCTGCAAGGAGGCTCATGCTCACGGTGGCGAGCGGCGAGCGACCCTTTTGCAAATCATGCAGGATGCTGCTGAGCATGCGCTTGCGTGAGAGTGCCATGAGTAGAGGCATCTCAGGGCTGGGGCGTAGGGCATCCAGATGATTGATGAGCTCAAGGTTGTGATCCTGAGTCTTGCCAAAGCCAATCCCTGGATCAAGGCAGATGGAGCTGCGCTTGATGCCAGCAGCCTCTGCCTGCCGTACGCGCTGGACAAAGAAATCGTGCACCTCCTTCACCACGTCTTCATAGTGCGGGTTGTTTTGCATCGTACGAGGCTCTCCCTGCATGTGCATGAGGATGACACCGCATCCGTACTGGGCGCAGAGCTCGCGCATCGCAGGGTCGGCGAGCCCTGTGATATCATTGACGATGTCCGCTCCCGCTTCTAGGGCGGCGCGCGCCACCTCGACATGGCGCGTATCAATTGAAATCAGTGTGCCGTGAAAGTAGTTGCGCAGCGACTCAATGACAGGGATGGCGCGCTCCATCTCCTCGGAGGCATCTATCTCGATAGCCCCTGGGCGCGTTGATTCTCCGCCTATATCTACGATGAGTGCTCCTTGGTGGATGAGCTCTTCTGCGTGAATGAGGGCAGCCTCACGCCCGAGATAGCGCCCTCCATCAGAGAAGGAGTCGGGGGTGGTATTGACTATGCCCATAATAGCTCCCTCGCGAGGAAGCTTCCATGTACCGCGTCGCAAATGCCAAGTTCGTTGCATCCTCACACTATAGCAAGTGCGACGAGCCAAGACAAGCATTCTTTTGCATGTATCGCGTGAGAATGAGGGAGAAAATATCCCTTCGCGCTATCTTTGACTAGACAGAGTGAAGGGAATATGATTTACTATTCACACATTTTGACCATACAAAAGACAATCATATGACCTCTTATACGATTTTTCAGCGCGCAGATGAAGAGACTGTCGCTCTCATCCTCGACTGGCTACGCAATCAGGAGCGCGGTCTCTACCGCGCCGCTATCAATGAGCTCTCCGCTCTCAAGAAGCTCCGCCCCCAGTACGTCAAGCAAAAGCCCCTCAAAGATCAGTTTGAATGGCTCAAAAAGATGCTCTCCTCCAAGCCTGCTGAGACTATTGGCGATCACCTGCTCCAAGTCTGGCTCGTGCGCAAGCAGGAAAGCATGCTGGTGAGCTTTCTTAATGCTCTAGGCATAGAGCACAACGGTCACGGTATGGTCGAGGGCGATCTCCCCGAGAGCCTTGATGTCGAGAAGCTCAAGCCAGCGGTTGCAGAGCTCTTTGACAAGAGCCCCGCAGGTGTCGTCTCCGTTTACCTTCAGATGTTCCAGAATCAGACCAAGGGCGGCTGGGCTGAGCTCCAAGAGATCCTCGACAATGAGCCTCGCTTTACCCTGAGTGGTGAGTAATCTCAGCTGGGCTATTCTTTTTTTTCATCCGCCGTGCTCGTCCCCTCGAGCACGGCGTATGTGCATCAAGCTATGATGACGATCATGTCTGATGACGAGCGCTTCATGCTCCTTGCGATGCGAGAGGCGGAGAAGGCGCGTGAGGCGACCGAGGTACCTTGTGGCTGTGTGATTGTGAAGGACGGTCGCGTGATTGCCCGTGGTTGGAATCAGGTCGAGACGCTCAAGGATGCCACCGCGCCTGCCGAGATGCTCGCCCTCACGGCTGCTGAGGCTGCGGTGGGCGACTGGCGCCTGGAGGGCTGCACCCTCTACGTCACCAAGGAGCCCTGCCCCATGTGCGCGGGTGCTATCGTACACTGCCGACCCGATCGCGTCGTCTTTGGCATTCGCGATCCCAAGGGCGGAGCCTGTGGTGGCTGGATCAATCTCCTCGACTCCAATCCACCGCTGAATCATCGCTGTGAGATCACGGGAGGCGTGTTGGAGGCAGAATGCTTGGAGCAGTTCCAGAGCTTTTTCCGCGCGGCACGTGCCGAGGCCAAGAGGCGCAAACGCGCGGCGCGTGAAGCCGACGTGATCAACGAAAGCCCCCATATCGAAAGCCCCGAGCTATGACCCCCACATTAGAACTCTACCTCCACACTCAGTTCAGCTGGGTGACGCAGGACTGCCTCCCTCCCCTCCAAGAGAGGCTGCAGTGCCTCGTCGAGGAGCTCTTGACGCAGCCCCAAGGTCCTGATCATGTGCTCTCCACGCTCGATGTCATCGAGCTCAATCTGGTGGATGATGCGACCATTGCCGCCGTGCATGGGGACTTTCTCCAAGATCCGACCCCGACAGATGTCATCACCTTTCATCATGGTGAGATCTTTGTGAGTCTTGATACGGCGCGACGCTATGCGCAGCAGCATGCGCTCAATGAGCAGGAGGAGCTCTTTCGCTACCTCGTGCATGGATTGGTGCATCTGCATGGCTATCTCGACGATACCATAGAGCATCGCGAGGCTCTCTTTGCTGTCCAAGAGCCGCTTGTCGCTCGTTATTACAGCGACACAAAATAGCCTCGCTTTCCGAGGGGGAAGGCGAGGCAAGAGTAGATCAAGAGTAGATCTGATGGGGTGTGTCTTAGCCCAGCTGAGCCTCGATAAACCACATATTCTTCTCAAGGCCAGCGAGTGCCTCTTGCAGCATAGCAACGGCAACGTCGTCTTGGAGGCTGTCATCAGTGGTGACCTGGCGCAGGTACTGCGACATGCCAGCAAAGCGCTTGAGCAGCTCGTTGAGGTGGTCTTCTACGCTTGAGATAGCGGTAGGGTAGGGCTCATAGCAGCTGCATGTAGGGCCGGTGAAGATCTCTGGCGTACCCATGGCTATGCCACCGAGCTGGACGACGCGCTCGGCTACATCGTCGGCGTTGGTCAAGAAGGCGTCGTTGATCGTATCCAGCAGCTCATGAGCAGGGATGAAGTTGGGACCACGCAGATTCCAGTGTGCTTGCTTGGTGAGCAGCGCAAGAGTGAGGAATTTCTTCAAGATATCATTTAAAACGGGAATGCTTGCTTCTTTGATTTCAGTAGAAAGAGCAACTTGGGTTGAGCGGGCGATGGCTGATGTCATGATTTTAAAGTAGGGGTTATAATTTTACGTTGGGGAGCGATTACTCCTCTCTCCCAAGATTATAACTGAATTGTTTAAAAAGTCAACTAGAATGAATCTAATTAATAGATTTTCCCAGCTCCCACATTGAGTGCTGCATCGAAAAGGTAGTTCTATCTTATTGTTTCTTTATAATGTTAGCCTTATCATGCATTTCACCTCTCGTTTTATTCGTGACGGGAGCTGACTTGAAAAGAAACTCACCCTACATATATGAAAGTATCCACCCTATCCACCCTACTAAGAATCTGTGTCCTGTGTGCGACAGCCCAGCTCAGCCTTTACCCTCTCAGCTATGCGGGGGAGTCTCATAATAGCACAGAGAGTATCAGCTTGCACATTGACAACATCAGCAATCACAGCTCTAAAGACGCGAGAATGAATATCATAGCCGCTGAAATGCAGCATGCTATTTTTGCAGATTATGTCACCCTCTGCGATGAGCTACAAAGGCTCTATCCCGTGCTCCATTTTGGAGAGCTCGAGGCCAAGATGAAAGGCGCGCATTTTAGCAACAGTGTTTTATCCGGTTTTAATATTAGTTCTATCACCGCTCAGACCGGTCTACATGTCTATAAAAGTACCGTGGGAAACCTCAAGCTGGATTCTGTCCAGACCGAGGAGCAGGGCATCCATGTGGAATACAGTCATGTAGGCAACATTGAGGGCGACCACATCTCCGCCGTGGGTACTCATGGACCTGTCTCTGCTATACGCATCAAATCTGAGGGGCAGAGTGTCGGCTTTGATGCTCAAATGCTGAAGGACAATGAACTCTATGAGGGCAAAATCACCATAGACATGCACGCCAGCTCGGATGATTATACGGCATACGGAGTGCATATCGAGGCCTCTAATGAGGAGGTGGGCGCTCTACGCGGTGAGGTCGAGATCTTTGCTCGCGGTGTGAATCAGAATGAGGGCTTTGCGTGGAAGGATAACAGCTCTAGGAACTTTATGAGGATTCTTGCCGATGAAGATGAGGCTACGAGTGTCTCTACCTATGGAAACGTGATCAGCCATGGGGTACAGGTAGGCGAGGGCAGCTACATGAAGATGGTGGACGTAGGAGAATCGACAAAGGTAAGTAAGTATGAGATTCTAGGACAGCTCGACATCGTCATGAGCCGCGATATTGGCGCGGATCAGTTCCAGACGGCGCATGAGAGTATGGTCGGTTTTGAGAATGTACGTGTTTTTGGTGGTGCTGTTGAGTTCAAAAACCAGGTATCCATCAAGATAGGTGATATAGAGGAGTTTTCCCCAGGGGCGTGTACAGAGCATAGTATGATGAAGGATGATAATCATACCCTTGTCTATCACTCTCAAGATGGCAATGAAATGCTGCTGAGCTTTGATGTGAATAGTGAGAAGGGCGTGCAAATCAACAGCGTCGAGCAGGAGGCTCAGCCCACGGCAAACTCACTGGGCTGGGACCTCGATCTCACGATGAACCCCGATGACGCCTTTATGATGTCGGTGTACGTGGGCGATATCTTCCAAGGACTCGATACGGATGAGTACATGCTCTATCACCTCAATGATGAGGGTGAGCGCATCAATCTGGATGCCTCGCATGTGAGCTACTTTGAAAAAGAGGGCTTACTTCATTTCTCCGTCGAGCACGAGGATACGAACAATGGTGTGATCAAGAGTTCCATCATGTTTGAGGCGCTCGCCATTCCAGAGCCTAGCTCTACAGTCCTCTCTATCTTAGGGCTGCTCAGCATCTGCGGCTACCGCCGCCGACGCGGTGTACGTGACGCTTGCGCGCGCAGCTAGGCTGCCTTCTCATCGCAATGAGGCGGGGAGGGGAGTTTTAACTATCTCAGCTAATAAGAGTCAATATTCTACTGCTATGACGCAGCTTCATTCTTGACGGTGAGCAGGAGCTTGTGTTAGAGTAGTAGTCTATTATGACTTGGGAAGGTATTATCACGATGCTCATTGCTGTCGGTCTCGTCTGGGGCTTTTTCTTTTTGTGTATGTATAAGCTACTCATAAGAAATAAGCAGCGTTAAATCTCTCCCCTCCTCACATCTCTTATGGAACATTCTCTCGCTCGCGACCAGTGGACTTCTAAGCTCGGTGTCATGCTCGCTGTGGCTGGTAGTGCTGTTGGCTTTGGTAACTTTCTACGCTTCCCCGGCCTCGCCGCCGAATACGGCGGCGGTGCCTTTATGATAGCCTATCTCATCGCCTTTGTCGTCCTCGGTATCCCCCTGTGCTGGATAGAGTGGGCGCTGGGGCGTGCGTCGGGCCGACTCGGTGGGCATAGCCCAGTCTCGATGTTTCTGCTGCTCTCGCGCTCCCATGCATGGAAGTACTTTGGCATCTTTATGCTCATCATCCCCCTGACGGTGTCCATGTACTACCTTTACTTGGAGGGCTGGACGCTGGGCTATTTTTATCATACGCTCATGGGGGATTTGCAGCTGGATGAGTCGGGGCAGTACGGAGCGTTTTTTGCCCAGTTCACAGGCTTGGCGCAGGATGGGGCAGCCTTTGATTTGGGGCTGAGCTGGGTGATGATTTTTACCGCGATTGCCCTTTTTGCCAATTTTATCATTCTCTATCGCGGTATCAACAAGGGCATTGAGTGGTTTAGCAAGTGGAGCATGCCCGCACTCCTCGTCCTCTCGGTGATCATGCTTGTGCGTGTGCTCACACTGGATACGCCAGATCCTTCTCATCCTGAGCGCAATATCAATGAGGGTCTCGGCTATATGTGGAATCCCAATAAGACCATGCTCGTCGTCGAGGGCAAGACCGTCGAGATGCTCCCCGCGCAGGCCTCGGCCGCACAGCAGGAGGCTCTCGTGCAGCGTGTTGAGGAGCAGCATGCAGGCAAGGCGGTGGAGAAGCAGCAGGTGACGCTCATCGAGGGCTTGAAGAATCCTGAGCTCTGGCTGGCGGCTGCCTCGCAGATCTTTTTCTCCCTCTCGGTGGGCTTTGGCACGATTAGCACCTACGCGAGCTATGTGAGCAAGTCGCGCGACATTGCGCTGAGCTCGCTGACGGCGAATGCGACCAATGAGTTTGTCGAGGTGGGCATTGCGGGACTGATGATCATCCCTGCGGCTATCGCCTTTCTCGGGGTGGCTGCGGCTGCGGGGATGGGCACCTTTGGCCTTGGCTTTGAGGTGCTGCCGCAGGTCTTTGCCCAGATGCCCGCAGGGCAGTACTTTGGAGCGATGTTCTTCTTGCTGCTCTTCCTCGCGGCGGTGGCGAGCTCCCTCTCGCTGCTGCAACCGGGCATTGCCTTCTTCGAGGATTTTTGGCACCTCACACGCGCTCAGAGTGTCGTGCTCATCGGTGTCATTCTCAGTGGGGGCACGCTGATTGTCTCATGGTTCACAGGAGACGGACTGCTTGCGCTGGAGACGATGAATTTCTTCTTTGGTACTTTGCTACTCTTTGCTATTTGTATTGCGATGCTGCTGCTTTTCCGCAACAAGATGACGACGCAAAAGGGGCTCGCCGAGCTGCGCGAGGGGGCTCTCATGCGCCTGCCCCGTGGTCTGGGGGTGATGATCAATTGGATCACGCCTGCGGCTCTCATCGCCGTCTTTGTCGCGTGGCTGTATAAGAATCTTTTTGAAACTCAAAATCCGCTCATCGCCAAGATGCTCGAAGGCGCACCGGGGGTCATCATGCCCCTGATCTGGGGCGGCATGGTCATTGTCTTTCTGATCTTTGTCGTCAAGAGCTCGTCGAATCTGCAAGGTCCCCACACGCGTGAGGAGACGCCGAGCGAGGAGGACGAGATCCACCTGCCTTGATAGACCGCAACTCCTTCACCACCCTCATTATCTTATGCTCATACCTTTGTTAATCTTAATCCTGATCATCGCTTTCATCTCATGGATTGCCTCTGTGCAGTCGAGCTTGAACGAGCTCAAGAGAAATGTGCATGAGCTCAAGTCACAGCTCAAGACGCTCACGGCGGCGTCACCGACGGCAACGCCTGCCAACCCAGTCAAAGCCCCCGCGGAGGCTCACGCGAAGGCTGAGTCACCCGCTGCAACGCATCCCGCGAGCGTGAAGCCCGTCTTGGAGAAGAAGGCAGTCGCAGCGAAGCCCGTACCCTCACTGGTGGTGAAGCCTCTGGGAGAAAAGTCACCCGAGTCTCCAGAATCACCTAAGCTGCTGAAGCCCGCGAGCGGAGAGAGGGAGCAGGTGATCTCCAGCTTTGAAAAGCTCGTCATGGGCAATCTATTCAACAAGATAGGCGCGGTAGCTCTCATCGTGGGCTTGGCTATTTTTATCCGCCTGATTTCTCCCTACATTGATTTCACCCCGCTCAAGAGGGTGATGTCGGTGCTCGTCACGGGTCTCGCGATGATGGGGGTTGCGATGCGCCTTCATTATAAGGGGATGAAGGGCTATGCAGAGGTGCTCATGGGCACGGGCTTGGCGGCGATCTTTGTCGCGGTCTATGGAGGGGCGAGTTATTATGACGTCGTACCCGATAGGCTCGCGATGGTGCTAGGTGTGGTGATGATCATAGCGTCAGCGGGCATTGCGCAGTATTGCAAGAGCTTTTCGACGATGGTCATTGCGCTGCTAGGTGGCTATCTCTCGCCCTTCATTCTGGAGGTGCACAGCTCGACGACATTCTTGTTTAGCTACCTGCTCTTTTTGAATGCGATTTCTCTGGTCTATGTCTACTTCAACAAGCCAAAGTTTGCCTTGAATTATGTCAACCTCGTGCTCACCTTCCTCTTTGTCACGCTCTATGATGTCACCACCTCGCTCACAGGTCATGAGGGCTATGAGCAGGTGAGCTTTGTCTTGCCGGTGCTGCTGTGGCTGCTCTATGCGATGAGTGATTTTGCCAACATGAGGTTGGCCTATGATGTCAGGGACAAGGTGCTGAGTGTGTTGAATTTTGCGGTTTTGGTCTTCTTTGCCCACTGGGAGCATGGTCTATCGACGGGTTGGATTCTCGTGGCGACGGCTCTTGTTTATGCTGGCATGGGGATAGGCTATCGCCGCTTTGGCGCGGAGGTGAGCAGACTATATTTGTCGGGGGCTGTTCTTGCCCTGCTCTTTGCGACCTACTTTATCGAGCAGGAGACGCTGCGCATCTGTGCGTGGGCGCTTGAGGGGCTGCTCCTGGCTCTGGCGGTGAGGCTCTCGGGTGAGCGTTATTGGGCGAAGTGGGCTGTGGTGCCCTTCGTCGCCGCGTCCTCGGCGGCCTTGCTCAACATGGATAGTCATAGTTGGCAGCATTTCTCGCTCATGCGCGCGGTTGATTTTCTCACGCCTACGCTCTGTGCTCTGGGAGCATCGCTCATGCTCTGGAGGCAGTGTAGGCGGGCGGCTCCGCTCTTTTTGCTCATCTCGCTGACCCTGTTTTTCCTCTATGCGCTCATTGAAATCAATATGCACGCGGAGGGTTATGATCTCTATGTGGAGCTCTATTCCAAGTTGATCTTGGCCTTTATTTATGCGCTGAGTGCTTGGAGCTTGTATAGATTGACGCAGTTTGTGTTATTCCGCGTCGCGAGCTACATCGTCTATATTCTGGCGGCTATCACGCTCGTCAGTATGTCTTTTGCTTATCTTGAGGCTCTTCCTTTCTTGAACATGCGCCTCGCGGGCATGGGCGCAGCTATTGCCTGCTCCGTGCTCATGGCGCGGGGTCATCGTGAAATGAGATTGGCGAATCTCTTGGTCTTGCTGGCTCTCAGCTACTTCTTCATCTATCTGCACATCGAGATCAACTGTCTCCTCATCTGGGAGTCGCTCAAGGGAGACTCGCCGCTACAGTACTATATCAATGTGATGCTGCTTCTCGCCTATGCGCTCAGTGCCTTCAAGCTAGGCTCTCTGAGGTGCTCAAGGCTCTTGCGCTACGTGGGGTACGGGAGCTTGTGGATTGTATCGGGGGTCATTCTCTCTCAGAGCTTTGCCCATCATGACATGATGGCTTGGGTGAATGTGAGGGCACTGGCGACCCTGCTAACGGTGGCTGTGCTCGTCGCCTTCGGCCGCAGGCATGTATTCGCGCTCACTCTGGCGCAGCTGCTGGGGCTCTCGCTAATCAGCTCGGAGATGATGGTGATGACACAGGGCCATCAGGTCTTGCTGACAGTCGCGTGGGCTCTCTATGCGGCGGCTTTGATGGGGGTGGGGATTGCGAGCTCGCTTGCCGCGCTCAAGATGTTTGGTATCTGTTTGATCGGTATCGCGGGGCTGAAGTTTGTCTTCATTGATCTCGCGGATGCGGAGGCCATGTATCAGACGATTGCCTTCCTCTCCATCGGGGTGCTGCTCATGGCGGTCTCTTATTACTATAGTAAGAGTGAGAAGAGGGAAGAGCAAAATGGTGACTAGCGCGATCTGCGCGCATACGCGATCACTATTTCCTTTACATCGGTGAGGCAGTTCTCTATATTTTTCCCATGAGCGATCAATTGGTTTTGGATAACAGAGACGCACTCGTGCGTCTCGCCCTCGCAGAAGACTTTGGATCAGGGGATGTCACCTCCCTCTACTTTGTCGATGAACACCTCAAGGCCTGCGCCCTCATGCGAGCCCGCAGCGCAGGTGTCGTCTCGGGGGTGGATGTCGCCCTCGCTGTCTTCAA
>CAYJJA010000041.1:0-18820 GCA_964370355.1 uncultured Akkermansia sp. | reverse complement strand
GGGATGGGGGTGGCGGAGAGTGTGAGCATGTCCACCATGCGGAAGTTGCGCTTGAATTGTTCCTTGTGCTTCACGCCAAATCGCTGCTCCTCGTCGATGACGACGAGCCCGAGCTTGGCAAAGTGTACATTCTTCGAGACAATGCGATGCGTGCCCACGACGATGTCCACCTCGCCCGTCGCGAGCCCTTCGATGACCTCCCTTGCCTTCTTGGCACTGGTGAAGCGGCTGAGTAGCTCGATGCGTATGGGGTACTCGCTCATGCGGGCGCGGAAGGTGCGCCAATGCTGATCGGCGAGCACGGTGGTGGGCGCGAGGATGGCGGCTTGGTAGCCACCGGTGACGCATTTGAAGGCCGCGCGTATGGCGACCTCTGTCTTGCCAAAGCCGACATCGCCGCAGATGAGCCTATCCATGGGCTTATCGGACTCCATGTCAGCCTTGGTCTGATTAATGGCTCGCAGCTGGTCGGGTGTCTCGCGGTAGGGGAAGCTGGATTCAAACTGCCACATCCAGCTAGAGTCCGCAGGGTGACTCATCCCTGGCTTGCTCTCGCGCTCGGCGTGGATCTCGAGTAGCTGAGCGGCATAGTCCGCAATGGCACGCTGCGCGGCGGCGCAGGCCTTTTGCCAGCGGGCGTCTCCTAGGCGGCTGAGCTCGGGGGTCTTGCCGCCTAGTCCCACGTACTTGGAGACGAGGTGGCTCTGCGTGAGGGGGATGCGTAGCAGCACATCGCCTGCGTATTGGATATTGAGCTCCTCCTCTCCCGATTGCTCGTTGCGTCGGATGGCGACAAAGCGCCCCAGTCCGTGGGAGGTATGAATGACGAGATCGCCCTCCTCAATTTCGCGCAGGGGAGCTTGCGCTCGCTCACGGCGCAATTGCTCCTCACGGTTTGCCTGCTGTCGTGCATGTGGGGAGCTGTAGCGTCCAAAAATTTCTGCCGCCGAGAGTACGACGAGCTGAGCCGAGGGGATAGAAAAGCCAAAGGGCAGCTCACCATCACGCGCCTCAACCCCCGTCCATGTCGCGTCCTCTCCACAGATCTCCTCAAAACGCGCCTTCTCGCCCGCATGGGGGAAGTACATCACGATGCGCCAGCCCTCCTGCTGCCACTGCTGGAGCTGCCGCTGGGCAAGGGCGCGCTTCGCCTCCTGCATGACAAAGTCCCCCGTCTCAAAACTCCCCAGCGGTGAGGCAAAGCTCGCCAGCTCTTCTTGCCGCCCTAGCTCGTCCATCTCCAGAGCTGCCCCCTCGGGCAGATCGGGTGGGAGCTCAAAAAAATGCACATCACCCGCCACCCCCGCGCGCGGAGCACTCAGGATGATATCGCTCTCCGTGATCCAGTCCTCGAGTCGCTGCGCCGCCTCGGGCTCGCGCAGGACGAGCTCACCCTGCTCAAGCTTCTTAAAGGAGAGCTGGCTATCCAAATCAAAGGCACGGAGGCTCTCTAGCTCATCTCCGAAAAACTCCAGACGCAGCGGCCATGCAGATTGCAGGGGAAATACATCCATAATCCCCCCGCGCAAGCTCCACTCCCCACGCGCACTGACCTGCTCGACACGCTCAAAGCCCTCCTTGTCGAGCTGCGCCATCAGCTGATCTAGCTGGTATTCGCGTCCGCAGCGAAGCACGACAGTGCTACTGCTAGCCTGTGCGCTAAAACGCGGGGCGAATTGCTGCAATGCAGGACGTGTGACAATCACAATCTGCTGACGCGCGGCAGGCTGGCTTATGCGCTTGAGCGCATCGAGGCGCTGAGCGACGAGCTCGGGGTCGCTGAGGCCATTGTTGATGTGTATCTCCTGCTCAGGGACCGCGACGAGCTCGCACTTGGTCCAGAGGGGCAGCTCACTGAGCATGCGCTCCTGCGTGGGTAGGGCATCGCAGACCAGCCAGATACGAGCCCTTTTCTTCTCTGCGATCTTGCTGAGCGCGTGCGCGACGAGCGCGGCGTAAAAAGAAAGACTCGCGAGGCAGCAGCGCTGAAAGCTCAGCGACGCCTCACGAGTATGATTCTCTCGTAGTATGCTCAAGCTAGCCGCGACGTGAGGCTTACGCGCTACGAAGGCTGTCAATGAGTCATTCAACGCAGGGTGACTTTAAGGGGGCTTCTAATTTCTCGCGAGGTAAGATTTAGCACTCAAAAGCTGCCTCGTGAAGCGATTTTCTGAATTTTCTTATTTAGAATGACGAGAATTGAGAAGCCCACTTAAGTTTCTGTGGTGTCGAGGAAGCCCTTGATACGGCTGATGCGCGTCGGGTGGCGTAGCTTGCGCAGAGCCTTCGCCTCGATCTGGCGAATACGCTCGCGCGTGACGTTGAACTGGCGGCCGACCTCTTCGAGTGTGCGCGGATTGCCATCCTTGAGGCCAAAACGCTGCTCAATCACCGCGCGCTCACGCTCATTGAGCGTACCGAGCACACCGCTGAGCTTCTCACGCAGAGAGGCAAAGGAGGCACCCTCCATAGGATTCTCAGCACTCTTGTCCTCGAGGAAGTCGCCAAAGGAGGTGTCATCAGAATCCCCCACGGGCTGCTGCATGGAGATGGGCTGCTGCGCCATCTTGAGCACATTGCTCACGCGCTCGACAGGCATGCCACACTCGATGGAGATCTCCTCAGGGGTCGGCTCACGGCCGAAGTCCTGCACGAGCTTCTTTTGCACGCGCATGAGCTTGTTGATCGTCTCGATCATGTGGACAGGGATACGAATCGTGCGAGCCTGATCGGCGATGGAGCGCGTGATAGCCTGACGAATCCACCAAGTAGCGTAGGTCGAGAACTTGTAGCCACGGCGGTATTCAAATTTCTCCACCGCCTTCATCAGCCCCATATTCCCCTCCTGGATGAGATCGAGGAAGGCGAGACCGCGGTTCGTGTACTTCTTGGCAATAGAGATGACGAGGCGAAGATTGGCCTCAATCATTTCGCGCTTCGCCTTTTGAGCCTCGCGCATGCTGGCCTTCATGATTTTATACTCATCAAGGAAACTGGAAATGGGCATCCAGAGGCGCATCTCAATCTCGTTGAGTGCCTCTTCATGGGCTTTTTGAGAGCCATCGCTAGCTGAGGCAATCTGTCGCTGGAGCTTAAGCACACGCTGGCGTGTCTCCTTGAGTCTATTGACAAAATCCTCATAGACCTTCCCTTTAAAGGAAAAATCCTTATAATACTCACAGAGGGTATCCAGATTGTCGCGGAAGTGATTTTGGTACACCGTGAAAGCACGCTTGCGGCGCTGAGCCTGACGGAAACTAGAAAAGGCGTTTTGAGCATCGTCGTGCGCGTCGATGACTTTGCCTATGAGCTGCTTGATATCGGAAATATACTGCTGGCGACGCTCGATGTTTTTATCCACAACAATGCGATCAAAGCGCTCATCATTCTTGATGACCTTGTCAGCGGTATCAATATAGAACATAGCAACAACGCCGAACTTGTGCAGAGAGTTTTGAAGCAGCGCCTCCGCCTTCTCAATACGCAGCGATATGCTCACCTCCTGCTGGCGGCTGAGTAGATCCTTTTGCCCCATCTGCTTGAGATACATGCGCACGGGGTCATCGAGAATATCGAGCTTTGCCTCCATCTTCTCCGTCTCATCCTCTTCCTCCGTGGTCGTGAGACGCTGTCTATCACTGTAGCTATCGACATCAGATGCATCAATGATGTCAAACTGCATCCCGCGCAGACGCTCCATGATCTCCTCATAATCTGAAGGCTCAATCATGTCATTGGGCAGCACCTCATTGATATCATCATAGGTGAGGTAGCCTTGCTCATTGGCGAGAATGATAAGCTCGCGGAATTTCTCCTGCACGCTGGGGCTATCGACAATACTGCCGCCCTTCTCAGCCTCCCCCTTGGCTTGGAGCTCCCCTGCTGCTAGCGGGGTGATCGTCGAGCTCACATCACGCACCTCGACACCAACGGAAAGCAAGCGTTCAAAGAGCTTCTCTTGATCCTGGCTCTCATAACCTTCGGCAGGAAGGGAGCTAAAGATGTCCTCATCAGTCACGTAGCCGTCATTTGTCTTTGCGAGTGTGAGCAGATTCTTGAATGAGGTCTTGAGGACAGTGTCATCGGGGAAATACTCCTGCAAATCGCGTGATGTCACACGTGGCATGCTAAAGCCCTTGCGGCTGCGAGCCTTCTTTTGCTCCTTGGCAACGATAGACTCAACAACCTGCTCATCGACGAAAACAGGAGCCTCCGAATCTGACTTTGAAATGCTGCTGACAGGCATTGCCTTTCCTTTGCTCGACTCACTGGGACTCTTTGCCTTGCTTGGCTTTTTCGCGCTGGTGCTCGTCGGTTTTGAGTCTGAGATTGGCTTGGTCGCCTTTGATGCGGATGGCGAGCTTGCCTTTGATGGCTGCTGTGTCTTTGAGCCTGGAGCAGATTTTTTCTCTTCAGGTTTATTCTTAGCTTGATTTTTCTTCGGCGTTGCCATAATGTTAGGAAATAGATAGGTAGAGTCCACCCTTTACACTTTTTGTCAAGTTTTGACCAAAAGGCAGTGCGATTATAAAAGTTTCATTTCATATGTCAAGAGGAAAGTGTATCATGATCAAAATTTTCCTCAGAAAGCGAGCATCGCCTTCTTCCGCATGATGAGAGAAAGAAATATTTGTTATTAATTTGACTACAAAAATAGATTTGCTACAATAGACCTTGTATGAAGACTTCATTTATCACTTGCATGAAAAGACTCAGCATGGCACTCATCCTATCGAGCCCCGCTCATGCTTGGGTTGAGGAGGGTAATGGCATTGGCAATGATTTTTTCTATCTCGACTTTGCGAACGTGAGCTACGGTGCTCATGTGAGCGAGAGTGTTTTCAAACAGTCTGTTGGCAATGTCATTGATTACTGGGCTGATCTGCTCGATGACAATCACGATCTCAGCGGTCAAGAAAAAATCCAAGTCGATGTCTACTTTTCTGATCTAGGAAAAGAGGTATTGGGCAATGCGAGCTATGCATTATATAGTTCCCTGCCTGCTGAGTTTAAGGGATACGAAAATACAGTAAATAAAACATTCTTATACCCCGGTTATGAGTATTTAACCACTCATTCTGGGACGCAGTTCACCGCCTACACAGCGGCGCAGGCAAAGCTACTAGGGAAAGGAGATGTAGCGGGAAGTGATCCGGATTTTACCATCAATTTTAATAACACTCAGCAGTTTTACTACGGTGACGCTGCGGGCAAGTCCTTAACCAATTCGGCCGATCCTACCTTTGAGCAATATGACTTTGAATCTGTCCTTCTTCACGAAATCGCCCATGGAATGGGCGTAGCAAGTGCCTTAAAATACTCCTCTGCTACCGATACAACCAGCTTGACACCATTTACAACAGATTCTGGGCTTCACATCCTTGATGCCGATGGCAATCCCTTGTACTTTCAGTCAGCTTGGGATTCTCTGATAGGCATAGATATTAATAATAAGCCAGATCCTGGCGATAGCCTCACCATCACCGCAGACACTGTATCTCTGCCCATCTACAACCCAGATCCTTGGGAATCTGGCTCAAGCCTCTCTCACCCTGTCACCGATAGTGTGCTCAATAAATCCATCAGGAAAAATGATATCTTCCGCAGCTTCAATACAGAGGAGCTCTACCTTCTCGAAGGCTTGGGCTACGACATCGCGGGTATAGATTTTACAGAACGTACTATCCCTGAGCCTAGCTCTGTTGTTCTTTCACTACTCGCACTCCCCTTCATTCTCTCTCGCCGCCGCCGCCGTCGCGCCTAGATCAAAGGTGAGGGGTAGTCCCTTCCTGTTCTCTAGAAAAGCACTGCTTGATTAGCAAGCAGTGCTTCTTATTGCATCGAGGGGAGATGCACGCATGGCAAAGCCCTCCTCGACTGTGAGTCGAGGAGGGCTTGAAAAATGAGCGATAGAGTGTAGTCTAGCTTATGACTTGCCACGCGCAGGCTTGTAGTTCACACGTACTTGCAAATCGGAAAGCGCGTTCATGTAATAGATGTACGCATCGTAGGGCGAGGGGTAGGGGGTGAAGCGATTCTCCTTCTCCATGTAGTGGAAGTGATCGGCGCTCTGGAGCTTGCGCCAGACGTGTATCATATCAGGATCCTTGGTCGCCTTGACGCACCTGCTGAGCGCATTGATCTTCTTGAGGGCTTCTTGCTGCATCACGTTGCCATTCCACTGAGAGGTGGTGCCATAGGCTGTGCAGCTCACATTTTGCGGGCAATCAAGCGTACCCTGTGAGGGGAGCTTGTCGATGGCTTCGCTAGGCGTGAGGAATTCATTCTCATCTTGGATGAGCTGAAGGATGAGGCTGCGCCAGAACTCGAAGACACCCGTGCTATCCGTCTGACGCTCACCGATGTGCTCATAATCCAGTGAGATATTCACAATCTGACCAGGCTGCTGCGTGATCCATGACGAGAAGGTCTGCGGACTGAGAGGGTAGTGCTCCCAGCTCGGGTCGATGCGATTTCTCGTGAGATCGTTGGAGAGCTGACGATTGCGGATGAGGGTCTTGGTGTCGCGGATGAGGGGGGCGCAGTAGATTTCATTACAATGCTCGGCTTGGTTGGTGCTATTGCCACTCGCCATGATCCCCTTGAGCCCCATGTCGTAGACCTGAGCGGCGATGGCGTTGGAGTAGAGCATGCCTGTATTCCACAGCACGGTAGGCTTTTGGTCAAAGAGCTCCTCGATGAGCTCGGCGTGCTTTTCCACCTGCTGGGCGAACTCCTCCGTATTGTACAGCGAGGCGAGCGAGCCGTAATAGGGAGTGGCGAGGAACTCGACACAGCCCGTCTCGGCCAGCTCTTGGAAGGAGCTGATGAGGTCGGGGCGGTGATAACGAGCCTGCTCCAAGATGACTCCCGAGAGGGCGTAGGCGCAGCGGAACTGTCCGTCTGTCATGCTGATGAGCTGCATGATCATGCGGTTGGCGGGCAGGTAGCAGCGCTCCGTGACTTGATTGAGGATGCGGGCATTGAGCTCATCGTCCTCATAGAAGGCATGCTCCCCTATTTTGAAAAAATCGTAGGGGATGAGGCGATTAGGCTGATGGGCGTGAAAGGTGAGTGTTACAAGGCTCATGGTGAGTAAGGGGGGCTATAGCGTTAAAAAATAAAATTCTGCTAAACGAGTCTCTGGTAAATGCGCAGCACTTTCTCTGCGGCCGCATCCCATGTGGAGTTGAGAATATCCTGAGCTCCCTGCTCGACGGTTTGTTGGTAGAGCTCTTCATCCTCGCAGAGGTTGATGATGTGCTCGGCCATCTTATCGACATCCCAGAAGTCTGCCTTGAGAGCTCCTTGCATCACCTCGGCGACACCACTTTGCTTGGAGATGACGGCGGGGATGTTGAATTGCGCGGCCTCAAGGGCTGAGAGGCCAAAGGGCTCAGAGACGGAGGGCATGCAGTAGACATCGGTGATGGAGAGCAGCTCGTTGACCTTTTTCTTGGTCAAGAAGCCTGTGAAGTGAAAGCGGTCTCCTACTTGGCGATAAGCTCCCGTCTCGATGAGGGTGCGTAGCTTTTCGCCAGTTCCAGCCATGACAAAGCGAATATTGCTGGAGTGCTCGATGACTTTGGCCGCGATATCAAGGAAGAACTCGGGGCCCTTCTGTGCGGTGAGACGCCCGAGGAAGAGGACGAGCTTTTCGGGGAATTTTTTCTTTCCGCGGAAGACCTCGACAGGGTCAGCACCATTGTGTACGGGGCAAATCTTGCTCACATCAATGCCGTAGTGATGCGCCGCTACGATACCTGTGTACTTGGAGACGGGGATGACGGCGTCGGCATTTTCCATGCCATATTTTTCAAGATCATAGATCCAGCCGCGTGCCTCTGCACCAGCGCGGTCGAATTGGGAGGCGTGGAGGTGCACGACGAGGGGCTTGCCTGTGGCGCGCTTCACCTCGACACCTGCGAGGTAGGTCATCCAGTCGTGGGCGTGGATGATGTCAAAGTCCATACCCTTGGCAAGATTGCCACAGATTTTGGAGTATTCCACGACCTTGCGAGCGAGATCACCCGCGTAGAGATCTTCGTCACTGCGGAAGAGGTTGAGATCAGACTCATGTACCTCAGAAAAGAGGATTTTACCATCTTCGGTAAAGCTGACAAGCCCCTTGCTACCCTCGATAGTCGTGTAGGGGTCAAGGTCAATGTCAGCGTGCTCCACCATGGCAAAGCTCTCGTATTGGTAGCGATGCTCCTTGATCTCTGTTCTGAGATCGACGAGATCTAGCTGGTTGACTCCCATCAGAGAGAATCCATCGTAGCTAACATTCTGTGCCGCCTTGGGTACAATTACCTGTAGGTCAACCAGCTTTGCTAGCGCCTTGGAAATTCCCATACAAGCAACACCTAGCCCACCATTGATTAATGGCGGGAATTCCCATCCTAATTTCAGTACTTTAATTCGACTCATTGTATTTCACGTGTAGTTGTTATCCCACCGCGCCCATTAGTACTACAAATTGAGACAAGAGTCCAGAATATTATTCTAACAATCTTAATAACTCATACTGAATGGAAACTCTTTAGAATAATATCAAAGTAATAGCATTTCTTGGCTGCGGTTTAGTGATACATTGAGCCTCTATTCCGATAGCTCCTTTCTAATCTCTTGTAATGCATTAATGAATTCATCCAGCACCTCGGCTGGCACCATGATCAAGTCGCGATTCGACTTAACCTTCTCGGTAATACGGATAACCTCGCCGCGAGTATTTGATTTGAGATCAATGTAGAAAGTTTTGCGCTCGGTGGTTATTTTCTTCGATGCTATAATATTGTCCATGCTCATAGTAAGATCAAGTTGAAATGAAAATGTAGAGATAGAGATGAAGGTGAACAATAACAATTTTATCACTTCAAGTCAATGAAAATCTTTTGCAGTCAAATGCTTCTTGAGATAGGTATCGCTGGCGTCATTGAAAAATCGCAGTTTCTGTGAATTCAAATAACAGGCTAGAATTGCACATTATGAAAAGAAGGATATATTATCATTTTTAAAATGTTAATTGTTATCTTGACTCCTTGAGAACTACATTCAATTTCAAGACAGACTGCGTGAGATAGGCGATGAGAGGGAGCATTGTCTAAAATAGAACGAGTCTCATTACTGTAAAAATTATATCTTCTGAATAAATTCTATATGCATAGATCTGAAATACGCTGAGCAAGATTGTAGCATATTACTTATTCATTCTTTGGTCGATTGCATCGCCACACTCCGTCGAAGAACAAAGAACAAGCTCTTAGCGATTCTTAGGCTTTTTCAGAGGCGCGCCTTTTCAGAAGATGTCTTCCATCAGATAAGCTCTCCAAGCCACCCCCGAAGGCGGCTAGACAGATACAAGTGTGAATAGTAACGTCATAATAGCTATCAATCGTATTTCATACTTGACCTCGTCCAAGAAATACATTAGAACATTAGCACACATGAAGCATACCTGTACTCTCGCTCTTGCCTTGCTTGCAATGCAGCTCCTACCACTCCACGCCCAAGTCGGCGCGACGAAGCAGGAGGCTGAAACCAAAGACGCGCCCAATTTCATCACGGATAAGGACAAGGCAGGTCATAGCAATCTACGTCAGCCCTTTCTCATCCTGATACAAGGCTCTGTGCGCCAAAGCACACTCGTCGTCAAGCTCTCAGAGATCACCTCCGTGAGCACGCATATCTTTTACCTAGACAAGAATACCCCCATCCACGAGCTTGTTATTGACACTACGGGGAATAGCAGCATACGTCTCTACGCCCGCTACGACTCGACGGGAAGGACAGCCACCAATGCCCAAGCCCTTCTTGACCGCATCCAAGCGCGAGCCGTGCAGCGAGCAGGTGCTCCCACCACCGCGGCCAAGAGCTACCCCGAAACCACCCATGCCCATACCATCGAGTATGCACTGCAAAACTCCGACCAAATCGAATACCTCCTCCAAGTCATCACACGCGCTTGGGTCAACAACAGAGGCGTGAAGGTCAAAATCTAATTTTTCCTATCAATTATTCATCAATTTTCCCATTACATAGTTCTAATAATCATATATGAAAACAGCACACACCCTCCTCGGACTCGGCCTCAGCCTTGCCTCTCTTAGCTTCGCTCAAGATGCAGCAGCACCTGCACCTGCACCTGCACCTGCGGCACCAGCAGCAGCGGCACCTGCACCAGCGGCGGCTCCAGCAGCTCCTAGCGCAGAAGAAATCAAAAAGGTCGTCTCCTACTTCATGGGCTACCAGTACGGTCAACAGCTCTCCTCCGAATCAGCCTCACTCAAGCCAAGTGATTTCGATCCTGCCATCTTCCGTCAGGGCTTTGAGGCAGCCTTTGGTGGCAAATTTGACCCCGCGATAGAAGCTCTTGTCCCCACCCACATGCAAGCCTTTGCTGATGAGCTCAACAAGAAAGATGATGCTATAGGTGCAGCCAACGCAGAAGCAGGCAAAAAGTTCCTCGAAGAAAACGCCAAAAAGCCAGGTGTTGTCTCCCTCCCCTCGGGACTGCAATACAAGATCCTCACCGAAGGCAAGGGCGCAAAGTACGACGCAGCCAAGGACGGACAAGCCGCCATCTGCGAAGTCACCTACGAGGGCCGCCTCATTGATGGCAAGGTCTTTGACTCCTCGACAGAGCCCGTAGAATTCCCCATCAACCAAGTCGTCCCTGGCTTCTCTGAAGCTCTCAAGCTCATGCCCGCAGGCTCCACATGGGAGATCTACATTCCCTCTGCACTCGCCTACGGCGACCGCGCTCCTCGCGTGATTGGTAAGAACTCTACTCTCATCTTCAAGCTACAGCTCATCAGCATCAAGCCTGGTGCAGGCAAGCCCGGTGGTCAGCCTATCGAGCTCACCCCCGAGATGCTAGAAGCACTCCAAGCGCAAGGTCTGCAAACGGTGCAATAAGCTCGTCTGTAACAGCATTAATAAAATGATATACGCTCTATTCTCAACTAGAGCGTATTGGCAAAGAAGAGCCTCCTCGCTTCCTAAAATCGCGAGGGGCTCTTTCTTTATGATACACAGAATAGTGTACTCACTGTGATAAGAATCGTGAAACACACCTCAAGTTGCGAACGATTCGTTTGAGAAAACGATAGTCCTAGAAAGCGTCTCTGGCTATCCCGCTAGGGCACTGGATAAGGAGGGTAGGGCTCGCGATGCAATGCCACCGCAGAGCAATTTCTCTCGGTGGATCAAGGGGGATTTCCTCATGGGGAGATGCACTTTAGGCTGCGCTTATACATCCTTTTGAGCAGCTTGATCACCCTAGCATTCCCCAAATAGGCAGCTTGGTAGAGCCATTGCTCAGACTTTTTGCTAAGTTTATACTTAGTTGCCAAGTGACGGATGGCTAGAGCATACATGGCGTTATGATTCCCCTGCTTTGCTGCGAGGAAGTACCAGCGTAGAGCTTTATTCTCATTGGGTCTGAGACCTATACCGTTGGCGTAGCAAGAGGCAAGCTCGCATTGTGCGTCTGCATCTCCTTCTTCGGAGGCAAGAAGGAGGCAACGAGCAGCTTTTGACTCATCTTTATGTAGTCCAAATCCACGCAAGTAGCACATCCCTAGAGCATAGATGCTTGGCGGGAAGAGCTGTCGGGCAGCGATGCTATACCAGTAAACGGCTTTTTTTGCATCGCGTTTTAGTGACGTCATACCCAGTTCGTAAAAACCACCCAAGAGAAACTGAGCTATTTCTGAACCTTGCTTTGCGGCACGCCTGTACCAGTAGATGGATTTTTCATGATTTTTTTCTATAAAGCCTCCATCACCATAATAGTACAAACTAGCAAGCTCCAATTGAGCTTCTATCACTCCAGCGTTGGCTGCTTGAATGAGACCTACGATATCACGGTTCAAATATCTATTGCACTCACGCATAATGCGATCCTCTGTGATTCTACATGTGAGAGCTATTTAGGGGCAGCTCTTCCGATAAAATCTTCGTCCTTTCTTGAAAAAGGAGTATTGCAAAGATTTATAAAGATGTCAAATAAAAAGATGTCGCCTCCTGATTAAAATATTGATAGCTAGAGATTTTTTTCTTTTCTAGAAGCATCATAAATCAAGTTTTTCGTGATATTTATCGCGATTCTAAGTTGATGTCTAGCACGAGCTTAGCTACTGCCAGATTGAGCTAGATAGTAGAGGTTGTGCTGCTATTATGGGGATGCTTCATGATGCTTGTTGGATTCGATCTTGCTATTTAGAGCAGATTTGCTATACTGTTTGGCAGTTAAAACAATATTGATCATGGCGGAACGCATTTATATACGAAACCCTAATGAAATTAGTAAGTTACGCAAGGCAGGCGAGGTGTCAGCTCGCATACTCATGGAGGCGCAAGCATTGATCCGAGCAGGCATGACGACGGGAGAGCTGGACGCGCAAGTAGCAGAGCTTTTTGCTCGTGAGGGCTGTGGCAACGCCTTTCTCGGCTATGGAGGCTTCCCCGGCCAGCTCTGTATCTCGGTGAATGAAGAGGTCGTACATGGTATTGGCGGTGCGCGTGTGTTTCAGCAGGGTGATCTGGTGAGCCTCGATGTTGGAGCTATCGTCGATGGCTGGTATGGCGATAATGCCGTGACAGTCTGCGTCGGTGGCAATGACAAGGGCTCAGAAGAGGCTCTTCGCCTCCTCGCCGTGACTGAGGAGTCACTCTACTGCGGTATCGCTGAGGCAAAGCATGGCGCCTCGCTCATGGATGTCTGCGGGGCGATTGAGGATTGTATCAAGAAGCATGGCTTTGGCATCGTGCGCGAGATGGTCGGGCATGGAGTAGGACGCAAGCTCCATGAGGAGCCACAGATTCCCAATTTTCGCCCGCGCTACAGGCTGCCTCGCCTCAAGCGCGGAATGATCCTCGCCATTGAGCCCATGGTGACGCTAGGCAAGGCCGCTATACGTGTGCTGGATGACAACTGGACGGCAGTCACGCGAGATGGCAGCTGGGCGGCTCACTTTGAGCATACTGTTGCCGTCGGCAGCCATGGTGGTGAGATTCTTACAGAGCGTCCACGCAGTGCCCTGCCAGAGCAGCTGGGTATTACTCTTTAATATTTCTCTTATTATTAAAATTATACAGCAAAAAAGCCCATCAGTGATGATGGGCTTTTTTGTGAGGTGATGATAAAATCGTGGCTTAGATATCAAAGAGATGCGACACAGAGTCATTCGCATGGATATTCTGTATAGCCTTGGCAAAGAGAGGCGCAATCGAGACAGTGTCAACGAGCTCACCGTAGGCCATGGGCACCGAGTCCGAGGTGAGCAGACGCTCGATGGAGCTATTGCTTAGGCGCGCGCGCGCCACGTCATTGAGTACCCCGTGGGAGACACCTGCAAAGATGCGTGCTGCGCCATGCTGCTTGAGAATCTCAGCCGCCGCGCAGAGAGTGCCGCCCGACTCCGTCATGTCATCGACCATGAGCACATCCTTACCCGCGACATTGCCGATGACAGCATGGGCATCCACCTCAGTGGCAGAGATGCGCTGCTTGGCAACGATGGCAAGATCCGTGCCGAGAATGTTTGAGTAGAGCTTGGCATTCTTGACCCCTCCTATGTCGGGGGAGACTACGACAAGATTCTTCGTATCCTTGACATAATGCTCTTTCAAATGCTTGATGAGGACAGGCACCGAGTGCAGATGATCGACAGGAATCTCAAAGAAGCCTTGAATCTGCGCTGCATGCAGATCCATCGTAAGGACGCGATTCACGCCTGCTGCTGTGAGGAGATTGGCGACCAATTTCGCCGTGATGGGGACGCGTGGCTTGTCCTTCCGATCTTGGCGAGCATAGCCGTAGAAGGGGATGACAGCGGTGATGCGCTCCGCGCTTGCGCGACGGACGGCATCAACCATGACGAGCAGCTCCATCAGATTATGATTGGTCGGAGGGCAGGAGGGTTGGACGATAAAGACGTCTTCTCCACGCATGGACTCATCAATCTGCACAAAACTCTCACCATCGGGGAAAGTCGTCACTTTGGATTTACAAAGAGGGAGTCCCATGACCGATGCGATGTCTTGGGCGAGCTGAGGGTGTGCTGTTCCGCTAATGATTTTCATATATCAAGTTAGAAGTGGGGTCAGGTCTATTCTTGACATTTTGAGCAAAATATCAATACTAAAAAGAGCCCCCTTAGTCTTTTTTTCCTTTATGATGGATCAATCTTTACCTGCAAATGGTACATATCGCTTATCTATAGTAGCTTATGTATCACTCGTCGCCTCACTGTTTCTCGTCTTTTATTTTATGAGCAGCTACAATGCTTTTAGCGCGGGCTACCACAGCGCCTTCGAGTGGCTGGAGAGCTCGTGGAATGCCGAGACAGACTACGAGCATGGCGGACTCGTCCCCATCCTCAGCCTCTACATGCTCGGGCATGCATGGATCAATTCTAAAAAAGTGGTGAAACAGGCCTCTTTTAACGGCTTGTGGCTCATAGCACTCGGCTGTATTTTCTGCGTGCTCTCGGTGCGCACCCAGCAGGGACGCGTCGCCATTGGGGCACTGCCCCTCATCCTCATGGGGCTTACATGGTCCTACTGGGGCTGGCGCATGATGCTGCGCAGCGCCTTTCCCCTGCTCTTTCTGTGGATGAGCATCCCGTTGCCGGGCTTCCAACAAGCCACGGTAGGCCTGCAGCTCATCTCCACCCAGCTCGCGCACCTAGGCGCGGGGCTCTTTGGCGTGGAGACCATCATGGATGGTACCAATATCAGCTCCGCTACGGGGAATTGGGATACCTACAGCGTCGCAGGCGGCTGCTCGGGCATACGCTCACTCATGGCTCTACTGATGATCTCCTTTTGCTGGGCCTATATGGCCAGCAGCCTCAGCTGGTGGAAGCGCGTCATCCTCGCGCTGAGCGCCATCCCCCTCTCCATACTCGGCAATGCCTTCCGCGTCTCCAGCATCTTTATCTGCGCGGAGTACATCAACCCCGCCTTTGCGAGCAAGACCTGGCATGACTGGTCGGGGCTGCTCTTCTTCTTCCCCGCCAGCATGTTTGGATTAGCCTTACTCCATGGACTCCTCGCAGGTGAGATCCCCTTTCTAAAACGTCGCCGCGTCGTCGTGCGCACCCAGAGCCACAATCACACACCCTGATCTCACTCACTCTCTAGAGCACATCGAATTATGAGAAATTTCACAGCCTACATCCTCCCCCCCCTCCTCATCGCAGCCATCCTGAGCATCATCTACATCCTGCCCAAGGACACCACGCTCAAGCAATCCGCCATACGCCCCGATCTCCCCGTCAACTACAATGCCCAAGGCTGGTATGGAGTGACGATACAAGAAAGCGAAAAGGAACGCGCAGCTCTCGCAGCAGATACCAAATTCAGCAAGGCACGCTACGTGCCCGCCAACGGCGATCGCACCCCGCCCGTGGAGGTATCCATCGTCTACTCGGGTAGCGATATGAACTCCTCCATCCACCGCCCCGAGCGCTGCCTCCCCACCCAAGGGCACAACAACCTGCTCTCCACCGAGCACGACGTCGTGCTGGATGACGGGCGCGTGCTGCGCTTCACCCGCCTGACCTCCAAGAGCTACCCTGCCGCGCTCAAGGACGGCCCGGTCAAGCACATAGAGCACATCAACTACTACCTCTTCATAGGGCATGAGAGCGTAGAGACAAGCCACCTGTCGCGCACCTTTCGAGACATGATAGACCGCGTGCTCAAAGGCTACGTGCAGCGATGGGCCTACTTGCAAATTGGCACCTACTGGGGTAGCGCTGCGAATCGCGACGCAGCCTCCGCAGACAAGGACATCCAAGACATCATCCGCAAGGTGATCCCGCAGGTCATGGACTGGTCGCGCATCGACTGAGCGGGGGCTTAACCGCGCAAATCAGGGTAAGAGGCTGCGGTCGAGGCATTCCGCAGCATGAATTGCAGGTACTCCAGCGTCTGGCGCATCTCGGTGTGTATCTCTGCCATCACCTGCTCTGTACGGTCCTCAATGTCGAACCACGCGGCCGTGCTATGCTCGAACTCCTCAAAATAGCTCTGCTTGCTATACATCTTGTAAATATCCACGGCATCTACATCGTCAAAGAACCACACCCCCTTCTCCTCGGGGGCATCACAGCAGGCAACAGCCCATGCAGGGCAGCCTGTCATCTCCATATACACACGCTCGCCCTGCCCTAGCTCAAGTAAGGCGGCATACTTATTATATTCACGTTGACTACTGTAGGTGTAGCCGTAGGGTAAAAAGCATTTGATCATAGACTGTTATTGTACGTAAATACATACATGAGTCAATCATAAACAGTAGCCCCTCGCCATGAGTGCATCAGAGCTCGCGGCCAAAGGCCAGCGAGCTGCGGCCGCTGGCCTCAAGCTGGGCGAGGCGTGTCGCGGGGAGGCGGTGATGGGGTAGTGCACTGTAGCCTAGCGTGTCGCGGAAGTAGGCCACCGCACTCTGCGAGACGGCAAAGAGGGTCTTAAAGCCCAGCTCTCGCGCCTTGCACTCTACCATGGCGCAGAGAGCTCTGCCGTAGCCGTGACCTTCAAAATTGCGCTTGATGAAGAGGCAGCCCAGCTCCGCTGCCCTGTCGTCGGGGTAGGGGTAGATGGCGACGCAGCCGACGATGGTGTCATCGAGCGTGTAGGCGTAGTAGCTCTCAATGCTCTCGTGTATGCTCTCGTAGCTGCGGTTGACGAGCTTTGCCCCTGCCATGCTGCGGCTGATCATGGAGAGCAGCTCGGGGATGTCATCGGGGCGTATGGGGCGTATCTCTTGGTAGCTATCCGCGTGTACCATGGTGCCTACCCCTTCCTCGGAGAAGAGCTCATCGAGCAGCACACCTCGGTGGCGTCCATCGAGCAGGTGGACGCGTGGGATGCCCTGACGGCAGATGCCGGCTGCGTGCTCGAGATCTCCATGATGGGTGCAGTCGTGGGCTGCCGTGACCTCGGATTCGAGGATGGAGAAGATGGGCTCGCCTCCGCGCGTGGGGACACCCCCGTCTTGCAGGCAGATGTACTTGCGCGCGCCCAAGGCGAGGGAGAACTCAGTGATCGCGTCGTGAAAGCGACCCAACAAGCCCGCCGTGACGATGGCTATTTGCTTGCGCTGGATGATCTCGCGTGTTCTCTTAAGGACGAGCTCGGGGCAGTCGCAGAGCTCCTCTTCCACATGCGCCGCATGGAGCTCGCAGTCGAGAGTCTGCATCATGAGCTCCTGCATGGAGTCGCGCTCGCCCTCGGCGATGAGCACGAGATGCACGCCTGTCTCGTGGAGAGCCTCGATATCGAGCAGTGCGTCAATGAGCTCGCGAGCACTCAGCAAGCTGAGGGCTAGATGGATGACAAAGAGTCTTCCTTTGAAATGGGGGACATACTCAAGAACGGAGCGCACGTTGTGTGTGGACATGCTTCTGCTAGGAGTGGGTGAGCTGTATGATATCCACGTGAGCAGCTAGGGGCTCAGGGACAATGAGCGCATGCTACCTGAGAGGTAGCATGCGTCGGACGAAAAGTAGGGGCTGACTCTTACTTGATCTCGTCAAAGGAGGTGATTGCATCGTGCATGTTGCCCGAGTCCATACCACCTACGGTCTGGCCTGGTTCTTCTTCACACAGATCATTGAAAGGAACGACGTAGACGGGATCGACAGCACCTGCTGGTCGTTTAATCGATACCGTCACTTTTTTTTTTGGCAAGACAAGGGGTTTTTCGGCGTATTCCACCTCCTTGACCTCTGCACTAGCTTCTGGGTCTTCGCTGCTTGGTGTAGAGAAGTTGTCGCTATGGTTAAAGCCTTGGACGAGTGTTGGTGCTGGCGTGCTCTCTTCTTGCTTTTTTTCTTCCTGCTCGCGCAGAGCCTTGAGAAGGGGGCTATTCGCGCCAAAGAGGGAGGCGAGATCTAGTCCTGCTATGCCTAGACCATCATCTTCCTCCTCCTCGCTCGGTGTGCTCATGGGGAAGCCGGAGAGGAAGTCTTCAAATGCTCCGAGATGACCACTGCTGCGCAGCAGACCACTTGCTGCGTCATGCTCTATATTCTGGACGAGTGTTTCAAAGATATTGTAGGCCTCGGCCTTGTACTCCACGAGGGGGTCTTTCTGACCCTGGGCACGGAGGCGCACGCCCTCGCGTAGAGCGTCCATGTCGGTGATGTGCTGCTGCCAGAGCTTGTCGATGGCCGTGAGGACGATGTTGCGCTCATTGGCCTCGACGCGTGCGGGGCGGTCGTCGGAGATTTTCTTCTCGTAGTTGCGCTTGATTTGATCGACGATGTACTCGGCTGCTTCGCGTGAGATGCGGTTGGGGAGGTCGAGCTCTTGCTCGTCCCATGTCATGGGGAAGCTGGTATTGAGCCAGTGCAGGAGATCCTCGCGCCCTGGGATGCCCGCATCTGGGGCGAGGGTGAGCTCGCATTTCTGCGCGACGCAGGAGTCGAGCATCTCGTAGAGCAGCTCGCGTGGGTCTTCGCTCAGCAGCGCGCTGTTGCGCATGCCGTAGACGATGGTACGCTGCTGATTCATGACATCATCGTAGTCGAGAATGTGCTTGCGCCACATATAGTTGCGCTGCTCGACGCGTTTTTGTGCGCCCTCGATGACCTTGTTCATGAGGCGATTCTCTACAGCCTCACCTTCATCCATGCCAAAGCGATCCATCATGCGTGTCATGCGCTCGCTGCCGCCAAAGTTGCGCATCAGGTCATCCTCAAAGGAGAGGTAGAACTGCGAGCCACCAGGGTCGCCCTGTCGAGAGCAGCGTCCGCGCAGCTGGCGGTCGATGCGGCGAGATTCATAACGCTCTGTTCCCAAGACA
>CAYJJA010000040.1:15995-19757 GCA_964370355.1 uncultured Akkermansia sp. | reverse complement strand
GGCGCGACAGGCTCACACCCCGATCTCGCCGACGTGCTCGACAGCATGGACAACTACCTGAGCACGGGCAACGCCGCAGCCGCGGACAAGCTCGCCTCGGCTGTAGCAGGCTCCTCCGCCACCGCACTGGGTAGCTCGCTGCTCGCCTCCGTCGATAGCACGCTGGGCAATCTGCACAACCGCACGAGCACCATGGGACGCACCCCCGCCGCCTACGCCCAAGAGACCACCTATCAGGCATGGATCAGCGCCGAGGGCAACTACAACAAGCTCAGCAACGACGGCACCGCCTCGGGGCACCAGTACAACAGCTACGGTGGTAGCTTTGGCGTGGATGCCCAAGCGGGGACGAATGTTGACATCGGCATGGCCATCTCCGCCCTCTACGGCACCGTCGAGAGCAGTGTGTCCGACATAGGCTCGGGAGACCTCAATACCTACAACCTCACCGCCTACGCCAAGATCACGGGCAAGAGCTGGAATCACAGCTTTGTCGCCACGCTCGGCTTTGCCGAGGCCTCGCTGACCCGCAGCGTCAGCTTTGACACAGGCAGCTACGAGACGCGAGGAGACACGGACGGCTATGGAGCGGGCTTCATGTATGAGCTGGGCTACAATGTCGCGAGAGATGCCGACTCGAGCATCTTCTGGCAGCCTGTCTTCAATGTCTCGCTCGTGCATGCGAGCCTGAATGGCTACACAGAGACAGGCTCGGATGCGGCTCTCGTCGTCGGGGATCAGACGCAGACCTACGCCAGCTTTGGCCTCGGGGTACGCATGGCTACCGAGTTCGGCGAAAACATCGTCAACCGCAAGGCAAGGCTCAACCTCCGCGCATTGGTGAAAGCCGATGCGGGCGATCGCAGCATGTCGGCGGACGTCAGCTTCATTGATGGCAGCACGACACGCAGCATCGAGGGAGCGGAGGCCAGCATGTTTGGCGTTGAGTTCGGCGCGGGGCTGAGTGTCCCTGTGGGCATGGAGACGGGCACCTTCTTCATGGACGCGGGGCTGGAGCTACGCGATGGGCAGAACAGCGTGAATGCGAGCGCGGGCTACCGCTTCTCCTTCTAAGAGACTGCATCTGCATCAAAATGATCACGCGTGCCTCTCCCCTGGCGGGGGAGGCACGCGCTTTTGATTACTCTGACGGGAGTTCATACAGCACATGGCAAGCTTTGCGCAGCATGATACAGTAGAAAACATCCCAAGATCACGCAAAGCACACGCAGAGGCAGATGAAAAAGATTCTACACTCTGCGCTTGCTAAGTTATTGTGCATTGATGTATAATGTCAGAGTCATGATTTCATTCGCCGTACCTAGCCTTGCAGCTCTCGCTCTCGTCGCGCCCAGCCTCGCCAGCGTGGCTTGGCAGACGGATCTTCCCGCTGCCCAAGAGAAGGCCGCCGCCGAGGGGAAGAAAGTACTCGTCCTCTTCACAGGCTCAGACTGGTGTCCCCCCTGCATCGCGCTCAAGAAGAATATCCTCAGCCAGCCCAGCTTTGAGGCCTACGCTCAGGAGCACTTCGTCCTCGTCGAGCTCGACTTCCCACGCAAGCCCGCCTCGCCGAACGCCCTCGCTGCGAATAAAAAATTACAGAGGAAGTACAATGTCAGCGCCTTTCCTACCATGCTCGCCCTCAGTCCCGAGGGTGTCGCCCTCGCGGGTTTTGTCGGCGGGGTCGCGGGGCTCTCCGATCTTGAGGAGAGGCTGCGTCCCGCGACCGCACCGAGCAAGGAGGTAGCCGACGCGCTCGAAGGTCTCTCGGCGGACTCGTCCATCACGCGCGTCGAGGCCTATATGGCTCTCATCCCTACTCTCCCTCAAGAGGTCTTGAGACACAATGCTTTCCTCGAATCCTTCCTCGAAGAGCTCGTTGCCGAGGCCGAGAGGGAGCAAGCGACGAAGCAAAGTCATCTTGATGATGATGGGGTGAAAGAAGAGGAGATGCAAGATGGGCAAGAGCTCGATGAGATCGAGATCTACATCAAGGAGCTCGACGATCTGGGCGAGAATTACAAAGCCATTCTCGAATACTGCGAGGAGAAGCTGGTCCAAAAGGATCTCGATATAAACATCAAATTGCTCTTCCACTCCCAGAAGGTGAACGCTCTGCTCAATCTCGCCACCGATGAAGATCAAGTCCAGAAGCTGCGCAGCTACATCACCGAGGTCGTCATCCCTGAGCTTCAAGAGGAATTCTCCGATGAGTGCGAACACCTCCAAGAGATAGCCGATGATCTCAGCGATCCCGATGTGGTCAAGGAGCTCATTGAGGAGAATAGCGCAGGATAAGTATGTGATTTCTCGCTTTTTTTTCTCAGCCAGCTTGTAGATTCTTTCTCCGCCATCGCGTTCTTGCACATAGAGGCTCTTGCCTCTTCTCAAAAACATCATTAACAATAGAATACTCATGAACAGTCCCCTCTATCTCCTCGCCCCCCTCCTCGCGATCACCCTCTGCCTCCCCGCCGAGGCGCAGCGCGGAGGTCATCGCCATCATCACCGTGGCCACCACCACCGCCATCATGTGCGTCCCTGCCCCCCTGTGCGCGTCGTGCATCCCCGCCACGTGGTGGTGAGACATCCCGTCATCGTGCACCCGCGCCCTGTGCGCGTCGTGCGTCCCGTCTATGTGCCCCCCCCAGTCTATGTCGAGCGTCCTGTCTACGTCGATAGACCTGTGTATGTGGATAGACCAGTCTATGTCGAGCCCGAGGTGCGCGAGCAGCCTCCTCAGGGTGAGTTCTACAAATAAGAACTGCCGGCTCAAAGAAGCCTCTCTCCCCCAGCATCGCGAGCTCGCTCGTGATGTGCTGGGGGAGATTTTTATTACTTTGGGGGACTTCTCGCTGGATTCGTGGTATGGACTGCTGCCTGAGTCATGATAGGATAGCGCGAGAGTGTAAAAGCTCTAACTCTTCTTGACTCATATTGAACAAACTGTTATTCATGTAGTCGATGAAACTTCATACATTTACTACAATGGCGGCGCTCTGCGCCCTGCCCGCGCTCGTCCAAAGTGCCCATGCCGATGAAGCCGCAAGCTTCGCGGGGCTCAAGAAGCTCGTCGATGAGAGTCTTGACATCTATCAGCAGTTCTTTGATATAGGAGAACTATTGATGAGCAACGATATCCCCATAGCTGATGCGGCGACAAAGATAGATGCGCTCGCTACTCGACTAGCTGAGGTCTCTCAAGAGATTGAGGATATGGTGCAGGCGTGTAGCCCTGCAGATCAAGCTGCCTATGAGAAGCTGTTCAACTCCGATGAGCATTTTAATCGTATCCAAAAGGATGACGACGAGCTGGAGATGCTCATCAAGGATCTCGAAGGTGTAGATTACTATGAGAATGAGGCTCTCAAAGCTGCCTGCGAGCGCTTTTGCTCAGCCTTCCCCCGAGGTTGACAGCTCGCTTTGATGCGAATTGCTCCCCAATATAACTATTGCCAGAGTAAACATCATTACTCTGGCAATACTTGTGTGACGATACAGCAGCTTGCGTAGCGATGAGTGGGGGAGCGTGATGGCTTTTCCCTCTCTCTTTTTTGCACGCGCCTCTTAGAGGGGGTTTTTATCAGCTGGGTAGTCGAGCTTCTTCATCAGAGGCTGCTTGACGAGAGCCATGATATCTTTCCCCGGTGGGGTGGATTGGGGTAGGGGGCTGAGTGTTTTTTTGCCAAAGATGGGGAAGTCTGGCTCGGGGCTTATCGCGCCACCTGTCGCCAGCGATAAGAAGCCGCGCTTGGCATTGAG